>NZ_JAAFZC010000001.1:0-300000 GCF_010614805.1 Pseudooceanicola aestuarii
GCCAAAGGTCATTGGTCCCGTCGACATCGGTGTGGTTCAGGTTGCCGGTCGCGTTCAGCGAAGTATCCTCCGTCACCGCGCCGGTGATCTGGCCGGTGATCACCGCCGCGTCATTGGTGCCGGTGATCGTGATTGTCACGGCTCGCGTGGTCCCGTCCGCCGTCGTCGCGGTGAAGCTGTCGGAAAGGGTTTCGCCCTGCCCCAGCGCATTGACCGTCGCGCTGTTGCCGAGGACATAGCTCCAGTTGCCATCCGTCCCGATCTGGTAGCTGCCATGGGTCGCCTGCCCGCTGGCGCTCTGCCAAAGGTCATTGGTCCCGTCGACATCGGTGTGGTTCAGGTTGCCGGTCGCGTTCAGCGAAGTATCCTCCGTCACCGCGCCGGTGATCTGGCCGGTGATCACCGCCGCGTCATTGGTGCCATTCAGGGTGATTGTCACGGTTTCGCTCGCCGTGACGCCGGCGCTGTCCGCAACGGTGACGGAGAACACCTCCTGCGTGGTGGCATCGCCCAGGGCCTGGGCGCGGGTGTCGGGCGTGTAGCTCCAGTTGCCGTCGGCGGTGATGGCAAAACTGCCGTAGGCGCCCATGGCGGTGCCGGACCAGGTGACCGCGCCTTCGGCGTCGCTGGCGGTCAGAGTTCCGGTGGCGGGGGTGGTGGCGTCCTCCGAGAGGGTGGCGGCGGTCTGGCCGCCGGTGACCACCGGGGCATCGTTGGTCCCTGTCACCATCAGGGTGAACACGGCATCATCCGTGGCCCCGGCGCTGTCGGTCACCCTCAGGCCGATGGTAATCTGCTGCGTTTCCCCCGCGCCGAGGAACTGGAAATCCGCCCCCGGATCGAACCGCAAGGTATTGCCCTCCAGCGTCGCCTGGCCCAGCGCAGGCGCGGTGATCAACTGGTAGGTAGCACCATCGCCGGCGTCGGCATCGCGTGCGACCAGGTCGATGACCAGGGGGGCAGCGTCCTCCCCCAACGTGTCGGCGCCATCGTCCAGCACCGGCGGGTCGTTCACCGGCGTGACATTCAGCGTGATCGTGGCGGTATCACTGCCGCCCTGCCCGTCGCTGACCTGCACGACAAAGCTGTCGGTGCCGTGGAAATCCGCATCGGGGGTGTAGCTGTAGCTGCCGTCGGCGCCCAGGTTCAGCGCTCCGTGCGCCGTCTGGCTGATTACCGCGTATTCCAGCGCCGCGCCCGCATCCACGTCGCTGGCCATCAGGGTGCCGGAGGTGCTGCCGTCCTCCGCCAGGGTCAGGGCAAGATCGTCGAGGACCGGCGCATCATTGGCCCCGGTGATCGTGACGGTGACATCGGCATCGGCGCTGGCACCGGATGCATCGGTGGCGCGCAGGGTCAGGGTGATCTGCGCCGTCTCCCCCGAGGCGAGGCCGTCAAAGGCGGAGCCGGGATCAAAGGTCAGCCGATCGCCCTCCAGCGTGGCCAGCCCCTCCGCGTCGCCACTATCCGGGGCAAAGCTGTAGCTGAGCGTATCCCCCGCATCCACGTCGCTGGCCAGTTCGGACAGCTCCAGGCTGG
Source organism: Pseudooceanicola aestuarii (assembly GCF_010614805.1). Classification (NCBI taxonomy): domain Bacteria; kingdom Pseudomonadati; phylum Pseudomonadota; class Alphaproteobacteria; order Rhodobacterales; family Paracoccaceae; genus Pseudooceanicola; species Pseudooceanicola aestuarii. The sequence continues at coordinate 1,540 of NZ_JAAFZC010000001.1, forward strand.
CCGGCCCGCCATCCTCGGTCACGGCCAGGGTGCCGTCGTTCATCGCAGGGGGATCGTTGCGCGCGGCAACCTGAATCGTCACGGTGGCGGTATCGATGCCGCCCCGTCCATCGCTGAGCGTGACAGTGAAACTGTCCGTGCCGTTGAAATCGGCGTCGGGGTCATAGGTGAACCTGCCGGCCGCATCCAGCGTCACGATGCCGTGGCTCGCCTGTCCGGCCAGCGCATGGACCAGCGGATCGCCGTCCACGTCGGCGCCGATCAGAGTGCCGGTCAGCGCCGTATCCTCGGCGGTGGTGAATGTGGCATCGGCAAGGACCGGCGCGTCGTTCTGGCCGGTCACAGTCAGGGTCAAAGTGCCGGTGCCACTGGCCTCGGCCGCGTCGGTGGCGCGCAGGGTAACCGTGATCTGCGCCGTCTCCCCCGCCGCCAGCGCGTCAAAGACCCCAGCGGGATCGACATGCAGCATCCGCCCGTCAAGGGTGATCACCCCCTCCGGCAACCCGCCAGCCGCGGCTTCGCCGCCGACAGCACCGACCACCATGGCCGACACCAGGGTGTAGGACAGGCTGGTCCCGTCCTCCCCCGCGTCGGCATCATCGGCGTAATCGGCCAGATCGATGGTCAGGGCGGGCCCGTCCTCCGCCACCACGGCGGTGCCCGGCTGCCAGACGGGTGCATCGTTCACGCCCTCCACGACCACGGTCACGGTGGCGGTATCGCTGGCCCCCTCGGGGTCCAGCACGCGGACGGCGAAACTGTCGGTCCCGGCGAAATCCGCATCGGGCGTATAGACATAGCTGCCGTCGCCCAACAGCACGACTTGCCCATGGGCCGCGCCGCTGGCCAGCTGGTAGCTTAGGGCATCGCCGTCGATATCGCTGCCGGCGATGCTGCCGGCCAGGGCGGTATCCTCAGTCGCGGTGACACTGTCCGCGCCCAGAACGGGCGCGTCGTTCGTGGGCGCCACAGTGACGGTGATGGTGCCGGTATCCGTCGCGCCAGTGGGATCCGTGACGATGTATGTAAAGCTGTCCTGGCCGTGAAAATCGGCCTCCGGCGTGTAGGTGAAGCTGCCGTCGGGCTGCATCTGCACGGCGCCATGGGTCGGCGGGGTCTCCACCTGGTAGCTCAGCGTATCGCCATCCGCATCGGTGGCCGTGGCGCTGCCGGTGATCGGCGCGTCCTCTCCGCCGTCCTCGACCCCGGTGACTTCGCCATCCTGAACCACGGGGGGCACGTTGCCCTCGCTCTCCTCCGGGCCGGTCAACTGATCCTCGCCCTGGCTGCCATCCTCCGCCACTGCGCCATCCCCGCCGAAGATGCCGTCATCGTCCTCCGGCCCGGTGTCCCCGCCCGACCCCGCACCGGTGCCGGTATCAAAAGGATCGCCCCCCGGCAGGCCGGGGTCCTGGCTGCCGCTGCCGGGGCGCACGCTGTTGGACAGGTCCACGAAGGTCTCGCCCGACTGGACACGGGCCACGGCGGATTGGAACGCGGCCACCGCATCGGCCAGCAGGATCGCATCCTCCGCCTGGTCGGTGGCGCTGCGATCGACCTCCCGCGTTTCACCATCGACCGAGGAGATGATCCATTTCGTCTGCGTGCCGGTGATATCGGCCAACGGGTTGCCCGACAAATCGAAAATCTGGATGCGGCCCAGCCCGCCATCGGGATCGCGGTTCAGCGCGATTTCCACGGTGGAGACGCCGCCGCTGGTCTGGATGTCCACCGATACGGTGGTGCCCCGGATGCCCATGGTGGCGGTGGGGGTGGTGACATCCATCCCCCCCGTCTTGGCCACCTGCCCGGCGATGAAGACAAATCCGCCCTGCACCAGGTTGAAGGCGCCGGAATTCTCCGTCCCCTCGGGGTCGTAGATCAGGTCGTCGATGATCATCCGCGACCCGGCCGCAAGGGAGAAGATCGTGCCATCGGCAAAGGTGATGGAGACGGTGCCGTCGCCTTCGGTCATCACGACGTCATTGGCAAAGATCCGACCGCCAAGGGCCAGGTCTTCAACCGTGCCGTCGCTGCGCTGGACGCGGGCGGTACCCGTCACCGCCTCAACCTGCCCGATGGGCGAGGCCGCGCCCGACAGCGCCCCACCCGCCTGGGCGTAGGCGCCGGGCGCCTCGGGCAGGGCCAGCCGGCTGACCGCCGCGCCGGACAGCACTGCGCCATTGGGCGCCAGCAGGTCAGGCGCGGGGCCAGCATCGAAATATTCGACGATGCGGATGTCGGTCTGGCCCGGATTGGACAGGATCAGGTCCGAGCCGTCACGCTCGAACGTGGCCGAGAACAGGCGTCCGGCATCGGGCACCGCGACCTGCATCGCGCCCGTGCCGTCCGGGTCGCCCTGGGTGCTGCTGCCGCGCTCGGTTTCGGGACGAAACAGGTAGATCGCGGGCGCATCGGAAAACTCGGGGCCGTCGACAAAGGAACGCATGATGGAATTCCTGCAAAAAAGGCATGAAATATCTCATGACCATAGCCGCGCACCTGCACGTTTACAATTGTGACGCGCTCCGGCCGGCCCGAAAACACCCGTCAGGGCGGCGCGGCAGGCGCGCGGCGCTTCACATTCCGGCCAAACCGGTCATGATGGTGGCTGGACAGGCCGGGGGAAGGCCCGGGCCCAGGCCCCGCAACAGTCAAAGGGGGAGGCCGCGATGCTGGGCCGGTTTCTGAAAAGATATGCGGCCCGGCTGGTGGGGCTGGCCCTGCTGCTCGCACTGCTGGCGCTGCGAGTGGTGGATCCGCTGCCGGTGCAGACGCTGCGCAACCTGTCCTTCGATGCCTACCAGCGCTGGCACCCCCGCCCGGTGCCCGACCTGCCGGTGGCGATCCTGGACATCGACGACGCCAGCATCGAGGAGCTGGGCCAATGGCCCTGGCCCCGGACCCGGCTGGCCGACCTGATCGACGCAGCCACTGCCGCCGGCGCCGTTGCGGTGGCCTTTGACATCGTCTTTGCCGAACCCGACCGCCTGTCACCCGGCGCCATTGCCCGCGACAATCCCGCTTTGCCCGCCGACACGGCAGCGGCGCTGACCGCCTTGCCCTCCAACGACGACGTGCTGGCAGAGGCGATCGGGCGTTCGCGGGTGGTTCTGGGCCAGACCAGCCTGCGCAGCGCCACTGCCAACCGCGCCGAGAAACGCCAGGTCCGCCCGGCACCACACGCCATCCTGGGGGCCGATCCGGCGCCCTTCCTGCTGAAATTCCCCGATATCGTCGCCAACCTGGACCGGCTGGAGGACCGTGCCGCCGGGCGTGGCGTCTTCTCGGTGCTGCCGGATGCCGACGGGATCTATCGCCGGGTGCCGGTGGTGATGCAGGTGCAGGACCAGCTGCGGCTGGGCCTGTCGATGGAATTGCTGCGCATCGCGACGGGCGGCCAGGCCTTTGCCCTGCGCAGCAACGAAGCCGGGATCGACGGCATCGTCGTGGCCCGGCAGCTGATCCGCACCGCCCCCGATGGTACCGTCTGGCCATGGTTCTCGCCCACCAGCGACCGTCGCTTTGTCCCGGCCGCCGACCTGCTGAACGGCCGCATGGCGCCGGGCCGACTGGCCGGGCACCTGGTGCTGGTTGGCACCTCCGCCATCGGATTGCAGGATTTCAGGCCCACCCCGCTGGGCCGGCCCATGGCCGGGGTGGAGATCCACGCCCAACTGTTGGAAAACGTGTTGCAGAAGACGCTGCTGGTGCGGCCCAACTACGCGGTGGCTGTGGAAATCGTGATGCTGCTGGCCTTGGGAGCGATCGTCATCGGGCTGACCCCTCTGTTGCAAGCGCGCTGGCTGATCGCGCTGACGCTGCTGCTGGTGGCGGGCTATGGAGGAGTGTCGTTCTGGCAGTTCCAGTCGCAGCGCCTGTTGCTGGATCCGACCTTTCCGATGCTGGGCACTGTGCTGACGGTGATGCTGATGGCCTCGGCCAATTACCTGCGGGAGGAAGCGCGGCGCGAACAGATCCGTGGCGCCTTCGGGCAATATGTCTCTCCCCGTCTGGTGGAGCAATTGCAGGCCGATCCGCAGGGCCTGCGCCTGGGCGGAGAGACCCGGCAGATCACCCTTCTGTTCAGCGATATCCGGGGTTTCACCACCATTTCAGAGGCCTACAAGGACGACCCCCAGGGGCTGACCCGCCTGATGAACAGGTTCCTGACCGAGCAATCCAACGCAATCCTCGACCAGGACGGCACGATCGACAAATTCATGGGCGACGCGGTCATGGCGTTCTGGAACGCACCGATGGATTGCCCCGACCACCAGGCCGCTGCCTGCCGCGCCGCGTTGGACATGCTGGACCGGGTGGCACGGCTGAACACCCACCTGGCGGAGGAAGCCGCCCGCGACGGCACAGCCACGCCGCACCGCATCGACATCGGCGTCGGCCTGAATTCGGGCCTGTGCACGGTGGGCAACATGGGCAGCGACCTGCGGTTCGACTACACGGCGATGGGCGACGCGGTGAACCTGGCCTCCCGGCTGGAGGGGCAGACCAAATCCTACGGCATGAAGGTTGTGATCGGGGCCACCACCAATGCCGCCGTAAGCGACCGTTTCGCCACGCTTGAGCTGGACCTGATCCGGGTAAAGGGCAAGACGGAGCCGGAGCGGATCTTTGCCCTGCTGGGCGGGGCGGATCTGGCCGTCACTCCCGGATTTTCCCGCGTCCAGAAGGAGAACCGCACGTTGTTGGAGGCCTATCGCAACCACGATTGGACCAGCGCGGAGAAGGCCGCCGACCGGCTGGAGCAAGCCGCCGCAGACGCCGGGCTGGGGCTGGAGGGATATGTCGCGATGTATCGCGACCGGCTGGACACCCTGCGCCTGACGCCCCCTGCGCCGGATTGGGACGGCGCCTATGATGCGCTGACGAAATAGCGGCGGAAGGCGGGGCCGCGTGCCGGGCGGCGCTTTTTGGGACAGATGAAAGATGCGTGGCACATCGGTAGGCGTCGGGATTGGATCGTGCTGGCTTACGCATCGGCGCGCGTACTGGCCGGGGCCGGTGCCGTCGAAAGGCGCGTGCGGCTTTGACGGCGGTTGTGCGGGGGAGTTACCGCTCGCGCAGGGCCTCCCCCCGCGCGCGAAGGATCGGTTTCGCCAGGTAGGTAAGGACCGATTTGCGGCCGGTCTGGATATCGACGCTGGCCACCATCCCGGGAATGATCGGCAGGGCCGCTACGTTGCCCCTTGCCCCATCGCCCCCGCCCAGGCTGGTGGTCTCGGTGCGGATGACGACCTTGAAATAGGTCCGCCCCTCCCGGTCCTCAACCGCATCCGAGCCGATGCGCAGCACTTCCCCCTCCAGCGCGCCGTAGATCGTGTAATCATAGGCGGTGATCTTGACGGAGGCGCGCTCCCCCGGGCGGATGAAGGCGACGTCGCGGGGCTGGATCCGGGCCTCGATCAGCAGGCCGTCATCGGCGGGCACGATGTCGATCAATGGCGCGCCGGGCTGGACCACGGCGCCGGTGGTGGTGGTGTTCAACGTGTTGATCGTGCCACGCACGGGCGCGCGAAGCAGGGTACGGCGAACCCGGTCGGCAGCGGCGCGCAGCCCCTGACCGGCCACCGCCAATTCGACCTGAAGCCGGGCCAGCCGCTGCCGCGCGGTCAAGCGGTAGGCCGATCGCGCCGCCGCGATCTCGGTCGTGGCCTGATCCATGGCGGCCTGGATCCGGGCCTGGGTGGCGGCGGCGGCATTGCTGTCGCCCTCCATCTCCGCGACGCGGGTGCGCAGGCGCAGCAATTCGATTTCCGGCACCACCCCCCGGGCGGCCAGGTCTTCGGTCAGCCGCAGCTCCGCCCGCAGCGGGTCCAGCATGGCAGCCCATTTCTCACGGGTGGCGCGCAGCTCTGCCAGCTCGCTTTCGCGTTGCAGGCGCTGCTGTTCCAGCACCGCCAACTCCCGCTGGTACTGATCGCGTCGCGAAAAGAAAACCGCCTGTTCCGCCTGTACCGCATGGGGGGCACGTTCGGTCAGGCCGGCGGGGAAAGTCGGCACCTCCGCCTCTGCCGCCTCGGCTTCCAGCCGGGCCTTTTCGGCCAGCAACGCGGCCTCCGTCTCGCGCAATTCGCCGGCCTGGGCGGCAAATCCGGTGTCGTCGATCTGCATCAAGGGGGCGCCTGCCTCCACCCGGTCCCCCTCCGCCACGAATATGTCGGAAACGATGCCGCCCTCAAGGCTTTGCACCACCTGCACCTGGCGAGAGGGGATGACCCGGCCGGTGCCGTGGGTCGTCTCCTCGATCTCATAAAGCGCGGCCCAGGCAAGAAACGCCCCCAACCCACCCGCGACCAGCAGCAGCAGCCGCCAGGGCGCGGATCCGGTGCGCGCGGCGCCCAGCCGGGTGACATCGTTGACGAAGGCCTCGTCGATCCTATTGCCCAGCATCCGCGCCCCCCTTGCCCGCAGACGCGCCGTTCAGCCGGGCCAGGATCTGCGCGCGCGGACCGTCCAGCACCTTGCGTCCGGCTTCCATCACCACGAACCGGTCGGCCAGCGCGGCCAGCGACTGGCGATGCGTGCACAGGATCAGCGTCATGTCCCCCTGCCCCAGCGCGCGCAGCCGGGCGATCACCTGGGCCTCCATCTGCTGATCCATGGCCGAGGTGGGTTCATCCAGGAACAGCACGCGGGGGCGGCGCAGGATCAGCCGGGCCAGCGCCAGCGCCTGCCGTTGCCCGCCCGACAACCGCCCGCCGCGCTCGCCCAGATCCAGGTTCAGCCCCTCGGGCGTGGCGGCGACGAAGCCGTCCAGCCCGGCATGGTGCAACGCATGGGCGATCTCCTCCGACGTGGCGCCGGGGCGGCCCATCACCAGGTTTTCCAGCAACGTGCCCGAGAACAATTGCGGTTCCTGCGGCAGGTAGCCGATGCCGTCGCGCAGATCCGCCGGGTGATATTGCCCCAGCCCGGTGCCATCGGCGAGGACCAACCCCTCCTGCGGGGTGACGAGCCCCGCCAGCAGCCGCCCCAGCGTGGATTTGCCGGAACCGACCCGGCCCAGAAGGGCCACGACCTCCCCCGGCGGGATATGCAGGGAAACCCGATCCAGCGCCTTCACCGGCGATCCGGGATAGGTGTAGCTGACGTCGCGCAGCTCCACCGCCCCACGGGTCAGCCGCTGCGGCACGCGCGGCGGCGTCGCGCCCTCGACCGGGAGGCGCATGAAATCGGTCAGGGCGGCCATGGATTTCACCGCGTATTGCGCCCGAAAGATCGTCTGGGAAATCGCCGTCAGCGGCGCCAGCACCCGGCCCGCCAGGATATTGGCGGCGATCAGGCCGCCGATGGTGATCTCTCCCGCCGCGACCAGAAAGACGCCCCAGACGATGATGCCGACGCTGACGACCTGGGTGGTCAGCATGGCGGTATGGGTGGCGAAGGCGGACCAGAATCGCGCCCGCGCGTTCAACCGGGCCGAGGCGGCGACGGCCCCCTCCCATTCGCGCTGCATGACGGGCTGGGCATTCAGGCTTTTGACCGCCTCGATCCCCGACAGGGTTTCCATCAGAACCACGTGCCGCTTGGTGGCCAATTGCACCGCCTGCCCGGCATTGCGCGCGATCGGCACCTGCGCCACCAGCGCCAGCACGATGACCAGCGGCACCGCCAGCAGTGGGACCCAGGCCACCGGCCCGACGATCCAGAACAGCGCCGCGATGAAGATACCGATGAAGGCCAGGTCGATCAGCGAGACAAAAGTGGCGGAGGCGAAGAATTCGCGCACCGTTTCGAAATCTCGGATCCGGTTGGCGATGCCCGCCGCCCCGCCGGGGCGGGTCAGCAGTTGCACCTGCATCGCCTGGCGGAACAGATCGGCGCCGACCCGCAGGTCCACGCGCCGCGCCAGCGCGTCCAGGATATTGCCGCGCAGAAGACGCAACGCCAGGTCCAGCGCCAGCGCGATGCCGACCCCGGCGGCCAGCGTCCAAAGGGTGACATAGGCCAGGTTCGGGATCACCCGGTCATAGACATTCATCACGAACAGCGGCAGCGCCAGGTTCAGCAGGTTCAGGAAGAACGCCGCCACGATCACCTGCACGAATGCACCGGAATTGGCGCGCACCGCGCCCCAGAACCAATGCCCCTGCGCACGCCCTTCGGCGCGGGTGGCGGGGGACAGGCGGCGGGCCGCGGCCGGGTCGTCGGGCGTCACCAGCAGCACCTGCCTGTCGCAGAGGCGGGCCAGATCGCGCAGGCGGATCTCTTCGGCCAGAGTGGGGTTGTCGAGACGGCGCAGGGTGGCGGTACGGGCCTCGGCGGCGATCTCGCTCAGCAGGATCGGGGCACTGCCGTCGCGGGGAAACAAAACGCAGGGCAGCACCGCCGGGTCGATCTGGCGCGGCGTGCGGCGCACCAGCCGGGTGGCGAACCCCGCCGCCCCCAGGATTCGCGCCAGCGCGGCAGGATCGCGACCATCCAGCCCGGCAGGTAATGCGGCCTCTACCCGGGCGCGGGAAAATCCCATGTCGTGGTGGCGCGCCAGCCAATCCGCCACGGCCAGTCCGGGGGGCAGCGCATCGGGGTCACGGGCGGCGGCTCCTTCGGAGCTCCGCCCCGTGGCCATGCCGGGCGCGGGCACGTCCTGGGCGGTGGGCGGTGTGCCGCCGGTGGGGGCCAGCGGGTCGGCGCTGGCGGGCCGGTCAGTCACGGCTCCGCAGTGGTGGGATCGCCTGGTTGAGCAGGCTTTTGGCGCCACGTTCGCTGACAACGTCGCGGGGCGCGTCCAGCGCGGTCAGGCTGGGTTTCACTCCGAAATGCGCCGCCAGGCGGCTTTGCACACCGATCAGCCGGTATTCGGCGAACCGGCGCGAGGCTTCGGCGCCGACCTGCTGGAACAAGGTGTTGTGAAAGACGCGCTCTGCCTCCAGCACATCCAGAAGGGTGCGCTTGGAGGCCTGGAATTCCTCGTCATATTGACGCACGATCTGGCGGTTGGTGCGCAGTTGGCGGTCCAGCAGCAGGTTCATCTCCACCGCAGACCGGTATTCGGCCCAGGCGCGGCGCGACAGTTCTTCGACGTCGCGGATCGCGGCCATGCGCTGGTACAGGGCCTTGTTCCGCCGCTCCCCCGCGGCGGCAACCTGGGCAGAGCGGCCGCCGTTATAGAGATTCCAGCGCAGGTTGAGGCCGATCCGGGCCTCCGTTTCCTCGCCCCGCGATCCGCCCAGGTTGGACCCGACCGAGGCGCCGGCATTCAGCGACAGGCGCGGCTTGTAATCCGCATCCGCCGCCTCGCGTTCAAAGGCGCGCTGGTCGATCAGGCTGTTGTAATAGCCCACGCGAAACGAATTCTGCACCGCGTTCCGTACCAGCGTCCCTACCTGACCCGGCAGGCCCGGCGCCGCGCCATAGGACATCGGCGCCGCCGGCGCGTGACCGATGACGGCGGCATAGCGCGCGGCGGCGATCTCCCGCGCTTCGCGGACGTCGATCACGGCCATTTCCGCCGCGATCAGGCGGTCATCCACCTGAAGCGCGTCACTGGCCGGGATGCGGCCGCCATCGACCAGCTCTCCGACCTGGCGACGGATTTCCCGGTGGCGGCGCAGGTTGCGCTGTGCCACGTCCAGCAACTGCCCGTGGCGCAGCACGTCGATGTAAGCTTCCACCGCGTTCAGGGCCATGGATTCAGACGCGTCGAGCATCTGGAAATAGGTGCCATCCACCCTTGCCGCATTGGCATAGACGCGGTTGGCGCGGCGCAGCCCGTCGAACAGCACCACCTCGGCCTCCACGCCGATGTTGGAGGTCAGCTTCGTCTCCGCGTTGTCGGCGGCGGACAGCGATGTCGGATCGTCGACATATTCGGCACCCAGCCCGCCGCGCAGGGTCACGGTCGGCTGGTATTCGCCGCGCAGCCGCGCCAGGTCATGGATGGTGGCCCGGACTTCGGCGTCACGGGCCTTGACCTCGGGATGGGCCGTGAGGGCCGAGCGTACCGCCGCGCCCAGGCTTTCGGCCCGCGCGACAGAGGTTTGGGCCAGCGGGACGGGGCCGGTCAGGATGGCCAGAACGGTCAGCGGAACAAAGCAGGCGCGCAGGGACAAAATCAAATTCTCCGCGAGGATCGGAATAAATGCATCAACGGTTCACCGTTAGCGCAAGATCGCCCACAGTTCGACCGCGCACGCCCTGTCAGGATGGAAAAATCCCTCAGGCGGGCATTCCTGCCGCACTTTGCCGCGATACCGGCACCGCATCGGGGACCGCCACGCCTGACCCGGGGGTCCGGCCGGGACAAAAGGGGCGGATATCCCGACGCTCACCGCGCCAGAACGTAGAGAATCCCCACATAGGTCATCTGGTGCAGCGCCTGGTCGATCCCGGTCAGGAACCAGTATTCGCGATCCGTGGTGCCCAGGCGCAAGCGTCCGCTCAGTTGGTTCTTGGCCCAGTCGATGTGGTAATGCACGACGAATTCCACCAGCACCACCACCGCGACCACCAGCACCGGCTGGCCCACCAGCAACAGCACCGGAATCGTCAGAACGGCATGGATCACGCTGTGGGAAATACCGACCAGATTGCCGTAGATCCCCTTCTTCGCGACCATATCACCGGTCTGAAGGATGTAATCGGCCAGCAGGTGCTTGACCTGGAACAACGCCATGGAGAGCAGAACCTGTTCGATCGTCATTTGGCGTGCTCCTCCAGCAGGCGGTTCGTGCGCGAGATGCGCTCCGCCAGGGTGGCGGCGATGGCGCGGTGCCAGACGGCAGCCAACGCGGGATCAGTCTGCACCATCCTGTCGATGTCAGCCGGCGCGATACAATAGACTGAGGCCTCGGTTTCCGCAACGACATCCGCCGTCCGTGGTAAACCGGCATAGGTGGCGATTTCCCCCACGAAGGCACCGCCCTGGAAACTGCGCAGCCGCATCGGCCGTCCGTCCGGCCCATCGGCACGCACCGACAGGCGCCCCTTGTCCAGCAGGTAGACCTCTCCGGTGCGCTCTCCGCGCGCGATCAGCCGCGTGCCGGCGGGCATGGTGCGGCGGGTCATCAGCGCCAGCAGCCGGCGGGCGGTCTCCACATCGCCGGTCAGGGCGCGCAGGGTGGTCAGGGCGTCGTCCGGGCCGTCGGCGCGGGTGGCGGCGGCCAGCAGCGTTTCCTCCGCCGTTTCCAGCGCGCCATCCAGCGTCTCTGCCCGGCGCAGCGATCCGGGCTCCTGCGTCCTGACCCGCTGTTGCCGGATCGCCGCGTCGATCCGGTCGGGCATCCCGGCCAATGTCACCACCACCCCCTCCAACCGGGCCAGGTTGTCCAGCTTGCGGATCGCGGCGATGGCGGCGGTGTCGATGCCGCTGACCCGGCGAAAATCCAGAATGACGTGATCGGGCTGCGGATCCCGCCGCGCCAGGGCCCGCCGCACCCGTGCGATCAGCTGCTCTACCGAGCCGAAGAACAGGAACCCTTCCAGCCGGAAGACGACGACCCGACCGCCGGCCCGCTCCAGCTCAGCGATGTCGCGCGGTCCGCGATCCACGGTGCTGCGCAGGGCGGCCAGGTCGGTTTCCTGCGCGATGACCGGCAACCGGGCATAGGTGACGGCAAAGATGATCGAAGCCGCGACGATGCCGAAACCGATGGCAGTCAGCATGCCAAACCCGAAGGCGATGCCGACGATGGCGCCGGTCAGCAGCCAATCCACCAGCGGCTGGCGCCGACGCTGTGACAGGAACCAGCCCGACAGGGTGATCGCCCCAACGTAGAACAGGATACCCGCCGTGACGAAGCGCGGCGCCCAGGCCAGCAACGGCCCGGCCTGGGCCGCGCCCACCAGCACGACCCCCGCCACCAGCACAGGCGTCAGCCGGGGCGACCCGCCCAACGCGGCCGCCGTCATCGACACGGTGGAGGACTGGAAACTGACCGCGGCCCCCGCCCCGCCCGTCAGCAGGTTGCCCAGACCGGCGCGCCACAGCGATCCACGCGGGTTCAGATCCGTCTGTTGCGCCAGTTCGATGCCGGTGATGTTCATCATCGCCCCGAAAACACTGATGAAGACCGCCGCCGCGATCACCGGCGCGGCCTGCGCGATCCGCGCCCAGTCGATCGATCCCGGATCGGCCAGGTGGCCGGGCAGGGCCGAGGTTTCGGGCAGCCGCGCATAGGCGGTGATCCCAAGTTCCTCCCAGGTGCGCGGCTCGGCTCCGATCATGGCGAGGGCCGCGAACACCCCGCCGATGGCCGCGACCAGCGCGAGCAGCGGCCCCAGGTCGCGGCGCCACCGCGTGGCCATCCCCAGTGCCAGGGCCAGCGTCACCGCGAGAGCGAAATTCACCAGTTGCATCGGGTTGGCGCGCAGGTCGGCCAGCAGCCCGGCTGCGCTGTCCACGGGGCCGGGATGCAGCATCCGGCCCGCCGACAGGATCAGCAATATCCCGGTAGAGGCCAGGAACCCCGCCGTCACCGGATAGGGCATCAACCGCACCAGCCGACCAAGGTGAAAGACCGACACGGCCAGCAGCACCACCCCGGTGGCCAGCGTGGTGACCGACAGCAGCGCAAAGGTGGTGGCGACGGCCTGTTCGGCGGCAAAGCCTGGCCCGACCTGTGCCGCGATGGCAAAGACCGACGGCATCAGCACCGCGATCGCCGCATTCTGCACCGAGGAGATCAGCACCACCGGCCGCTCCAACCGGAGATTGACCAGCAGGATCGACACCACGGTCGCCAGCATGAACATCAGGCTCGCCGCCCCTGCCCCCGGCAGCAACACCCCCGAGAACACCAGCGCCGCCAGCGCCACGTTCCGCCCCAGCACGTCGATCCCGGTCATCAGCGCCGAGGCGCCGGACCGCGCCACCCCGCGCAGTCGCGCGCCGCCTGCGCCTCCCGCCGCCGGGCGCCCTCCCTTGGTCATGGTCTCAGGCGCCACGTCATCCAGCCCGTTCCGCAATGTTTCGACGGACGCTAGCGCAGGGCAGGACTTGCGACCAGCCGCGATGAACAGCCTGTGCACAGGCGTTGCAAACCGGCCAGCCCGCGCTGCGCGGCGCCGACATCACCGCCATCGGACAGGTGGCGCGCGGCATCGGCAGATCGGGTTTCCCGATGGGTGGCGCGGATCGGTTGCCGGGAAAACGCTTTGCGCCAAAGCGACAGCGCATCGGCGCGACCGGAAAAAACACCGCGCGGTTGACGCCGCCGCCTTGGCCGCACCGCAGCCAGCCCATACGTCGCCGCTTTGATCGAACACGGCTGGTGCGGGCGGCGGGAGTCGAACCCGCACGGGCCAGGCCCTAGCGATTTTAAGTCGCTTGTGTCTACCATTCCACCACGCCCGCACGGCGTGACCGGGGCCGGGTGGCGGCCCCGCCCCTTCCTGTCGTGGCGCGGCGCCGAAGGCAACCGCTTCTGTGAGGAGACGGTGCGGAAACGCGCGGGCGGCGCCCTGCCCGCGCCATCGCCCGCCCCCCTCGTCCAACCCCAGCGCGCAGCGGCCCGGCCCTGCGCCCTCGCCCGGAACACCGCCCCCCCTTCCCGCCCCGACATGCGGTCGCGGGCGCCACGGCTGGCGGGGAGAATCGCCGGAGGGGCGCGCGCGCTCTTGACGGCGGGCACGCTTGGCCGCAGCGTCGGTGCATGTTTCCCCTGCGCGATCACAACCCCTCCGGGCGCACGCCCTATGTCACCTACGCCCTGATCGTGGTGAACGTCGTCGTCTTTCTGGGCTATGCCGGGCTGATGTCCCAGCCCGAGGCGCTCTATGCCTTCTATGACCGCTACGCGATGATCCCCGCCCGGCTCAGCGAAGGATCGGGCTACCACACACTGCTGACCTCCATGTTCCTGCATGGCGGGTTCATGCATATCGCCGGCAACATGCTGTTCCTGTGGATTTTCGGCGACAACATGGAAGACGAGATGGGGCATTGGGGATTCCTGGGCTTCTACCTTGTCTCGGGCGTGGTCGCAGGGGTGGCGCATCTGATCGCGGGGCCGGGATCGTTGGTGCCGACCGTCGGCGCATCGGGGGCGATCGCGGGGGTGATGGGCGGCTACCTGCTGCTGTTTCCGCGCGCGCGGGTCGATATCCTGATCATTTTCATCGTGTTCTTCAAGGTCTTCCCGGTCCCCGCCTGGCTGATGCTGGGTCTGTGGTTCGCCCTGCAACTGGTCAATGGCGTGGGCGCGGATCCGACCACCGGAGGCGTGGCCTACTGGGCGCATGCGGGCGGGTTCATCGCCGGGCTGGTGCTGACACTGCCGGTGTTCGCGCGTCTGGGCGGGCCGGCGTTCTGGAACCGGACCCGGGGCCGCCCGCCGCACCCGGAGGCCAAGTACCGCCTCAGCCGCAGCCGCGTTCCCAGCGTCGGGCGCCGGAGATGAGCCGTCCCGCCCCCTGGCACCGGCTGACCTGCCATTGCGGCGCGGTGGAATTGCACCTGACCCTGGCCCCGGACGCCTTGGGGACGGCTCGGCGCTGCGATTGTTCGTTCTGCCGCAGGCGCGGCGCGGTGACGGCCACGGTCAGCGGCGACATCGAGCTGGTGAAAGGCGCGGAGGCCTTGCAACTATACCAATGGGGCACCGGGGCGGCACGGCATTACTTCTGCGGCATCTGCGGGATCTACACCCACCACTGGCGCCGCACCCGCGACGAATATGCCGTGAACCTGTTCGCGATCGAGGGGATGGAACCACAGGATTTCGGCCCCTTCGGCTGGAGCAACGGGACCGCCCTGCCGCTGTGACGCGCGGCGGTCAGCCCGCCGGGGGCGGGATGGGCTATGGCCCGACACGTCCTATGGGCATCCTGAACGGGAATCCCGCAGCCCCGAAACCTGTGCAATCAGGCCCCGACCACAGTTCCGGTGGCCAGCACCGCGCCGGTGGGGGCGCCGGTGGGGGATCCGCCCTGCGGCTCGTCCGAGATGGCCAGGGTGGCGCCGGGCAGTGCGCCGCGCAGGGCTTCGGGCAAGGTCACGGTGCGGCTGTCCTGCGCGCTGCCGGCGTTCCAGACCAGCACAGACACCGGCGCCGCGCCGCCCGGCGCGATCAGCCACAATTCATGCGCCCGCCCCGCCGCCGCGTCGACGCCTTGCCGGGTTACGGTCAGGTCCGCGCTGTCGGCATCATAGGCGGCGGCATAGCGCACCGTCTCGTCCTCTGCCGCGATCATGGCCTGCATCTCGGGCCGGGCCGTCTCACCCTGGTCCGGGCCCAGCCAACCGCGATCGACCGCAAGCCAGGCCACCAGGCAGGCGGCGGCGGTGCCCAACACCAGCGGCCCCAGGGACAGGCGGCGCAGAAAAGTGCGGCCACGCGTCTCGCCGAATGCCTCGGCGCGGATGGCGTCCCAGACATGGGCCGGGGCGCGGACCTCTTCCATATCATCGGTGAGAGCGGTGAAATCCTCCGTCCAGGCGGCGACGGTGGCGCGCAGGGCGGGATCGCGGTTCAAACGGTCCTCGAAGGCACGACGCTGACCGGCGCTCAGAAGTCCGAGCACGAATTCGGCCGCCAGAACGCGGTCCTCTTCTTCCGGTGTCAGCGTCTCGGCGCTCATCGTGACAGGCAATCCTTCAGCTTCAGCAGACTGCGGCGCAGCCAGGTTCTCATCGTGTTCAGCGGCACATCGTGGCGCGCCGCCAGCTCCGCGTAGGTTTCGCCCCGCAGGTAGGCCCCCCGCACGGCCGAGGCGCGATCCTCGGGTAATTCCTCCAGGCAGGTTATCAACCTGGCCCGTTCCGCGGACGCCACAGCCAGGGCCTCGGGCCCCGGGGTGCCGTCGGCCAGGGTTTCGGCCTCCGTCAGGTCTTCGGCCGCCGCGCGCCGGGCGCGCAGCCTGTCGATCGCCGCATTGCGTGCAATGGTGATCAGCCAGGTCATGGGGCTGTAGCCCCCGGCCTTGTACCTGTCGGCGTTGCGCCAGACCTTCACGAAGGTCTCCTGAACGGTTTCCTCCGCTTCTTCCCTCGAATTCAAGATACGCAGCGCGACGCCCATTAGTTTCGCCGAGGTCAGCGCGTACAATCTGGAAAACGCCCGCCGATCCCCGAGGGCCACGCGTGCGATCAGGTCTTCGATCTCTTCCAGAGTTGCCATGAACCTTCCTGTCTTTGCCCGAACGGAGCACCCCCGCGGCGGGGCAAATCGTGACGTTTTTGCCCTTTCGCTTGCCGCATGCTTCGATATGTTGCACGAGTGGCGGCCAGCAAGCCGCGCGGAATAAAGGACAGATCGAACATGGCTGACGGATCGACCGATATCAACGCCAAACCGACCGAGGAATTTTCGGTCCGCGACGTCTTCGGTATCGACACCGACATGATCGTACGTGGCTTTGACGGGCCATCGGATCGGGTGCCGGAGATCGACAACACCTATAAATTCGACCCGGACACGACGCTGGCGATCCTTGCCGGGTTCAGCCACAACCGCCGGGTGATGGTGCAGGGCTACCACGGCACGGGCAAATCGACCCATATCGAACAGGTCGCCGCCCGGTTGAACTGGCCCTGCGTGCGGGTGAACCTGGACAGCCACATCTCCCGGATCGACCTGATCGGCAAGGACGCGATCAAGCTGCGCGACGGCAAGCAGGTCACCGAATTCCACGAAGGCATCCTGCCCTGGGCGCTGCGCAACCCCACCGCAATCGTCTTTGACGAATATGACGCGGGCCGGGCCGACGTGATGTTCGTGATCCAGCGGGTGCTGGAGCATGACGGCAAGCTGACGCTGCTGGACCAGAACGAGATCATCACCCCGAACAAGTATTTCCGCCTGTTCGCCACCTCCAACACCGTGGGGCTGGGCGATACGACCGGCCTTTATCACGGCACACAGCAGATCAACCAGGCCCAGATGGACCGCTGGTCGCTGGTGGCGACACTGAACTACCTGTCACATGACGCCGAGGCGGCGATCATCCTCAGCAAGGCGCCGCATTACAACAATGAGAAGGGCCGCCGCACCATCGACCAGATGGTGACGCTCGCCGGGCTGACACGCACCGCCTTCATGAACGGGGATCTGTCCACGGTCATGTCGCCGCGGACCGTCATCACCTGGGCCCAGAACGCCGAGATTTTCCGCGATGTGGGCTATGCCTTCCGGTTGACGTTCCTCAACAAATGCGACGAGCTTGAGCGGCAGACCGTGGCGGAATTCTACCAGCGTTGCTTTGACGCCGAGCTGCCGGAAAGCGCCGCCTCCTTGGCGAAGTAAGGCGCATTGCCCAAGACCGGCACCGGGCGGCGCTGATCCGCCCGGTCCCGTGACGGGACGCCTGTGCAGGACGATCACGGGGGCGCAATTGCCCCTCCGGTCCTGCGCCCCGGCGCCCGCCCCCCTGGCCCGCGCCGCGAGGTGCTTGCCGTTGCCCCTGCGGAGTGCTTTACCTTCCCCATGAGCATCCAGAACGACAATCCCGCCGATCCGTTCAAGAAAGCCCTGGCCGAGGCGACCAAGGTCATGGCAGACGATTCCGAACTGTCGGTCCATTATTCCGTCGACCCCTCGGGGAAGACGGTGGACAGCGTCCGCCTGCCGCAGGTCAGCCGCCGCATGACCCGCGACGAGGTTCTGCTGGCCCGTGGCACCGCCGACGCGCTGGCCCTGCACCACCGCTATCACGACGCGGGCACCCACGCGAAATATTCGCCCCCCGGCGACATGGCGCGGGACCTGTACGAAGCGATGGAAACCGCCCGTTGCGAGGCGATGGGCGCCCGCGACATGCCCGGCACCGCCGGCAATATCGACCACAAGATCGGGGTGGAGGCCAAGCGCGCCGGTTATGACGGCATCACGAATGCCCAGGACGCGCCCCTGCCCGTCGCCGCCGGATACCTGATCCGCCACCTGGCCACCGGCCGTCCGATGCCCGAGGGCGCGCAGAACGTGATGGAGCTGTGGCGCGATCACATCGAGGGCCACGCCGGCACCACGCTGGAAGATCTGAACGACAAGCTCTCGGACCAGACCGAATTCGCCCGCTTTGCCCGCCGCATGATCGAGGATCTGGGCTTCGGCGATCAGCTGGGCGACGATCCCGATCAATCCGACGAGGACATGGAAGACCAGGCCGAGGACGGCGACCCGGAGGAGCAAGAGCCCGACAGCACCGGCGACGACGACAGCGAGGATCAGCCCGACGCCTCCCCGGAGCAGAGCCAGGACGAACAGCAGGATCCCAGCGAGGCGCAGGTCACCTCGGACGACATGTCCGAAGACGACATGGGCGAGGAGGTCGAGATGCCGGAGGGCGAGGCCCCGCTGGATCCGCCGCCGCCACCGGTCAGTGACGCCGATCCCAATTATGTCATCTACACCGCAGATTTCGACGAGGAAATCGCGGCCGAAGACCTTGCTGACGCGGCCGAGTTGGAGCGACTGCGCGCCTATCTGGACCAGCAGCTCGACCCGCTGAAAGGCGCGGTCGGGCGGCTGGCCAACAAGTTGCAGCGCCGCCTTCAGGCGCAGCAGAACCGCAGCTGGGATTTCGACAAGGAAGAAGGCATCCTGGACGCCGGGCGCCTGGCCCGCGTGGTTGCCAACCCGACGACGCCCCTGTCTTTCAAGGTCGAGAAGGACACCGAGTTCCGCGATACGGTCGTGACGCTGCTGCTGGACAATTCCGGCTCCATGCGGGGGCGGCCGATCTCCATCGCGGCGATCTGTGCCGACGTGCTGGCGCGCACGCTGGAACGCTGCTCCGTCAAGGTGGAAATCCTCGGCTTTACCACCCGCGCGTGGAAAGGCGGGCAAAGCCGGGAGCGGTGGCTGAACGACGGCCGCCCGCAACAGCCCGGCCGCCTGAACGATCTGCGCCATATCGTCTACAAGGGCGCCGATGCGCCCTGGCGCCGCGCCCGCGCCAATCTGGGGCTGATGATGAAGGAAGGGCTGCTGAAGGAAAACATCGACGGCGAGGCGCTGGAATGGGCGCATCGCCGGCTGGTGAACCGGCGGGAGGCGCGCAAGATCATGATGGTGATCTCCGACGGCGCGCCGGTCGATGACAGCTCCCTTTCGGTGAACCCGGCCAATTTCCTGGAAAAACACCTGCGCGACGTGATCGCCATGGTGGAAAAACGCCGTGCCGTGGAATTGCTGGCCATCGGGATCGGCCATGACGTCACCCGATATTACGATCGCGCGGTGACGATTACGGACGTCGATCAGCTGGCCGGGGCGATGACCGAACAGCTGGCCGCGCTGTTCGACAACGATCCGCGCGCGCGGGCCCGATTCTCGGGCATCCGGCGCGCCTCGTGATGTTCCAGGATTTCGAGCAGAGCACGCGCCCCGAACAAGGCCCGCCCCGGCTGGCCGCCCTGCGCGGCGAATTGGCTGCTGCGGGGCTGGACGGGGTCCTGGTGCCCCGCGCCGACGCGCATCAGGGCGAATATGTCGCCCCGCGCGATGACCGGCTGGCCTGGCTGACCGGGTTCACCGGATCGGCGGGCTTCTGCTGTGCGCTGCTGGACCGGGCGGGTGTCTTTGTCGATGGGCGCTACACCGTCCAGGCGCGGGCGCAGCTGGACACCACGGCCTTCACCCCCGTCGACTGGCCCGCGACAGGGCTCGCGGACTGGCTGCGCGGCGCCCTGCCACAGGGCGGGCGCATCGGGTTCGATCCCTGGCTGCACACCCCGGCCGAAATGGAGCGGCTGGAGCAGGCCCTGAACGGCAGCGGCATCGTGCCGGTGCCCGGCGACAATCTGCTGGACCGCATCTGGACCGACCAGCCCGCCGCGCCTCAGGGCCGGATCATCGCTCATCCGTTGGAATTCGCAGGAGAAGCACACGAGGCCAAGGCCCGGCGCCTGGGGGCCGAACTGGCCAGCGCCGGGGAAACCGCCGCCGTCCTGACCCTGCCCGACAGCATCGCCTGGTTGCTGAACATTCGCGGCAGCGACATCGCGCGCAACCCGGTGCCCCATGCCTTTGCGCTGCTGCACGCCGACGGCGCTGTCACGCTGTATGTCGATCCGGCCAAGCTGGACGAAGCTTTGCGCAGTCACCTGGGCGCCAGTGTCACGGTCAGAACGCCCGATGCCTTCGTCCGCGACCTGCAAACCCAGCCCGGCCCGGTGCGGGCGCACCGCGCCTCTGTCCCCTGTGCGGTGGCGGATCTGCTGGGCGATCGCGTCAGTTGGGGGCCCGATCCCGTGGCCCTGCCCAAGGCGCGCAAGAACCCGGCCGAGATCGCCGGCAGCCGGGAGGCGCATCTGCGCGACGCCGCCGCCATGTGCCGGTTCCTGGCCTGGTACGACGCCGCCGACCAGACCGCCCTGACAGAGATCGACCTGGCCACCACCCTGGAGGGAGAGCGCCGCGCGACCAACGCCCTGCGCGAAATCAGTTTCGACACCATCGCCGGGGCAGGCCCCAACGGCGCCCTGCCCCATTACCGGGTCACCCACCAGACCAACCGCCAACTGACCGAAGGCGCGCTGATCGTGCTGGACAGCGGCGGGCAATATCCCGACGGCACCACGGACATCACCCGCACCCTTGTCGTGGGTGAGGCCGGGACAGAGGAAAAAGCCTGCTTCACCCGTGTCCTCAAGGGGATGATCGCCGTCTCGCGGCTGCGCTTTCCGCGCGGTGTGGCGGGGGCGCATCTGGATGCAATCGCGCGGTATCCGCTATGGCTGGCCGGGCTGGATTACGACCATGGCACCGGCCATGGCGTCGGCGCCTATCTGTCGGTGCACGAGGGGCCGCAACGCCTGTCGCGTGCCGGCGATGTCCCTCTGGAACCGGGAATGATCCTGTCGAACGAGCCAGGCTACTACCGCGAGGGCGCCTTTGGCATTCGGATCGAGAACCTGATCGTGGTTCAGGATGCGTGCCCCTTGCCCGGCGGCGACGACCGCGACATGCTGGAATTTGAAACTCTGACCTTTGTGCCCATCGACCGGCGGCTGATCGACCTCGATCTGCTGGAGGCGGGCGAACGCGACTGGATTGATCGCTACCATGCGGCCTGCCGCGACAAGATTGCGCCTCGGCTCGACGGGGCGGCGCGGCTATGGTTGGAGGGCGCGACGCGCGCGCTCTGATCGCTGCCGTGGCGTGGCGGGACATGGATTTGTTACATGGGCCGGGCACCACATCCCGAGACCAGTGGGAGACGACCGAATGACCAAGATCACGATCCGCAAGGCAGAAGGCACCTGGACCGTTCGCGCGGGCGGTGCCGTTCTGGGCGAAAGCCGAAATGCGCTGGAACTGGCCGAGGGAGATTATCCCGCCGTCATCTATTTTCCGCGGGACGATATCGCGATGGCCTTTCTCGACCGGACGCAGCACACGACCCATTGCCCGCACAAGGGCGATGCAAGCTACTTTTCCATCGTGACGAAAAGTCAGACATTGGAAAACGCCGCCTGGTCCTACGAGTCGCCGTTTGACGCCACGGCGGAAATCTCGGGATATCTGGCATTCTACGCCACGGATTTCGTGACGGTCGAACGGGTCTGACACGGCCCCGACGGGCGCCCTGCCGGGGGCTGACCTGGTGCCCGGCCCTCTGACTGAGACCCGCATTGCCGGCGGGGCCAAAGCTGTCGTCGTCACGCTGTCGTGCGCACCCGCCGCCGCGTCAGGAATGCTCCTCCGCCGCGGTGGCGGCGAGAGCGCGGTTATAGGCGCGCAGCGCATCGACCTGGAACAGCGCGCCCCGCAATTCGGGCGGCGTATCCGCACCGGTCAGCGAGACCACCGGCAGATAGGGTTTCAAGGTGCGGTCAAAGGCGGCGAATGCCGTCTCCAACGTGGCGCCGGCGTCGATGTAATGGCCCGCCTCGATCAGTTGCCAACAGGCGTCCTCGGGCGCGGCGCGGTCGCTGTCGCGGCCTCGCATGACCGCCCGCACCCGGATCATTGTCAGCAGGTAATCCTGCGGCCCTGCCGCCAGTCGCACGCCGCGCCGCTTCAGCTGGGTCAGGAAGAAGGATTTGGCCACCAGCCGCGTCCCGATGGCGGTGGAGATCGACACCGTGACCATCACCGCCATGGCCGTCGCCCAGTCGCCGGTCAGTTCGAACACGATCAGCGTGGTCGAGATCGGCGCCCCCAGCACCGCCGCCGCGACGCCGCCCATCCCCGCCAGCGCATAAAGGGTAAGAGAGCCGGAATTCTCCGGGAACAACCCCGTGGCGATATGGCCGAAGGCCAGCCCCGCCAGCGCCCCCATCATCAACGACGGCGAGAACACCCCCCCGCCCATGCGTCCGCCGATGGTGATCGACACGGCCAGCGCCTTGACCAGGGCAAACCCGATGGCGGCCGTAAGGGTCAGTTGGCCGGTCAGCGCCGCCGATGTCGTCTCGTAGCCGACGCCGATGATATGCGGGTACCAGATCGCGATCAGCCCCAGCATCGCGCCGGCGATCATCGGTCGCAACCAGCGCGGCAGCCCGATGCGGGCCTGCACATGGGTCGCCACGTCCTCCGCCGCGAACATGGCGCGCATCAGCAGCCCCGCCACCAGCCCGCAGATCGCCCCCAGCAGCAGAAAGGCCGGCAGTTCCTCGTAGAATTGCAAAATCGTGGCGGCGGGCAGGGTGAATTCCGTGACCCCGCCGAATTCCAGCCGGTTGATCACCGTTCCCGCGACCGAGGCGATGACAATCGGCGCGAAGGCATGGATGGCGAAGTGGCGCAGCACCACCTCCAGCGCGAACAGCGCCCCGGCGATCGGCGCGTTGAAACTGGCCGACACGGCGGCGGCCACGGCACAGCCCAGCAGGTCGCGCCCGGTGACGCCATCGGCTTTCAGCCAGTGCAGCACCCGGGTGGAGACGACGGCGGCCAGGTGCACCACCGGCCCCTCCCGCCCCGACGAGCCACCGGTGCCCAGGGTGATCATCGACGCGGCGGCAGAGGCGAGACCGGCGCGGATCTCGACCCGGCCCTCCTGCATGGCGGCGCCCTCGATCACGTCGGCCACGGACCGGACGCGGGCATCGGGGGTGAAATGGTGCAGGATCAGCCCGACGGTCAGACCGCCCGCGACCGGAATGCCCAGAACCAGATACCAGGGCAACGTGCCGGCGAAACTGTGCAGCAGGTGCACGTCCTCCGTCCCGTAGAGAAACGATTGCATCGCATCGATCCCCTTGCGGAACAGCAGCGCGGCGAAGCCGGCCGCGATCCCCACCAGCAGCGCGATCAGCCAGAATTGCACCTGGTTGGGCCCGCGCCTGCGCGCCACGTGCCAGACGTCGCGCAGGTAGCAGGCCGCAAGATGCAGCAGGTTGCCTTTGTCATGTTGTTCCCGGTCGTCCACTGGGCTGCCTGTCTATCGCCTCCCCCTGTCTTAGGCGATTGCGCTGACAGGGAAAAGACAGGGCGGCCATAGCTCTCCCCGCAAGGGAGGGTGTGCCCAAAGCGCTGTTGCTTTCGGCAAGGCGCGGTCACATGCTTGGGGATGGCAGGGACAGGCAACCCGATGGGAACGGACAGGCATTCGGATCTGGAGGATCGCATCATCGGGTGCCTGTACGACGTGGCCGTCGACCCCCTGACCTACAGCGATTTTCCCGAACATTGGGAGGAATTGACCCGCCGCTTCCGCCGTGACGGTGCCCGGCCCGAAGATCTGGTGGCCGGCGGGGTCGATTTCATCGCCCATTTCAAACGCGTGGCGACCCTGCTGGACCAGGCCCGCGATACCGCACCCGACCGCGCGGAGGAGGTTCAGCTGTCGCGCTTTGCCCGCAACGCGGCCTTTGCCGCCGATGCCGACCTGCGCATCCTTGCCGTCAATCCCGCCGCGGCCGAGGCCTTTGGCGCGACCCCTGGCAGCAATGTTGCCGGGCTGCCTCTGGACCCCGACGGCGGGGACGGGCTAGCCGGAGAGATCCGCCGCCTGCTGCGTCCCGACAGCGGCGAGGACAGCGGCATGTTGCGAGTGCGGGGAGGGGCCGACCAGCACCTGATCCTGGTGCAATTGTCGGTCATCCGCCCGGCCCGCAGCGCGCCGTTTGCCGTGGTCGTCACCTCGGAGTTGCACTGGCCCGCAGAGGCCGAGGAAACTTTGCGCGACGCTTTCGGCCTGACCCGAGCCGAGACGGATATCCTGCGGGAGTTGACGCAATCGCGCAGCTTGCGCGACATCGCGGCCAAGCGCGGGCGTTCACTGGAAACCGTGCGCAGCCAGATCAAGACCCTGCAAAGCAAGACCGAATGCCACAGCCAGGCCGAATTGCTGCGGTTGGTGCTGTCGGTGATGGAAATAGGCACCGGCGTGCAGCCCGCCGTGATCGGCACCCCGGCGGAGGCGGGCAATGTCAGCCGCGGCTACGCCACGCTGAAGGACAGGCCCTTCCTGCGGCTGGACCGGCCCGGCGGGCGGATCATGGAATACCTGGTGCTGGGCGATCCCGGCGGGCGCCCGGTGGTGTATCTGTGTTCCAACTTCGGGTTCTGCCGCTGGCCCGCCGCCGCCGAAACCCACGCCCTGCGTCAGGGGCTGGCGGTGCTGGTGCCGATCCGGCCCGGCTACGGCGCCTCGACCCCGCTGCAGCGCGACGCCGATGTACTGAGCGAGGTCGCAGGCGACATCGCCGCGTTGATGGACCATGCCGGGGCCGAACGTGCGCCGTTCCTGGCGCTGGACGACGACGTGATCTTTGCGGCGCGGTTCCACCGGGACTTCCCCGGCCGGATCACCGCGTTGATCGCCCCTGCCGGGACGCTGCCGCAGAGCCTGCCGGAGCAGATCGAACGGATGGGCCGCTGGCACCGCTTTGCCCTCGCCTCTGCCCGGCATACTCCGCAATTGTTACCGTTCATGATCCGGGCAGCCTTTGCCATGGCGCGACGGATGGGCAAGCGGCGGTTCCTGGAAACCATCTATGGCCCCGACGGTTCGGTGCGCGTTCTGACCCAGACCCCCGAGATTTTCGAGGCCGTGGCCGTCGGCTCCGACATCGTTCTGGGCCCCCGGACAGAGGCCGCGACCGCGTTTTCCACCGAGATGCTGCTGGTGCATGGCATGGATTGGAGCGCGGAAATGCAGGCGCTTAACGGTCGGGTGCCAACCTGTTTCCTACGCGGAGACAAGGATATCCAGACGCCGCCCGCCACCCAGGCAGAGCACCGGGCGGAATATCCATGGATTGACTTCCGGGTTCTCGAAGGCTCTGGCCAGCTGCTGTTCTTCGAACGCTGGGAAGAGATTCTCTCCATTCTTCAAACATTTACCGAAAACCTCAGCGTCATACCCCATTCGGGGTATGACCGGGGTTCCGGATCGGGACCATGATGGAGGGTGTTAGTTGGTTGATTGGTACCAAGCTTCCGGTCGGGTCCGCCCCGCACCGGAAGCCCCCGGCAGGGCCGCACCATCCGGTGCGAGGTCTATTCCGACCATCCCGGTCGGGAGCGGCGATGTGAACGGCGCCATTTGGACAGCGATATTGAGTGACGGCCCAGCTTACCGGGTCTTTTTCAGAACCAATGACTTTGCCAGCCTGCCAGGGTTTTTCCCGGCCTGCACGCCTGCGCACATATGTGTCGCAGGCGTGTCGCCTTGTGGCCGTCGCCGTTGCCTGGCGGGTCCATCGGCCACAAGGGACGCCTGGCGCAAGGTGCAGGGCCTGCCCCCCCTCGGCCTGAAAGCCGCAACATCCCCCATGGCACGGAACCTCCCAGCCTATGGCCCGCGCACCAATCTTGCGCGCACCGCAAAGCCGAACAAACCTAACGGGCGTCCATCAATCGCCGCGCTGCGGCGCGCGCTTCCTCGGTCACGGCATCGCCGGATAGCATCCGGGCCAGCTCGTCCACCCGGTCCGCCTCCGACAACGCGGTGACGGAGGACAGCGTGCGCTCCCCCTCCACCCGCTTGGCGACCTGCCAGTGGTGCTGGCCCAGGGCGGCAACCTGCGGGGAATGGGTGACCACCAGCACCTGGCCATTGTCCGCCAATCGCGACAACCGGCGGCCGACCGCATCGGCGGTGGCCCCGCCAACGCCGCGGTCGATCTCATCGAAGATCATGGTGACGCCGGGGGCCTCCCCGGCCAGGCAGACCTTCAGCGCCAGCAGGAAGCGCGACAGCTCCCCGCCCGAAGCGATCTTGTTCAACGCTCCCGCCGGGGCACCCGGATTGGTCGCCACGGTAAAGGTCACGTCGTCGCGCCCGTCGGGGCCCGGCTCCGCCTCGCTCAGCCGGGTTTCGAACCGGGCGCGCTCCATCTTCAGGGGGGCCAGCTCTGCGTCCATGGCGCGATCCAGCGCGGCAGCAGCCTTGCTGCGTGCGGCGGTCAGGGCGGCGGCGGCGCTATCATAGGCCGCCCCGGCCTCCCGCGCGGTACGTTCCAGTCGACCGATCTCGGCGGTACCGCCGTCGATCGCGGCCAGCCGCGCGGACAGCCCGTCAGCCAGGGCCGCCAGGTCATCGGGGGCCACGTCATGCTTGCGTGCGAGGCCGCGAATGGCAAAGAGCCGTTCCTCTGTCGCTTCCAGTTCCAGCGGATCGAAATCCAGAGCGTCAAGACAGCGCAACACCCCGTCCGAGGCCTCTCCCAATTCAGTCAACGCCCGGCCCAGGGCCGCGATGGCCGGGTCCAGCCGGCCCTCCACGCCGTCGACGGCGCCGTCCAGCCAGCGCAACGCATCGCCCATCGCGCCTTCCGCCCCCTCGGGGCCAAGCGCGCCGGAGGCGCGGGCCACATCGGCGCGCACCTTCTCGGCGCCCTGCATCATGCGGCGACGGGCGTCCAGCGATGCGTCCTCCCCCGGTTCGGGAGCAAGCTTTTCCAGCTCACCCACCGCGTGGCGCAGGAAATCCTCTTCCTTTTGGGCAGCCTCCAGCGCGGCGCGGGCCGCATCCAGCACCTTCACCGCCTGCGCGCGGCTGCGCCAGGTCTCGCGCACCGCCTGCCGCAACGGGTCCAGCGCACCGAATTGATCCAGGATAGCGCGGTGACCGCGCGGGTTCAGCAAGCCGCGATCGTCATGCTGGCCATGCAATTCGACCAGCGCGTCAGAGAGGTTACGCAGCACCTCGCCACTGGCGCGGCGGTCGTTGATCCATGCCGTCTTGCGACCATCGCGCGTGTTGACCCGGCGTAGGAACAATTCCGCCCCACCCGGCAGCCCTGCCTCCGACAGAATCGCATGGGCCGGATGGTTCCGGGGCAGGTCGAATACGGCCGTGACTTCCGCCTGATCGGCCCCCGCACGCACCAGATCGGCCCGCCCGCGCCAGCCCAGCACGAAACCCAGCGAGTCCAGCAGAATGGATTTCCCGGCGCCGGTCTCCCCGGTCAGCACGTTCAGACCGGGCTGGAACGCAAGCTCCAGCCGGTCAATGATCAACATGTCGCGAATATCCAGAGCGCGCAGCATACGCCGTATCGTCCCGAAGCCGGGCGGAAAAGTCGCCCGCCCCTGTCCTACCAGATATGGTGGTCCTACTGGAAGTGGTTTACAACCACTCGCCTTTGATCATCTGGCGATAGACCTGACGCAGCCAGCTGTCGCCCGCCGCCTTCAGTTCCAGACCGCGACCCGACAACAGTTTGAAACTGTCCTCGTACCAACTGGTAGAGCGGAAGTTGTACCCCAGAATCGCGCCCGCGGTCTGGGCTTCCTCCGTCAGGCCCAGCGAAAGGTAAGCCTCCACCAGGCGATGCAGCGCCTCGGCCGTATGGGTCGTGGTCTGGAATTCCTCCACCACGACGCGGAACCTGTTCACGGCGGCGGTATAATGATCGCGGCGCAGGTAGTAGCGCCCGATCTCCATTTCCTTGGCCGCCAGATGGTCGAAGGCCAATTCGAACTTCAGAATCGCTGATTTGGCATATTCGCTGTCGGGATATTTCTCGATCACCGCGCGCAGGGCTTGCAGCGCCTGGAAGGTGAGGCCCTGGTCGCGCCCGACTTCGTCGATCTGGTCATAATAGCTGAGAGCGAGGAGATATTGCGCATAGGGCGCGTCCTCGTCGGTGGGGTAGAAATCAAGGTAGCGCTGCGCGGCGGCGCGGCTTTCCTCGTAATTCTGGCCCCGATGCTGGGCAAAGGCGGTCATGATCAGCGCACGCTTGGCCCAATCGGAATAGGGGTACAGGCGCTCGACCTCGCCGAAATACTCGGCGGCGTCATCGAAACGCCGGCGATTCACCTCGAATTCACCGCGCTCGAAGATCTGTTCGGCCGTGAAGGATTCCATCGGAGCTTCGCCCGGCTTCACGCCACCGTCTCCGCAGGCCGTCAGCGCCAGAAGAAGGACCGGGCCTGCCAGCTTCGCCCCGAAACCGCCAAGTGTCATGTAGTCTCCCACCCTCTTCTGCCGTCCTGCACGGGCTGCATGTTGCCGCAGCCCTCCACTCGTCCCAGCGGTCTAGCACAGAAAATTGCGGTGCAAAACGTCTTTGCGCCAGAGATTTCGGGGCGACGATCAACTTGCCGCACCATGCGGTCAGGCGACGGCGGGAATTTCGGACAGATGCACCCCCACCCCGGGCAATCCGGACGCCTGAACGGGGTTGCAGGGAATCGCGCGCAGGTTCGTCTTGTCGGCGAAAAGCGCCCGCAGCAATGTGTTCGTCAGGCTGTGACCGGCGCGATAGCCGGTATAATGTCCCAGGATCGGCCCACCCGCCAACGCAAGATCGCCCAGAGCGTCCAGCATCTTGTGGCGCACCGGTTCATCGGCGTGGCGCAGCCCTTCGGGGTTCATCACCCGGTCCCCCTCGACCACGACGGCATTGTCCATCGACCCGCCCAGGGCCAGGCCATTTGCACGCATCAGGTCCACATCCGCCTGCCGGCAGAACGTCCGCGCGTCGCAGAGTTCACGTACGAAGCTGCCGTTCTTCATCACCAGGTGGCGGGATTGATGTCCGATGGCCGAGTCTTCGAAATCTATGTCGAAGGTAATTTCCATCATCTTCCCCGGTGCCAACCGGGCCCAAGCGGCACCGTCGTGGACTTCGACCGGGCGCAGAACCTCGATCGCGAGCACAGGCGCGGATTGCCGGACCAGCCCGCACGCCAGCAGCCCCCGCACAAAGGGCGCGGCAGAGCCGTCGAGAATCGGAACCTCGGGGCCGTCAATCTCGATCAGGGCGTTGTGCACACCGCAGCCCGCCAGCGCGGCCATGACATGTTCCACGGTAGAGACGCTGGCCCCTGCGCCGTTGGCCAGCCGGGTGCACAGCGCGGTCCGTTCGGCCAGATCCCAGCGGGCCGGGATCACCGCATCGCCCAGGGCGATGTCGGTGCGTCGGAACCGGATGCCATGGTCTGCGGCCGCCGGGCGGATCACCATCCGCGCGCTACGTCCGGAATGCAGGCCAAGGCCGGTGAACACGACCGAAGATTTCAGCGTCTGTTGCACATTGGTCCCCAAATGAGCAGCAGGTCGACACGCCTGTGGGCAGAGGCGACCTTGATTGAAGTTTAGCTAAATCCTGCGGCGCCTGGCCTCAACTCACTCTTTGCAACGTATTGTAATAGTGGCCCGCAGCTTCGGCGAAATGCTGCATGGCACTGAAACATCGTGCAACATCTCGTTGATCCGAAACGAAAAAGGCCGCCCCGGCGGGCGGCCCTTGCCGGGGGGATGCCCCGGGATATCGTGACTGGTCAGTTGGCCTGACGCCGCAGGAAAGCGGGAATTTCGATCCGCTCCTGGTCGGGATCCTCCTCCGGCTCAACCCGGCTGGGGGCGGCGCCGAAGCCCCGCACCGGCGGTTGGGTCCGTGCCTGCGGCTGCGGCGCGGTGGGCTGGGCCTGCTGCGGACGCTGGTCCGCCTCCGCCTGGCCGGTCATGCGGTTGATCAGCGAATTGATCCCGCCAAAGCGCGACTTCTCCGTGTCGTGATGCTGGGCCGCAGGTTGTTGTTGCGGCTGATGGCGCGACGGGGCGCCAGCACCGGCACTGCGCGGCGCCTTGTTGACCGCAGCCTGAAGCCGGGCAAGCGCCTCGGGAGAGGGCTGGCCGGGGCGCGGACGCTGCGGCGCGACATAGGCTTCCTCGGGTGCGGGCTCCTCGAAGCGGGTGGCCCGCTGTTCGACGCTGCGCGGCACATAGGCGGGCGGCGGCAGGTCGTCATCCTCGTAATGCTCCTCCGCCGGGGCGGGGGGCTGGGCACGCTGCATCGGCGCGGGTCGCGGGGCGGGCGCGGCCCGCGGCGCGGGGGCCGGCGCCGGCGCGACGTCTTCCTCGCTGAAGATGTCTTCGGTCAGGGCACCGTTGTCGCGGTGGCCTTCGAACCCGTCAAAGCTTGCCTGTTCCGGCGCGGCCTCGGCCACGTGCTGCTGCGGCTGGTAGGCCGGCTGCTGCTGCGGTTCCGGCTGGGTTTCCGGAGCGGCCTGGGTCGGGCGCAGCGGCTCCGACAGCTTGCGGCGCGGCACGGGGATATCCATCGGGACTTCGCTGGCGTCGATGCCGGTGGCGACGACGGACACGCGCATCTTGCCCTCCATGCCGTCATCCAGGGTGGAGCCGACAATGATGTTGGCGTCGGGGTCGACCTCTTCGCGGATGCGGTTGGCCGCCTCGTCCAATTCGAACAGGGTCAGGTCGTGGCCGCCGGTGATGTTGATCAGCACGCCCTTCGCGCCGCGCAGGGAGATTTCGTCCAGCAGCGGGTTGGCGATCGCCTTCTCGGCGGCCTGGACGGCGCGTTCTTCGCCCTCGGCTTCGCCGGTGCCCATCATGGCCTTGCCCATCTCGTCCATCACGGCGCGCACATCGGCGAAGTCCAGGTTGATCAGGCCGGGGCGGACCATCAGGTCGGTCACGCCCTTCACGCCCTGGTACAGCACGTCATCCGCCATGGAGAAGGCTTCGGTAAAGGTCGTCTTCTCGTTGGCGAGGCGGAACAGGTTCTGATTGGGGATGATGATCAGCGTATCGACCATCTTTTGCAGAGCTTCGACCCCGTCTTCAGCCTGGCGCATCCGCTTGGCGCCCTCGAACTGGAAGGGTTTGGTCACGACCCCGACGGTCAGTACGCCCAGCTCCCGCGCCGCTTGCGCGATGATCGGCGCAGCGCCCGTGCCCGTACCGCCGCCCATGCCCGCGGTGATGAAGCACATATGCGCGCCGGCCAGATGATCGACGATCTGTTCGATGCTTTCCTCGGCGGCGGCTGCCCCGATGGAGGCCTTGGCACCCGCGCCCAGACCCTCGGTCACTTTCACGCCCAGCTGGATGCGCGATTGCGCCGAAGAATTCTGAAGTGCCTGGGCATCGGTGTTGGCGACCACGAAATCGACGCCGTCCAGCGCCTTTTCGATCATGTTGTCCACTGCGTTGCCGCCAGCGCCGCCGACGCCGAACACGGTGATCCGGGGCTTCAGTTCTTCCTGTCCGGGCATGGAAAGGGTCAAGGTCATGGATCTGTCCGCCTGATATCTGGCCCGGTTCACCGGGGCTTGTCTTGCCTGTCGCGTCTAATTCTAACGCTTTTCCAATCGCAGGTCACGTTGAAATCGGCAAATCACCACCAAATATGCTTGAAAAATAGCGGAATTCCGCCCGATTTACGCGACCACACCGCATTTTGCGTCACCAGTTCTCCTTGAACCAACGCACCGCGCGTTGCAACGAACGCGCCGGGTAGGTGTCCAGCGGCAGGTCGAAATCCCACCATTCGTCCTGTGGATGGGCCGCGAACAGGCACATGCCCACCGCGCTGGCAAAGCCGGGACCGGTGGCGGCTTGCGGCAGGCCATGCACCCGCAACGGCCGGCCCAGGCGGACCTGTTGACCCAGAATGCGGCTGGCCAACCCGTCCAGACCGGGAATCTGGCTGGCGGCCCCGGTCAGCACGATCTGCTGATTGGGCAGATGCTGGAATTGCGCGGCGTCCAGCTGGGCGCGCACGTCTTCCAGGATTTCCTCTACCCTCGGGCGCATGATGCCGATCAGTTCAGCGCGGGTGACAGTGCGGCTGTCGCGTTCATAATCGCCGGTCTCTCCACCGATCTCGATGCGTTCGCGATCATCCATGCCGGTAGCCACAACGCCACCGTAAAAGGTCTTGATCCGTTCGGCGGTGGCAAAGGGGATCTGAAGTGCCATGGAGATGTCGCCTGTCACATGCTCCCCGCCCATGCGCACGGCGTCGGCATAGATCATGTGCTTCTTCATGAAGACCGACACGCCGGTCGATCCGCCGCCCATGTCGATGCAGGCGGCGCCCAGCTCCTGCTCGTCCTCCACCAGCGACGAGATGCCGGAGACATAGCCGGAGGAGGCAACCCCGGCCAATTCAAGGTCGCAGCGTTTCACGCAATGGGCCAGATTCTGGATCGCGGCGGCATCGACGGTCAGCATATGCACATCGGTAGACAGGACATCGCCGATCTGGCCGCGCGGATCGATCAGTCCAGAGCGGTGGTCCAGGGCGAAATTCACCGGCTGGGCATGCAGCACCTCCCGCCCCTCCCCGTAGTCAGGCACATCGCAGGAGGCCAGCGCGCGGCTGACATCCTGTTCGCTGACCTGCTGGCCCTCCACCAGCACCTGGCCGGCCAGCCCGTAGCTGCGCGGCCCGGCGCCCGAAAAACAGGCAATCACATGGTCGACCCGCAGGTTCGCCATCTTCTGCGCGGCTTGCAGGGCAGTGCGAATGGCGCGCTCCGTTTCCGCCATGGCCTCGATCTCGCCAAAGCGCACCCCGCGCGACCGGGTCGTCGCGGCGCCGATCACCCGGAACCCGGCCTGTCCGGCCAGCGATCCGACGCCATCGGCCTTCATCGGACGACGGTCGGTGCTGTCAAAACGCAGCACCAGGCAGGCGATCTTGGACGTCCCGACATCCAGCACAGCCACGACGCCCCGCTGGATCGCCGCCTTGCGCATGTTCCGCATTGCCCGTTGCGATTCATATAGCTGCGTCATCTGTCAGTCCGTCTCCACCACCAGGTCTTTGATCTGCCACCACTTTTCGACCGCCGCTTCATTCATTCGGATGGTCGGGCGGCGGGTCAGGCGCATATCGACCGCCGCAAGGTCGCGTGCCAGCAATTCATGCACGCCGTCGATCGCGATGACCCGCTCCAGCGCCTGCACCGGGTTGTCCTCGGGCAACAGGATGCGCTGGCCCCGGTCCAGCACCACGTCCCACCGCCGATCACCCATGCGCACCATGCCGCGCAGCCGGTCGCCGATCGGGCCGGCAGCGCGGTGCAGGGCCAGCGCTTCGCCGACATTGTGCGGCTTGCCCTCCCCCGCCAGCAGGGGCAGATCGGGCCGCTGGCCCCGGGAACTCAGCGCGCCGGTCACGACGCCCTCTTCGTCCACCAGAAACAGCCCGTCGCGGCCACGCCAGATGGCGACGGGAATCCGTTCGCGCACCGTGACCTGCAACACCCCGCCCTGCCGCAGCTGAAGGGAGGTGCTGGCCACGGCGGCCAGATCCTCGATCGTGGCGCGCATGCCGTCCAGATCCAGGTCAAAGGAGGTCATCGGCAGGTCCAGCTGCGTCACCTCGCGGATATCCTGCTGCGTCTCGGCAGTGGCGCCCTCGATTGCCATCGAGTTCACCATGAATTCCGGCCGCGTTTCGAAGGCGCTGCGCCATTCGGCGATCTGCAAGACCACCGCGTCGCGGCGCGCATCATTGGCCATGTAACCAAAGACGGCGCCCGCCGACACAGCGGCGGGCAGAATGATGCGCAATGCCAGACGATAACCCGGCGTCAGCATCATGCGCTGCAACCGGTAAGACCAGCGGGACGGGGCCGGATCGGCGGATCTCTCGCGTCTTACCTTCCGCATGAGGCGTCCTCCACCATCCAGCGGCACAACGCACCAAAGCCCGAGCCATCGACCTGCGCCTGTTCCGGCGTCAGGGACGTCGGCGTCATGCCGGGTTGGGTGTTGGTCTCCAGAATGAAGATACCCGCGACGCCGCGCGCCTCGTCCCAACGGAAATCGGAGCGCGACACCCCCCGGCACCCCAGGGCCCGGTGAGCCCGCAGCGCATAGTCGCGGCAGGCATCGGAAATTTCGGCCGGGATCTCCGCCGGGCAGACGTGGCGCGATCCGCCGGGCGTATATTTCGCCGCGTAATCGTACCATCCTTCCGACAGGATATCGGTCACCGCAAAGGCATAGTCGCCGCGCACGGAAACCGTCAGCTCCCGCCCCGGCAGATAGGTTTCCACCAGCACGGTGTCGGGCATCTCGGGGCTCAACTGCGGCGGGGCGTTGGCGCCGTCATGCACCAGGTACACCCCGACCGAGGAGCCTTCGTTGTTGGGCTTCACCACGTAGGGCGGTGTCATGACGTGGCGGGCCATCACCTCCGTCCGGGGGGCCAGCAGGCTGTCGGCGACCGGCAGGCCGGCGCTGCGAAAGACCTCCTTGGAGCGGGTCTTGTCCATCGCCAGGGCCGAGGCCAGCACCCCGGAATGCGTATAGGGCAGGCCCATCCATTCCAGCAGCCCCTGCACACATCCGTCCTCCCCCCACCGGCCATGCAGGGCGTTGAAGACGACATCGGGGGAAATCTCGGCAAGGCGCGCAGCAAGATCGGGGCCGGCATCGACCTCCACGACCTCGAATCCTTCGTCCCGCAAGGCGATGGCGCATTCGCGCCCCGTGGACAGGGAGACCTCCCGCTCTGCGGAGGGGCCACCCATCACGACTGCCACCTTGGGGGTTGTCCTGCCCGACGAACCCACGTTGCATTGCCTCAATGTGCCGGATCTTTGATCCGATCGTTGGCGGGCGCGCACGCCCTGATTATTCCGAGACGGCCCCTTTTTCCGGGGCTTTACGCCTCAACCCATGCGGGCAAACCTGACGTCAATTAGACGCCGGATCACCGACCCGCATGATTTCCCATTCTAACGCTATTCCGCGCGCATTAAAAACCCTTTTTCTGACCTCTTCGCCCAGCCCTTCCAGCTCCGCCGCCGTGGCATCGCCGGTGTTGATCAGGAAATTGGAATGCTTTTCGCTCATCTGGGCGCCGCCCCGCCGGGCGCCGCGCATTCCGGCCTCGTCAATGACTTTCCACGCCTTCAGATCATGCACGTCATCGGCGCGCCCGGTACTGGAAAACCCGGCAGGATTGCGAAAGGTCGACCCGGCGGTGCGGTCCTTTGTGGGCTGGGTCGCATCGCGCTTGGCCAGCTGAGCGTCCATCCGGGCGGCCAGCGCCTCGGGCTGTCCTTCGGGTGCGTTGAACATGGCCTCCACCAGCACCCAGCCCTCTGGCAAGGTGGTCTGGCGATAGCTGAATTCCAGATCGGCGGGCCGCAGGGTCCGTACCTCGCCCGTGCGGCTGATCGCGCGCACCGTGTGCAGCACATCGGCTGTGTAGGTGCCATAGCAGCCCGCGTTCATCCGCACCGCCCCGCCGATGGTTCCGGGAATCGTGCGCAGGAAGGTCAGGTCGCGACCGGCCTCCGCCGCACGGCGGGCGACGCGGGAATCCAGCGCCGCCGCTCCGGCCCGCACCAGCGCCCCCGTGGCATCGATACCATTGAACCCGCGCCCCAACCGGATCACCACGCCGCGCAACCCGCCATCGCGCACGATCAGGTTCGACCCCACGCCCATGGGAAAGACCGGCACGTCGGGGTCCAGGGCGGCCAGGAAATCGGCAAGATCCTGTTCGTCCGCGGGTTGAAACAACCATTCAGCCGGACCGCCAACCCGCAACCAGGTGAGGGAGGCCAGATCCCGTTCCGCCGTCAGGCGACCCCGGACAGAGATATCTTGCGGCGCGCTCATTCGCCGGGCTCCGGATTGGCCGCGGCAGAGGAGGACGACCCAGCACCGGACAGGCGGCGGCGCAGCCAGCGGGCCAGGTAGATCACCGGCCAGCGCAACATCGACATCGCCGCGCCCAGGATCAGCAACCCGACCCAGGGACCGTGCTGCCAGACCACCATGCCCAGCACCGGAATGCCCAGCACGATCAATGCATAGGCACGCGACCAATGGTCATCGCGCGACGGGATCATGGCCGCCACGTTGGCCGCAACGGCCCAGCACGCGGCCAGGATCAGCGACAGGCTCATCCCCGGTGCTCCGGCACCGCCAGCCGAACCTCTTCGGCAGAATGGCCGCGCGCCCGGCGCAGGAAATAGATCAATGGGTTGCGGAACATGGAGGCAAAGGCCAGCAGCGCCGCCAGCCCGGCCCAGGGCCCATGCTCCAGCGTCAGGAACCCCATCAACAGCGGGGCCGCCACCAGCAATGTCATGCCCGGCCCGTATTGGCGCTGCATTGGCAACATGGCGGTGCCCGCCGCCGCCAGTACCCAGGTTGCCCCTGCGATCACCGATAAACTCATGCCCTGCCTCCTTTTCGTTGGTCTTGTTCTTGGTCTTTTGCGTTGTGTCGCGGGACCCCTACCCCGCCAGCCGTTTCGGCAAACCGTTCGCCCAGGCCGAGATCGTGCCGGCGCCCAGACAAACCACCATGTCGCCCGGACGTGCTTCGGCGCGTGCCAGCGCCTCCAGGTCGTCTTCGGTGTCGATGGCGCGGGCGGCGCGGTGGCCATGGGCGATCAGCCCGGCCACCAGATCGTCGCGCCCGGCGCCGGGGATCGGATCCTCCCCCGCCGCGTAGACCGGGGCGATGGCGACCACATCGGCCTCGTTGAAACAGGCGCAGAAATCGTCGAACAGCGAATGCAGCCGGGTAAAGCGGTGCGGCTGGTGCACCGCGATCACCCGGCCTTCGGTGGCCTGGCGCGCCGCTTTCAGCACGGCGGCGATTTCGACCGGATGATGGCCGTAATCGTCGATCACCGTGACACCGCCGACTTCGCCGACCTTGGTAAAGCGGCGGTTGACCCCGCCAAAGGCCGCCAGCGCGGCACGGATCTCGTTCCGCTTCATGCCCAGATGCCGCGCCACGGCCACGGCCGACAGCGCGTTCGAGACATTGTGATCACCGGGCATCGGCAGGGTGCAGTCTTCGATCACCCGATCTTCGGCCTGCAACACCACGTCGAAATGCGCGACACCCCCCTTGTAGTGCAGGTTCACCGCCCGCACGTCGGCCTGGGCGTTGAAGCCATAGGTGACGACACGGCGGTCGGTGATCTTGCCCACAAGGCTCTGAACCTCGGCATGATCGGTGCAGCAGACGGCCAGACCGTAGAACGGGATATTGGACACGAAATCCAGAAAGCCCCGGCGCAGGGCGTCGAAATCGCCCCAATGGTCCATATGCTCGGGATCGATATTGGTGACGATGGCGATGGTGGCGGGCAGGCGATTGAAGGTGCCGTCGCTTTCATCGGCTTCCACCACCATCCATTCGCCCAGGCCCACCCGCGCGTTGGAGCCATAAGCATGGATGATCCCGCCATTCACCACGGTGGGGTCGAAGCGCCCCGCATCCAGCAGCGTGGCCACCATGGTGGTGGTCGTCGTCTTGCCATGGGTACCAGCGACAGCGATGTTGGATTTCAGGCGCATCAGCTCGGCCAGCATCTCCGCCCGGCGCACGACGGGCAGGCCACGGCGGCGCGCCTCGTCCAGCTCGGGGTTGCCCGGCTTGATCGCGGTGGAGATCACCACGACCTCCGCCTGTGCCAGGTTTTCAGCCTTCTGGCCCTCGAACACATGCGCGCCCAGCCCTGCCAGCCGCTCCGTGATCTTGGTCGCCTTCAGATCCGACCCCTGCACGGAATATCCGTGATTCAGCAGAACCTCCGCGATACCGGACATCCCGATGCCGCCGATGCCGACGAAATGAATGGGGCCGACGTCTCCGGGCAATTTGGTGGCTGCGTTCACGTAGGATCCTCTTGGTCGTGTGTCGGTGCATCCGGCGCGGGCGGCAGGGCGAGGGTCTCCACCATGTCGGCCAGATCCTGCGCGGCCTCGGGCCGACCCTGCGCCAGCGCGGCATGGGCCATGGCCAGCGCGCCGTCGGGATTGTCCAGGACCAGCGCCATCTGCTCGGCCAATGCCTCGGGGGTGAAGTGTTTCTCCGGCATCAGGATCGCGGCCCCGGCGCCGACAAGACCGCGCGCATTGGCCGATTGCTCGTCTCGGATGGCGCGGGCCAGCGGGACCAGGATCGACGGGCGCCCGATCACCGACAGATCCGCCACGGTCGACGCGCCTGAGCGGGTGATCACCAACTGCGCCTCCGACATGCGGCGGGGCACGTCGTGAAAGAACGGCTGCACATCGGCATTGATTCCGGCCTCGGCATAGGCGGTGGCGACGCGGTCGTGATCCTCGGGCCGGGCCTGATGGTTGACGCGAATGTTGCGCCGCCACAATTCGGGCAGCTGCGCAATGGCGGCGGGCACCACGTCCGACAGGATCCGCGCGCCCTGCGATCCGCCCATCACCAGCAGCGACATCGGATAATCGCCGGGCACGATATAGGGGGCGCCGGCCTTGTCGTGGATGGCGCGGCGGACGGGATTGCCGACGTGTACGGCCTCCACCCCGTCGGGCAGGTCGGTTGGCCAGGTGCCGCAGGCGACGGCGCTGACGCGGCGGGCAAAGATCTGGTTCACCCGGCCCAGCACGCCGTTCTGTTCGTGGATCATGCGCGGCAACCGCAACAGCGTCGCCGCCGCCATCGCCGGGATCGCCGGATAGCCGCCAAAGCCGATGACAGCCGCCGGGCGGTCCTGCACCATCCGGGCAAAGGCCGCCGCCACACCGCCCGCGATGCGGAACGGCACGGAGGCGCGGGCCAGCAGCCCGCCGCGCGCAAAGGTGGCGGAAGCGATCTGTTCAACCTCCACCGTGTGGGGGAACCCGCCGGTATAGCGGGCACCGCGCGCATCGGTGGACAGTTTCACCCGCCAGCCGCGATGCAGCATCTGTTCGGCCAGCGCCTGAGCCGGGAACATGTGACCGCCGGTGCCGCCGGCTGCGATGACCAGAAGGGGACGCGTGGTGTTCATCGGGGGCGCCTCGCCAGAATATCGCCGATCTCGCCCTGCGGCCGCGATCGGGTAAAGGCCAGCAACATGCCTACGGCAATACCGCTGGCAATCACCGAAGAGCCGCCGTAGCTGACGAATGGCAGGGTCATCCCCTTGGCCGGCAGCAGGCGCACGGCCACGCCCATGTTGATGATCGCCTGGATGCCGAACATCGCCGCCAGCCCGGTCCCCGCCAGCCGGATAAAGGGATCACGCTCGCGCATCAGGCGCAGGAAGGACCGGCCGACGATCGCGCCATAGAGCGCGATGATCACCAGCACCAGCACCAGGCCGTATTCCTCGGCCGCGACCGCGATGATGAAATCGGTATGGGCATCGGGCAGCGACATCTTCACCTGCCCCTCGCCCACACCGACGCCGAAATAGCCGCCCTCGCGAATGGCGTTGGTGGCATAGCCCAGCTGGGTGCGCGGATCGACATCCGCGCTCAGGAAGCCGTCGATGCGGCGGGCGAAATGCTCTGACTGATTATAGGCGAAACTGCCGCCGGCCACGACCAGCCCGGCCACGACCACCAGCAGCCCCATTGGAGCGCCGGCGATGAAGAACATCACCGCCCAGCCGAACAGGATCAGGCTGGCTTGGCCGAAATCCGGTTGCAGCGCCAGCAGCAGGACCACCGTCACCGCCAGCGCAAAGGACAAGAGCCGCCCCGGCGGGCCGTTCAGGTCCGCGCTGGCCGCCAGCAGCCAAGCCGCGATGACCACGAACATCGGCTTCAGGAATTCCGACGGCTGGAAGGAGCCGAAGCCCAGCGAATACCAGCGCACCGCGCCCTTGCCGAAATCGGTACCGAAGAAGGGCAGCAGCACCAACCCCACAAGCGCCAGCACGAACCCCACGACGCCGAGGCGCCGCACCAGGTTCGGTGGCATCATCGAGGTCAGGAACAGCGCGATCAGCGCCAGCGTGCCGAACACCGCCTGCCGCTGCACGTAGTGGAACGGGCCGTAGCCGTTCTTTGCCGCCAGCGGAGGAGAGGCCGCAAGCCCCAGCAAAATCCCGATCCCGAACAATCCCAACACGAATGTCAGGGACCATTTGTCGATTGTCCGCCACCATTTGGGTATGACCGGCTCTCCATCCCGCACGGGGATGGAACCGTAGACCATGTCTGTCATTGGTCGCTCTGCCTCAAGCTGTCCCGCCCCTTTTCGGGGTCTCAACCTGAAGGATACCCAATAATTGCCAACAAGAGAAGCCTTGAAACCCCTTCATTTCCGCTATCTGGATGACGATTTGGTGCGTCTGCGGTCTCGTCGGGCGGGACGGCTACCGCGCAGGCCGGGCACAGGGCAGGAGGGGCGCCGGACTTGACCCCACGCGCCGCTTCCTCGACTTAGGCCCAAACGGGAGGCGTCGATGCCAGAGCTCTTTGTCACCAATTTCAACCCCAAGTTCACCGGCGTCTCTGCCACGGCGGCAAATGTGCTGAAGGCGCAGATGCAACGGCATGACCTCGCCCTGGTTGGCCACCCCCTGCCCGGCGCCCCCGATCCGATCTCCCGCGCCGGCGCGCGACGCTTGTCGCGCCGTCCCTCCGGCGACAGGTCCTTTG
Source organism: Pseudooceanicola aestuarii (assembly GCF_010614805.1). Classification (NCBI taxonomy): domain Bacteria; kingdom Pseudomonadati; phylum Pseudomonadota; class Alphaproteobacteria; order Rhodobacterales; family Paracoccaceae; genus Pseudooceanicola; species Pseudooceanicola aestuarii. The sequence continues at coordinate 41,997 of NZ_JAAFZC010000001.1, forward strand.
CCATCTGGCACGTTCGCCGCGATCCCGAGATGATATCGGCGCTTTGGGCGCGGGATGTGCTGCGCCTGCCGATCCGCATCGTCTTCACCTCGGCGGCGAAACACCGGCATTCGGCCTTTCCGCGCTGGCTGATCGCGCGCATGGACGCGGTGATCGCCACCTCGCCCGAAGCGGCGGCGTTCTTTCCTGACGTGGCGGCGACGGCTTCCCACGGGGTTGACCTGTCGCGCTATGCCCCCGCGCCTGACCGGGCGGCGGCCTGGCGCGCCCTGGGCTACGGTGGGGATCGCGGCGTGGCGATCATCGGGCGCGTGCGCCCGGAGAAGGGCACCGACATCTTTGTCGATGCAATGATCCGCCGGATGCAAACCGACGAAAGAACCACCGCGCTGGTCGTCGGGCTGGCCAAGGACAAGGACCAGCCGTTCCTGGCGGAGCTGAAGTCCCGCGTGACGCAGGCCGGGCTGGAGGGGCGGATCCTCTTCCTCGGTTTCATCGACCATGACCTGCAAACCCGGCTGATGCCGGCGCTGTCTCTGGTGGTGAATGTCGCGCGCTATGAACCTTTCGGCATCGTGCCGGTGGAGGGGATGGGCGCGGGCACCCCCTTTGTCTGTTCCGACACAGGATATTACCGCGAATTTTCCCATCAGGAGAGCTGCGGCCTGATCGTGCCCCCCGGCGATCCGGATGCGGCGGCGCAGGCTGTGGGCGCCCTGCTGGACGACCCCGACCGGCATGCGGCAATGGCCCGCGCCGCGCGCGACGCCGCCGTGGCCCACCACTCGATCGAGCGGGAGGCCGATGCGATTTCAGACGTCTATGAGCGCCTCTGGGCGGGGCAGGATCTGGCGGTCCATCGCTGACGCCGCCCTGCCCCGTCGCGCTGCCCGCAATCCCGGATGCGCGCGGCCCCGATCAGGCAGAGGCAATCGGATTGGCGCCGGTCAGCATGGCACCGCCCGGATCCGGACCTGATCCGTCAGAGCGCACCCCGCGCAGCGCCTGTTGCGACCGGACCCACCCGGCCCAGGCCGAGCGCCGGGCGCGGCTCAGGCCGCCGGCATCCGCTGTTCCACGATACCCGCCCACCAGGAGCAGCCTGCCGGGATGGCCTCGTCGTTGAAATTATAGGCCGGGTTGTGCACATCCGCGCTGTCGCCGTTGCCCACCAGGATATAGGCGCCGGGCCGTTCCTCCAGCATATAGGCGAAATCCTCGCCCCCCATGGTCAGGTCGGCGAATTCGCAGCTGCCCGCGACCGAGGCCGCCACTTCGGCGGCGAATTCAGTCTGTTCCTCGGCATTGACCATGCAGGGATAGCCGGGGATCCAGCGGATCTGCGCCTCTGCCCCCATCGCGGCGGCGGTGCCGCTTGCGATGGCCTTCAATCGCGTCTCTGCCAGGGCGCGGGATTCCGCGCTCATGGTGCGGATGGTGCCACGCAGGGTGACGCTGCCGGGGATGACGTTGAAGGCCTTGGAGGAGCTTTCGAACGAGGTGACGGAAACGACGACCTGTTCCACCGGGTCGGCGTTGCGACTGGCGATGCTTTGCAGGGCCGTGACCATCTGGGAGGCGGCGACGATCGGATCCACTGTCTGGTTCGGCTTGGCCGCGTGGCCGCCATTGCCCTTCACCACGATTTCGAACTGATCGGTAGAGGCGAAGAACGGGCCGGAGCGGATGGCGAACTGGCCGGTAGGAATGCCGGGCCAATTGTGCATGCCGTAGACCTCGTTGATGTTCCAGCGGTCCATCATGCCGTCTTCGCACATCTCCCGGCCACCGCCGCCGCCCTCTTCGGCGGGCTGGAAGATGACAATGGCGGTGCCGTCGAAATTGCGCGTCTCCGCCAGATATTGCGCGGCGCCCAGCAGCATCGCGGTGTGCCCGTCATGGCCGCAGGCATGCATCGCGCCCGGAGTCCTTGAGGCATATTCGACGCCGGTTTCCTCGTGGATCGGCAGGGCGTCCATGTCGGCGCGCAGGCCGATCACCTTGCCCTTGGTGTCCGTCTTGCCCTTGATCACGCCGACAACCCCGGTGCGGCCGATGCCGGTGACGACCTCGTCACAGCCGAACGCGCGCAGTTTTTCGGCGACGATGCCGGCGGTGCGATGGGTTTCGAACAGGATTTCGGGGTTCTCGTGAAGGTCACGGCGCCACCTGGTGATGTCGGATTGCAGCTCCGCGAAGCGGTTCTTTATGGGCATTGTTACCTCTTGGCTTGGTGATCCAGCAGGCGGCGCATGAAATCATGGCCCGCCTCGAACTGGGAGATCTCGATGAATTCGTCCGGCTGGTGCGCCTGCGCGATGTCGCCCGGACCACAGACCACGGCGGAATAGCCATGGTTCTGGAAATGCCCCGCCTCGGTGCCGTAGCTGACCACGTGGGTGCCGTTGTCGCCGGTCAGGCCGCGCACCAGCGCCTCCGCCGTGCTGTCCGGTTCGGGCGCCAGGCCCGGCGCGGCAAAGGCGCGGGTCAGCGCGATGAAGCACGAGGGCTGCACCGCCTGCATCTCGGCCTCCACCCGGCGCACCTGCGCCTCGAAGGCGCGGGCGTACTCCTCGGGGTCTTCGCCGGGCACGCAGCGGAAGGAGATGACAAAACGGCAGTCGCGCGCGGTGATGTTGTGGGCGGTGCCGCCCTCGATCACGCCGACATGGGCATTGGTCCAGGGCGGGTCGAACAGCGCGTCGGTGCCCTGCGGATGGCGCGCGGCGTTGGTGGCGTTCACGCCATTCGCCCAGTCGACCAGCCGCGCCGCCTGCATCACCGCAGACACGCCGGTATGGGACAGGGAGGAATGCACCTCGAACCCGCGCAGGTGCACGTCGAAGGCCACGCTGGCCTTGTGCCCCGTCACCGCCTGCAAGGTCGTGGGTTCGCCGATGATCGCCATGGCGGCGCGCGGCAACTGCGGGGCGGCGTCGCGGATCAGCGGGTCGGCACCGATCACGCCGATTTCCTCGTCATAGCTCAGCGCGACTTGCAGCGGCGCGGCCAGATCGCGGGAACAGGCCTCCGCCACCGCCCAGATGGCCAGCGCGTCGAACCCCTTCATGTCGGCACAGCCACGCCCGTAGTAGCGCCCGTCCCGTTCGGTCACGGTGAAGGGGTCGCCGGACCAGTCCTGACCGTCCACCGGCACCACGTCGGTGTGGCCCGACAGCACGATGCCGCCCTCCTGCATCGGTCCGGCATGGGCCCACAGCCCCGCCTTGGGCTGATCGGGATGCAGGTGGCGGATGCAGGTGGCGCCATGCGCCTCAAGGTAATCCTGCACCCAGTCGATCAGCGGCAGGTTGCTGTCACGGCTGACGGTGGGAAAGGCAACGAGAGTTTCCATGATCTGGAACGGCGTCAGGCGCGAGGCCATGGGATATCCTTTGAAACTGGCTGATCAGTACCCGCTGTCCGTCAGGAGAACCCAATGATCCTCCCCCTTGCGGGAGAACACGGTTTCCGCAGGCTTATACCCAAGCGGGTGAATAGGCGAGGGGATGGGTTTGAAATTCAGGTCCTTCTCGCTTTTGCGGCGGGCCGGATCGGCAATGGGAACCGCCTTCATCAGCGCCTGAGTATAGGGATGTTGGGGGTTCTCGAACACCGCCTGGCGGGAGCCGATTTCCACGATCCGGCCCAGGTACATCACCCCCACCCGATGGCTGACCCGTTCGACCACGGCCATGTCGTGGCTGATGAAAAGGAAGGACAGGCCCAGGTCGGCCTGAAGCTCCATCATCAGGTTCAGAACCTGCGCCTGCACCGACACGTCCAGCGCCGATACCGCCTCGTCCGCGACGATCAGCTTGGGGTTCAGGGCCAGCGCGCGCGCGATGGCGACGCGCTGCCGCTGACCGCCGGACAATTCATGCGGATAGCGGCGCAGGAAGGACCGGGGCAGTTCTACCCGGTCGAACAGCATTTCCACACGTTTGTGCATCTCGGCGCCCTTGTAGGTGCCGAAATTGCGCATCGGTTCGGCCACCTGGTCCGACAGCTGCATCTGCGGGTTGAGCGAGGCAAACGGATCCTGAAAGATCATCTGCATGTCCAGCCGCGCCCGGCGCAGCGCGCCTGCCCCCTTGGCCATGATGTCCTGCCCGTCCAGCACCACCTGCCCGCTGTCGGGTTCGATCAGCCGCAGCAGCGACCGCCCGGCGGTGGATTTCCCGCAGCCGGATTCCCCCACAAGGCTGAGGGTCTGGCCCTTGCGGATCTCGAAGGAGATGTCCTCCACCGCGTGGACCTGCGCCACGGTGCGACGGAAGAACCCGCCCTTGACCGCGAAGCGTGTGGTCAGGTTCTTCACGCTCAGCAGGACATCCTCGGTTCCGGGAATGGGCGCGATCTTCTGATCCTCCACCCCGAACAGCTTCATCGGTTCGGGCAGGGCCTTGCCGCGCATCTCGCCCAGTTTGGGGACGGCGGCCAGCAGCGCCTTGGTGTAATCGTGCTGCGGATCGTTGAAAATCTGGTCGACCGGCCCTTCCTCGACCTTGTTGCCGCGAAACATGACCACGACGCGATCGGCCATCTGGGCGACCACCGCCATGTCATGGGTGATGAACATGACGGCGGCGCCGGTCTCGCGTTTCAGGCGGTCCATCAGGGCCAGGATCTCCGCCTGGATGGTGACGTCCAGCGCGGTGGTCGGCTCATCCGCGATCAGCAGGCGCGGTTCGCAGGCCATGGCGATGGCGATCACCACGCGCTGGCGCATGCCGCCGGACAACTCATGCGGATATTGCGTCATCCGCCGTTCCGGTTCGGGGATGCGCACCTGCCGCAAAAGATCCAGCGCCCGCGCCCGTGCCGCGCTCCGTGTCAGTTTTTTGTGCAGCATCAGCCCTTCGGTCAGCTGTCGCCCCACCGTGAAGACGGGGTTCAGCGCCGTCATCGGCTCCTGAAAGATCATCCCGATCTCGTTGCCGCGGATCGTGCGCATCACGTCCTGGCCGGCATTGGCGACGTCGATCTCTCCGCCATCGCGCCGGTCGAACAGCAGCCGCCCGCCGGAAATCGTGCCTCCGCCGAACTCCACCAGACGCATCAGCGAGAGCGAGGACACCGATTTTCCCGACCCGGATTCCCCAACGATGCAGACCGTTTCGCCCGGATTGACGGCAAAGGAGACGTCCTTCACCCCCTCGACCGTGCCGGCACGGGTCTGGAAGGAGACGCGCAGGTTCTCGAACCTGGCGATCGACTGCGCCTCGTCGGGCGAACGGTCCAGCATGGCATCCCTTTCTGGCAAAGCGTCCCGGAACGCTACCGAGGGCCGCGCGCCGTTGTCAAACTCCGCCAAGGCTTACCTTTGCGTCAGTGAAAAGCGAGTCTTGCTTTTTTGCACGGTTCCCTTTTCGATGAGCCCATTGCGCCAGACCCATGGACTGCCCTGCCGGGACAGCGGCACCGGGGAGGTCCGGTCTGGTGAACAACACCCCGACCCGGAAGAGGTACGGGATCCAACAAGGAGAGAACCATGAAAGTGAAAACGCTACTGATGGGCGCTGCGGCGGCCTCTGTCATGGCGCCCGCCGCGATGGCAGAGCGCGGCGCGGACGGCCACGTCAACATCATCTACTGGCAGGCGCCGTCGATCATGACGCCCTACCTGTCCGGCGGCACCAAGGACATCGAGGCGGCATCGCTGGTGATCGAACCGCTGGGCCGCTACGATCAGGACGGCAATCTGGTCCCCTACCTGGCCGCCGAGATCCCCACCGTCGAGAATGGCGGCGTCTCCGAGGATCTGACTTCCATCACCTGGAAGCTGAAGGAGGGCCTGCTGTGGTCCGACGGCTCTCCGGTGACCTCGGCCGACGTGGCCTTTACCGCGGAATATTGCATGCATCCCGAGGGCGGCTGTGCCCAATTCGCCAAGTTCGACGGCGTCGAAAGCATCGAGACCCCGGACGACATGACCGTGGTGGTGACCTTCGCCACGCCCAAGCCGAACCCTTATGGCCCGTTCATGGGCGGCCAGTCGCCCATCATCCAGAAGGCCCAGTTCCAGGATTGCCTGGGCGCGCGTGCCCCCGAATGCACCGAGGCGAATTTCAACCCGATCGGCACCGGCCCCTTCGTGGTCGACGAGTTCCGCCCCAACGACGTGATTTCCCTGTCGGCCAATCCCAACTACCGTGACCCGGCGAAACCCGCCTTTGCCACCGCCACGCTGAAGGGCGGCGGCGATGCGACGGCGGCGGGGCGCGCGGTGCTGGAAACCGGCGAGTTCGACTACGCCTGGAACCTGCAACTTGCGCCCGAGGTGCTGGCCAAGATGGCCGAAGGCGGCAAGGGCACTCCGGTCTCGGCCTTCGGCACTCTGGTCGAACGGATAGAGATGAACCTGACCAACCCGTCCCCCGACCTGCCGGCGGACACCCGTGCCACGGTCGCCGAACCTCATCCGATCCTGTCGGACATGAAGGTCCGCAAGGCGCTGTCCATGGCCATCGACCGCGATCTTCTGGTGGAAATCGGCTACGGCCAGGCCGGTCGCCCGACCTGTAACCTGGTGCCCGCGCCGGAGCTTTATGCCTCTCCCAACACCGATTGCCTGACCCAGGACATGGAGGGCGCCAAGGCCCTGCTGGAAGAAGCCGGCTGGACCGACAGCGACGGCGACGGCGTGCGCGACAAGGACGGCATGACCCTTTCGCTGCTGTACCAGACCTCTACCAACGCGGTGCGTCAGGATTTCCAGGCGATCATCAAGCAGTGGTGGGAAGAGCTGGGCGTCGAGGTCGAGCTGCGCAACATCGACGCCTCGGTCTTCTTTGGCGGTGATCCGGGCAGCCCGGACACGTTCCAGAAGTTCTATGCCGACGTGGAAATGTACGCCAACAACTTCGACGGCACCGATCCGCAATCCTACCTGGCGATGTACCGTTGCGGCAACGAGCCGAAGCCGTCCTCCCAATGGCAGGGCGAAAACATCAACCGCTTCTGCGACCCCGCCTATGACGCGCTGGCGGACGAGCTGGCGCAGACCGGATCGCTCGACGAACGCGGCCGCATCGCCAAGCAGATGAACGAGATGCTGACCAAGGACACCTACACCATCGTCCCGCTGGTCGATCGTGGCCGGGTCTCCGCCCATTCCAACACGCTGGGCGGCGTGGTCCTGAACACCTGGGACAGCGAACTGTGGAACGCGGCCGATTGGTACCGCATCCAGGAATGATGCCCTGACGCGGCGGGGCGGTCTTCGGACCGCCCCGCACGGGCGTTGCAACGCCGGACCTGACCCTGCGCGAAACGCGGCGCGGGCGGTCCTCGCCAACATGACATTCCACATATTTCACGAAGGGTGATCCGGGTAGATGCTGACCTTCACGTTCCGCCGCCTTGTCCTTTCGGTTCCCACGCTTCTGTTCATCGCGGTCGTGATCTTCGGCCTGCTGCAACTCGCCCCCGGCGACCCGATGGCCCAGGTGCCACTGACGGTCCCGCCCGAGGTCAAGCAGCGGATGCGCGAAGCCCTGGGACTGGGAGAGGCCTGGTACCTGCAATTCTGGAAATGGCTGGTCCAGTTCTTCTGGGTCGAACCCCAGGTGCTGATCGACCACATCTTCGGCACCGGCCTGGCCGAGGGCAAGCTTCGCATTCTCAGCTGGCAGACCCGGTCGCCGGTGATGGATATCGTGGTCCAGCGCCTGCCGCAGACCCTGTGGGTCGTGGGCACCGCCTATGTGGTCGCCGTGCTGATCGCCCTGCCCATCGGGATCTATTCCGCCTACCGGCACTATTCGGTCTTCGACAATGTCGGCACCTTCGTCACCATGGTCGGCTACTCGGTGCCGCCGTTCTTCTCCGGGGTGCTGGTGATCGTCATCTTCTCCGTCAACCTGGGCTGGTTCCCGTCGATTTACGACACCACCCACCAGGTGGTGGATTGGCAAAGCTTCAAGGTGCAATTGATGCAGATGGTGATGCCGGTGATGGTGCTGGCGCTACAGATCACCAGCCAGATCAGCCGTTTCATGCGCGCCTCGATGCTGGACAACCTGCATCAGGACTACGTGCGCACCGCCCGCGCCAAGGGGCTGTCGGAGAAGGTCGTCGTGCTGGTACACGTACTGCGCAACTCCCTGATCCCGGTGATCACCGTCATCGCCCTGGGCATTCCCCAGATCTTCGGCGGGGCGATCATCACCGAACAGATCTTCAAGGTAAACGGGATCGGGCAATTGCTGATCACCGCGATCTACGCCAACGACATCCCAATGGTGCAGACGCTGACCTTTATCTTCGCGGTGCTGATCGTCCTGTTCAACCTGATTGCCGATGTTCTCTACGGCATCCTGGACCCGAGGATCCGCTATGACTGACAAACGCCTCCCCCCCGATTCCGGCGGGCCCGAGACCGTCGTGCCGGCAACCGCAGGCGCCACCGGCGCGGGTGGCGTGCTGGACGGCCCCGTCCCCACCGCCCCGCCGCGCAGCCAATGGCGCGACGTCTGGGACCAGTTCCGCCGCCATCGCGGGGCCATGGTGGGAGGGGTGGTTTTCCTGCTGATCGTGGCCGGGGTGCTGGTCGGCCCCCTGCTGTGGCCCTATGACGCCGGATTCATCGACATCCGCGCCCGCAACCAGGGGCCGACGCTGGCCCATCCCTTCGGCACCGATCAGCTGGGTCGCGACATGCTGGCCCGGATGATGGCGGGCGGGCGCGTCTCTGTCGCCGTGGGCATGACCGCGATGCTGCTGGCGCTGGTCCTGGGATCGACCATCGGCGTCCTGGCGGGATATTTCCGGCGGCTGGACGGGCTGCTGATGCGGATGACGGATCTGTTCCTGGCCCTGCCGCTGCTGCCGCTGCTGCTGGTCATGGTGCTGCTGTTCCGTGACCCGCTGTCCAAGGCCTTCGGCCCGGAGATGGGAATCTTCGTGCTGATGGTGTCGGCCATCGGCATCACCTCCTGGATGCCAACCGCACGGATCGTGCGCGGAGACGTGCTGGCCCTGAAGGAGCGGGAGTTCGTGCTGGCCGCGCGGTCCATCGGAACGACGAACCGGATGATGATCTTTCGCCACATCCTGCCCAATGTCGTCTCGCCCATCGTGGTGTCGGCCACGCTGGGCATCGCCAATGCGATCATCACCGAATCGGCGCTGTCCTTCCTGGGCCTCGGCTTTCCGCCCGATTTCCCGACCTGGGGCCGGCTTCTGTTCGATGCGGTGGATTACATGCAGCAGAACCCGGAACGGGTGCTGTTGCCGGGCGTTGCGATTTCTCTGACCGTGCTGTCGGTGAACTATCTGGGCGACGGGCTGCGCGACGCGTTGGACCCGCGCATTCGCGGCCGCTGACGGCGCCGCAAACCCGGCACCTGAGAGGGGGCGGCACGCGCGGGCGGCCGCCCCTTTTTCATGGCCGGATCGAACTCCGCGCCACCCCGCGCGTTGGCTCCGCATCGAAAGGAGATCCCGATGCCCCGGACCGCAACGCTCTATCGTATGGACATGCCAGACCACCTTTGCCCCTTCGGTTTGAAATCCCGATGGCTGCTGCGGCGCAAAGGCTACGCAGTCGATGATCACCTGCTGACCAACCGGAGGGAAACGGATGCCTTTCAGCGCAAACATGACGTGACCACCACGCCCCAGACCTGGATCGAGGGCACGCGCATCGGCGGCTATGACGACCTTCGCGCCCATTTCGGCAGCCCCCTGAAGGCGGAGGGAGAGACGACCTACCGGCCGGTCATCGCCCTGTTTGCCGTCGCCCTGGCCCTCGCGCTGGCGATGCTCTGGCGGGCCGGCGCGCCGATCCTGTCCCTGGAATTGGTGGCGCGTTTCGCCGCCATTGCCATGGTGCTGCTGGGCCTTCAAAAGCTGCGCGACGTGGAGAGTTTCTCAACCATGTTCCTGAATTACGACCTGCTGGCGCGGCGGCAGGTCGGCTACGGCTATGTTTACCCCTGGGCCGAAACGGGCGCCGGGCTGCTGATGTTGGCCGGTGCGCTCACCTGGCTGGCCGCGCCCGTGGCGCTGGTCATCGGGACCATCGGCGCCGTGTCGGTGATCAAGGCCGTCTATATCGACAAGAGAGAACTGAAATGCGCCTGCATGGGCGGCGGCAGCGACGTGCCGTTGGGCTTTGTCTCCCTCACGGAGAACCTGATGATGGCGGCGATGGGCGTCTGGATGCTGACCCGTCTGTTCACCTGATCCGGCAGCCTACCTGCCCGGCCCTCTCCCACAGACCTGGCCCCGTGGCCCGATACAACGCAAAGGGGGCGATGGTCGCCCATCGCCCCCTCGTCATGTCATGTGATCGCGTTCAGGTCATCTTGGTCAGCAGATCGTCCAGCGATTTCTTGGCATCGCCGTAGAACATCCGCGTGTTGTCCTTGTAGAACAGCGGGTTCTCGATCCCGGAATAGCCGGTGCCCTGCCCGCGCTTGGACACGATCACGTTCTTGGCCTTCCAGACCTCCAGCACCGGCATCCCGGCGATGGGCGAATTGGGATCGTCCTGCGCCGCCGGGTTCACGATGTCGTTGGAGCCGATGACGATCACCACGTCGGTGTCGGGGAAATCGTCGTTGATCTCGTCCATCTCCATCACGATGTCATAGGGCACCTTGGCCTCTGCCAGCAGCACGTTCATGTGCCCCGGCAGACGGCCCGCAACCGGGTGGATGGCAAACCGGATTTCCTTGCCCTTGGCGCGCAGCTTGCGGGTCAGTTCGCTGACCGATTGCTGCGCCTGCGCCACCGCCATGCCGTAGCCCGGCACGATGATCACGCTGTCGGCCTCGTCCAGAAGCGACGCGACACCATCGGTGTCGATCGCCACCTGCTCGCCCTCCACCTCCATCGCCGGACCCGCCGCGCCGCCGAAGCCGCCCAGAATGACCGAGATGAAGGACCGGTTCATGGCCTTGCACATGATGTAGGACAGGATCGCCCCGGAAGAACCGACAAGCGCCCCCACAACGATCAGCAGATCATTGCCCAGCGAGAAGCCGATGGCCGCCGCCGCCCAGCCGGAATAGCTGTTCAGCATGGAAACCACGACCGGCATGTCCGCGCCGCCGATGCCCATGATCAGGTGGTAGCCGATGAACAGCGCGAACAGCGTCATCAGGAACAGCGGCAGGAACCCGCCGGTATTGAAGTACCAGATCAGGCAGATCACCGACAGGCCCGCAGCCGCGGCGTTCAGGATATGCCCGCCCGGCAGTTTCGTCGCTGCCGAGGAGACCTTGCCCGCCAGCTTGCCATAGGCGATCACCGATCCGGTGAAGGTCACGGCGCCAATGAACACGCCCAGGAAGAGCTCTACCCGCAGGATGTTCACCTCGACCGCCGTCTTGTGCGACACGATGGCGGCGAACCCTTTCAGCGCCTCGTATTGCTCATGCGGCATGGCCATGACGCGAACCAGTTCCAGATGGGCGTTGTAGCCCACGAAGACCGCCGCCAGCCCGACCAGGCTGTGCATCGCCGCCACCAGCTGCGGCATCTCGGTCATCTGGACGCGTTTTGCGACGACCACGCCGATCAGGCCACCAGCCGCGATCAGCACCGCCGACAACAGCCAGAGCCCGGCACCCGGGCCGATCAGCGTCGCCAGAACCGCAAGGCCCATGCCGACGATGCCGTACCACACCGCGCGTTTCGCGCTTTCCTGTCCGGACAGACCGCCCAGCGACAGGATGAAGAGGACCGCCGCGACCACATAGGCCGCCGTCGTGAATCCGAATTCCATTGTCCTCTACCCCCTTACGATTTCTGGAACATGGCGAGCATCCGCCGTGTTACCAGGAAGCCGCCGAAGATGTTGATCCCGGCCATGAACACCGACAGGCCCGCCAGCAGGATCACAAGGAACGACCCCGATCCGATCTGCATCAGCGCGCCCAGGATGATGATGGAGGAGATCGCATTGGTCACCGCCATCAACGGTGTGTGCAGCGAATGGCTGACGTTCCAGATCACCTGGAACCCGATGAAGACCGACAGCACGAACACGATGAAATGCTGCATGAAGCTGGCCGGCGCGACCAGTCCGACGCCCAGCAGCAGCACCGCGCCCACGGCCAGCAGCGTGACCTGGTTACGCGTCTGCGCCTTGAAGGCGGCCACCTCGGCGGCGCGCTTCTCCTCGGCGGTCAGCTCCTTGGGTTTTTCCTTGGGCTTCTGGGCCGCGATGGCCTGCACCTTCGGCGGCGGCGGCGGGAAGGTGATCTCCCCCTCGTGGGTGACCGTCGCGCCCCGGATCACGTCGTCTTCCATGTCGTGGTTGACGACGCCGTCCTTCTCCGGTGTCAGGTCGGTCAGCAGGTGCCGGATGTTGGTCGCATACAGCGTGGAGGCCTGCGTCGCCATGCGCGAAGGGAAATCGGTGTAGCCGACGATCGTGACACCGTTTTCGGTCACGATCTTCTCGTCCATCACCGTGCCTTCGGCATTGCCGCCGCGTTCCGCCGCCAGGTCGACGATGACCGACCCGCGCTTCATGCTGGCGATCATGTCCTCCAGCCACAGCTTGGGCGCCTCGCGGTTGGGGATCAGCGCGGTGGTGATCACGATGTCCATATCGGGTGCCAGCTCGCGGAATTTGGCCAGCTGGGCTTCCCGGAATTCGGGAGAGGACACAGAGGCATAGCCGCCGGTGGCAGCGCCGTCCTGCTGCGCTTCCTCGAAATCCAGGTAGACGAATTCGGCACCCATGGATTCGACCTGCTCCGCCACTTCGGGCCGCACGTCGAACGCGTAGGTCACCGCCCCCAGAGAGGTCGCCGTGCCGATGGCGGCCAGGCCGGCGACGCCGGCGCCCACCACCAGAACCTTGGCCGGGGGCACCTTGCCCGCAGCCGTGATCTGACCGGTGAAGAAGCGGCCGAAGTTGTTGCCCGCTTCGATCACCGCGCGGTAGCCTGCGATATTCGCCATGGACGACAGCGCGTCCATCTTCTGCGCCCGCGAGATCCGCGGCACCATGTCCATCGCCATCACAGTCGCGCCGCGCGACTGGCACAGCTCCAGCAGCTCGGTGTTGCCGGCAGGGTTGAACATGGAAATCAGGGTCTGCCCCTGGTCCAGCCGCTTCGCTTCCGTATCGGTGGGTGGCCGCACCTTGGCGATCACGTCGACGGCCTTGAACAGCTGGGCCGCGGTCTTCTCGACCGTGACGCCTGCCTCTTCATAGGCGGCGTCGGCGAACCCTGCCCGGACACCCGCGCCGGTTTCGATAAAGCACTCGTGGCCGAGTTTCTGAAGCTGAAGCGCCGAGTCCGGCGTCATGGCCACGCGGGCCTCGCCGTCCAGCACCTCTTTCGGTGTACCGATCTTCACCTTTCTTCGTCCCCCTTAAGACATTCTTGCCTGTGTGACTCTTGGAATTTCCAAAAATCGTGATAGCGCTAGCGCGCAACAATGTTGCGCGACATCATCGCACGATTTGCCCTGATCGCCGGGTGAAGTCAAACCCAACGGCGTGTCTTTTCTACGCAACCGCGGAATTCGTTGCGGAATCCAGTGTGCGGCGCGGGATCTGCCGCCGGATCCGGCGTACGCCTACAGGTTGAGCCATGGCGCCCGGAGGGTCAAACCGAAACTCCCCCGCCCCGGCGCAGATGCGGCCGGACATGCGCCTTGCGTCCACCTTCCGGGCAGATATGGTCCCGCGCAAATGGAACCGGGTTCCCCGGATCACAGCTCAAACAGGGAGAGATCACATGATGCTGGAAGGCAAACACGCCATCGTCACCGGGGGCGGCACCGGGATCGGCCTGGCCATCGCGCGCGGCCTGGTGGCCGAAGGCGCCGCCGTCACGATCACCGGCCGCCGGCTGGAAGTGTTGGAAGCCGTCGCCGAACCGGGGATGCACCCGATGGTCATGGACGTCACCGACGAGGACAAGGTACGCGACACCACCGCCGCCGCCGTCGCGGCCCGGGGCCCGGTCCAGATCTGTGTCGCCAATGCCGGCATCGCGGAGGGGCGCAAGCTGCACAAGACCTCAACCGAGATGTGGCGCAAGATCATGGCGACCAACCTGGACGGCGCCTTCTTCACCATCCGCGAAAGCCTGAACTCGATGCTGGAGACGGATTGGGGCCGGGTCATCGCCATCTCCTCCATCGCCGGTCTGCGCGGGGCGCCCGGCGCGGGGGCCTATGCCGCGTCCAAACACGGGGTGATCGGCATGATCCGCTCCTTGTCCGAGGATTTCATGGCACAGCCCTATACATTCAATTCAATTTGCCCCGGCTATGTCGATACGCCCATCGTGGCCCGGAACACCGATGCGATTTCCCAGCGTGCCGGTGTCAGCGAGGACGAGGCCCGAGGCATGATGGTCGACCAGAATCGACACAAGCGTTTGATTGCGCCCGAAGAAGTTGCCGCCGCCGTGCTGTGGCTGTGCAATCCCCTCACGCAAAGCGTCAACGGTTCCGAGATCCCGATCGCTGGCGGTCAGATCTGAATTATTCGCGGTTCGTCCCGATCTTCGCCCGGCTGGTAACGAATTGCTAACGTTTGCGCGCCATGTTCGGAAGGGATCGGGCGACCGATTGATTGATGAGTAACGAGTATGTGGTTCACGGGCGGGTCTTGCTCTGGCCCGCCCAAATCCTTCCGGGTTCCGGGCCCGACTGCACGGGAATGCCGCGCGGTGGGCGGTGGTCGGCGCCTTGTGGTCCGCCCGCAGTGACGCCGGCGCCGGTTGCCAGTGTCCGGGCCTCAGGCGCTGGCGTGCATGGGGGCCGTCTGACGTTGGGACCATGCACGGGCGGCCTGTCCCAAGGCTTCAAACAACGGACGCGACACCGGATCGTTGGCGGCGTTGTATTCCGGGTGCCACTGCACCGACAGGGTAAAGCCCGGTGCGCCCTCCACATAGGCGGCCTCCGGTGTGCCATCCGGCGCCCAACCGTCGATGCGGAACCGCGCGCCTGCGTTGACCACCCCCTGCCCGTGCAAGGTGTTGGTCATCACTTCCGGCGCGCCCATCACCTTGTGGAAAACACCTCCTTCGGTGAATTTCACCTTGTGACGCAGCGCGAATTTTTCCTCCAGTGTGCCATCGGGGGGCATCCGGTGGTTCTGGCGCCCCGGCAGATCGCGGATCTCCGGGTGCAGGGTCGATCCCATCGCCACCGCGACCTCCTGAAAGCCGCGGCAAATGCCCAGGAACGGCTGCCCCCGTTCCACGCAGGCACGCACCAGCGGCAGGGCCACGGCATCGCGCGCCCGGTCGAAATCCCCATGCGCGGCCGTCGCGGCCTCGCCATATTCCTCCGGGTGCACATTCGGGCGCCCGCCGGTCAGAAGAAACCCGTCAAACGCTTCCAACAACTCCGGCAGGGGCGTCAGGCGCGGATCGGCGGGGATCAGCAAAGGCAGGCAATCGGCCACCTCGGCCACCGCTTCGGAGCACATGATGCCCCCGGCATGGGCCCGGTAGCTGTCGTTGATGAGATGTTGATTGGTTATGATGCCGATGCGGGGTCTGGTCATGGGAGGCCTGCTGATTGGATACCCTCGAAGATAGGTATTTTCAGCCCACTCGCAAACGACATTCTCTGTGCGTCCGTGCAGGACCGCACGGACTGCTATTCAAATACGCACCTCTGCGCATTGCCGCCCAGCCCCGAACCGGGGCCGGGACGACGCTGCAATCTATTGTTCGGCTTCCGCCGCGGTGGGTGCATCAACAGGCGATTCCTCGTCCCCGCTCAGCGCGGTAAAGGTGATCGCCACACCGATAAGCAGCCCCACGGCGACGGACAGCAGAATGCCCCAGACGGGGCCGCCATGGCGGCGGGCCTGGCGGTCGACATTGGTGTCGGGTGCAGACATGAAAACGCTCCTTTCAGGATCGGCCAACTGGATTCCCCACATCAACGCACGAGGCCCCGCTCAGGTTCAACCGGGTTGCAATTCCACCCGGCCGCGCGGATGGTTCGCGCCACATGACAAGAGGACAGAAGCCATGAAAGACGCAGGCGCGACCCCGACGGACCGGACCGTTCACCTGAAGGACTACACCCCGTTCGGCTGGAAAGTCGACAGCGTCGATCTGACCTTTGTCCTGGCTCCCCACGCCACACGGGTCAAAAGCCGGATCCGGTTCACCCCCACTCCGGAGGCGCCGGCACAGGATTTTTTCCTGCACGGAGAGGATCTCAGCCTGATTTCTGCGGCCATCGACGGCACCCCGATCCTCCCCGAGCAGACCGGGGCGGGCCTGACCTGCCCGGTCCCCGACCGCCCGTTCCTGTGGGAGGCGGAAGTGGAAATCGCACCGGCGCGAAACACCGCGCTCGAAGGGCTCTACATGTCCAACGGCATGTATTGCACCCAGTGCGAAGCCGAAGGCTTTCGCAAGATCACGTTCTACCCCGATCGGCCCGACGTGATGTCCATATTCACCGTGCGGATCGACAGCGACCTGCCGGTTCTGCTGTCCAACGGCAACCCGCGCGCACAGGTACCCGGTCATGCGATCTGGCATGACCCCTGGCCCAAACCGGCCTATCTTTTTGCGCTGGTGGCCGGCGACCTGCGCGCGCTGTCCGATACGTTCACCACCCGCTCCGGCCGCGACATCGAACTCAACCTTTGGGTGCGTCCCGGGGACGAGGGGAAATGCGACTTCGGGATGGAGGCGCTGAAAAGATCCATGGATTGGGACGAGCGGATCTATGGCCGGGAATATGACCTGGACATCTTCAATATCGTTGCAGTGGATGATTTCAACATGGGTGCAATGGAAAACAAGGGGCTGAACATCTTCAATTCCGCCGCGGTCCTTGCCTCGCCGGAAACAGCGACGGATGCAAATTTCGAACGGATCGAGGCGATCATCGCTCACGAGTACTTTCACAACTGGACCGGGAACCGTATCACTTGCCGCGATTGGTTCCAGCTCTGTCTGAAAGAAGGGCTGACCGTTTTTCGCGACGCCCAGTTCACCGCTGACATGCGTTCGGAGCCGGTGAAACGGATCACCGACGTGATCGACCTGCGCGCCCGCCAGTTCCGCGAGGACAACGGCCCCCTGGCCCACCCGGTGCGGCCGGAGAGTTTTCAGGAAATTAACAATTTCTACACGGCTACGGTCTACGAAAAGGGTGCGGAACTCATCGGGATGCTGAAACGGCTGGTGGGCGACGTGGCCTATGCCCGGGCGCTGGATCTCTATTTCGACCGGCACGATGGACAGGCCTGCACGATCGAGGATTGGCTGAAGGTATTCGAAGACACCACCGGCCGCGACCTGTCGCAATTCAAACGCTGGTATTCCCAGGCCGGGACCCCGCGTCTGGACGTGACGGAAGAATGGGAGAACGGAACATATGCACTGACCTTTCACCAGCACACGCCACCGACCCCGGGCCAGCCCGACAAGCTGCCGCAGGTGATCCCCGTAACGCTTGGCCTGCTGGGCCCTGATGGCACGGAAGTTCAACCCAGTGTCTTGCTGGAGGTCACGGAAGCGGAGCAGCGGTTTACCTTTCCCGGTCTGTCGGCCCGTCCGATACCGTCCATATTGCGCGGCTTCTCCGCCCCCGTGATCCTGCGGCGAGAGGTCGACAACGCCGAACGGGCGTTCCTGCTGGCCCATGACAGCGACCCGTTCAACCGTTGGGAGGCCGGGCGCGCCCTGGCCAAGGACGCATTGATCCGCATGATCACCGACGGCGCGGCCCCGGATGGCGCCTTCATCGCCGCACTGCGCAACGTCTCGACTGACGAGACCCTGGACCCGGCGTTCCGCGCGCTGGTGTTGGCCCTGCCGTCAGAGGACGATCTGGCTCAGACCTTGCATGACACCGGGATCATCCCCGACCCGCAGGCGATCTGGTCAGCGCGGGAGGCAATGCGCGACAGCATGGCGGCGGAGATGGAGCAGGTGCTGGCGGATCTCTACGATGCCCACCAGGTGCCCGGCGCCTTTCGTCCCGATGCCGATGCGGCGGCCGCACGGTCACTGACCAACGGGGCACTGATGCTGCTGTCCCGGCGCGATGACGGTGCGCGGGCCCGGGCGCAATTCGCGTCCGCCGACAACATGACGCAGCAAATCGCCGCCCTGTCGGCGCTGCTTTCCGTGGACAAGGCCGATGACGCATTGGCCCGGTTCGCGACACAATGGGCCGATGATCGGCTTGTGATGGACAAGTGGTTCATGTTGCAGGTGGCCTTTGCCGCGCCGCAAAACGCGGCGCGCGTGGCGGAACGTCTTGCCGGGCACCCGGCGTTCGATCGGCGCAATCCGAACCGGTTCCGCGCCGTCTTTGGCGCCCTTGCCGGACATGCGGCCGGGTTCCACCGGGCCGATGGCGCAGGTTACAATCTGTTGGCCGATCAACTGATCGCGCTCGACGACCTGAACCCGCAGACCACCGCGCGGATGTGCGCCGCATTCCAGAGCTGGCGCCGGTATGACGCGGACCGGCAGCAAATGATCCGGGAGGCGCTGTCGCGCATCGCGGCCAAGCCGGGGTTGTCGCGCGATACCGACGAAATGGTTTCCCGCATTCTGGAGGGGTAACAGCCGGCGCGCACGAATGGCCGCAGGGCGGGGCGAGCGGCGCCCACCGTGGCGGAACGCCGACCACGGGCGACGATCCGCGCGCTCGCCTGCCTGCCGCCACGGGAACGGAACAGCGGTGGGGGCGGCAGTGTTGTAAGGGCAAATCCATCGCAACGAAGGAGATGACCATGCCAGCCATTACCGAGGCGAAAATCCTGATCCTCGCAACCCACGGGTTCGAGCAATCGGAACTCGAACACCCCCTGTCCACGCTGAAAGAAGCCGGCGCCACCGTGCATGTCGCCACGCTGGACGGCAAGGCGATCCGCGGCTGGGACAACACCGATTGGGGCCGCGAAGTCGCCGCCGATGTGAAGGCCGCCGACATCACTCCCGGCGATTATGATGCGCTGGTCCTGCCGGGTGGCCAGATCAATCCCGACCTGCTGCGCGTGGAGGAGGACGCCATGTCCATCGTCCGGGCCATGATCGACGGCGGCAAGACCGTCGCTGCCATCTGCCACGCCCCTTGGCTGCTGATCGAGGCAGGCGCGGTGAAGGGGCGCGACGCGACCTCCTACCCGTCGATCAAGACCGACATGATCAATGCCGGCGCCAATTGGACCGATGCTGAAGTAGTCACCGACAACGGCATCATCACCTCCCGCAGCCCGAAGGATCTGGAGGCGTTCAGCGCCAAGATCATCGAGGAGATCGAAGAAGGCGAGCACAAGCGAAAAGCGGCCTGATCGCCGCTGAATATTCGCAATTTGATCAACAATACGACCCCCGCGACCAGTTTTCGCGGGGGTTGTTTTTGTTTTGGCAACACCGGCCCCACAAACTCCTGCCTGCGTCCTTTTTTCGGCCCGATTGCCCGGGCACCAAGGATGAAACGAGTATGGAGTCCTCTCGATGCGCCGCCTGTCGCCCTTCAATCCGCTGTCTCTTCTGGCGCCCCGCAACCGGGCGGGGGAGGCCGGTGCCGGCATTCTGCCCGAGGGCCGGCCGGTGGCAAATTCCGGGTCCGGGCTGCACAGCCGCCGCCTGGGGGCGCCGCTGCCGCTGGTCACCGCGACCCGCGCCGACACCGCCCGCGCAGCAGCTTTTCGCAAGGGCCGCGATCTTGCCCGGCAGGACCGATGGGAGGTTCTGGGCGACCTGATCCGCCGCACCGATCAGGCGCGCGACATCGGCGCCGATGGATTCAGCCAGGCGGTCGCCATGGCCGCAGGCGCGCGATCGGATATCGAACTCGCCGCGCGCAAGGCCAAGGCGGAGGGCCATGCCCCCTGCCCCGCCGCTATCGCCGAACTGGATGATATGGCCGATGCGAATGCAGCCTGCTGGGGCGTCGCCGTGACCATCGCTCTGGCGCATATGGCCATCGGGTGGAGCCACCTTGGCCCGCGCTTGCCGCAATCCCGTCCGATCCGCCCCGACGCGGCCTTTGCCGCGCATTTCGGCCGCGCCGCCGACCTGATCGATCGGTTTCACGCGGTGGAGGAAAACAGCCCCCTGCTGGCCGCCGCCCAATGCCGGCTGCTGGCCGCAGATGACCACGGTATCAATCGCCTGGCGGAGGATTACGCCGATCTGATCGACCTGGATCCGGGCAATCCGTCGCATCTGCGCGCCTTTGGCCGGGATCTGCTGCCCGGATGGCATGGTGGCCCCGGCGACCTGGACCGCCAGGCGCGGGAAACCGCCGTGCGGCTGGCCGATATCTGGGGCGCGGGCGCCTATGGCTGGGTCTGGATGGGGGCGTTGGCCCATGATCCCTATGCCGCCGAATCCTGCGATGCCGACCTGATGGACAAGGCTTTGCAGGACATCCTGGCCCGCCGCCCCGACCAATACACGATCAACGCGATTTCGGCATTTTGTCTTGTGGGCATGGTCCCCGACGCCGCCCCCGGCGATCTGTCCCTGCCTGCCCGCCGTCTGCGTGGGCGGCTGGCGGAGGCGGGGCAGAAGATCGCCGCCACACAGCTGACCGGCTTGCACCCCGCCATCTGGGCTGACCCGTTTCAGCGCGCCGAATGCGGGTGGGGCGCCCCCGACGCGGCCGCGCGGGAACGCGCCGGCCGCCGCGCGCGAGAGCTGACATCGGCCTGCCGCCGCCTGGGCACCCCTCCGCCGGCCCCCATGGGCGGGGCCGGTGGCCGCTCCGCCCTGCGACTTTGACCCCGACCCGTCCGCCCCGCACCCGCCAACGGGGCAAATCCCCAGCCCTACACGCGCAATCCCCGGCCGCGCTTTGCACCCGCATTGGCCGGGCACGGGGCCTTGCCCCCTTCTCACCGCTCCCCTAGAACCCGTGCTCAAGCCATTCCGGGAGAGGACAAGGCATGTTGGACCTGACATATGAAACGCCCAAGCCCAAGGTAATCGCCGGGGCGAAGCACGATTGGGAACTGGTCATCGGGATGGAGGTACACGCGCAGGTGTCCTCCCGGGCCAAGCTGTTCTCCGGCGCGTCCACCCGGTTCGGTGCGGAACCCAATTCCAACGTCGCCTTTGTCGATGCGGCCATGCCCGGCATGCTGCCCGTGATCAATGAGTTCTGCGTGGCCCAGGCCGTGCGCACCGGGCTGGGGCTGAAGGCGCAGATCAATCTGCGCTCCGCTTTCGATCGGAAGAATTATTTCTATCCCGACCTGCCGCAGGGCTACCAGATTTCCCAGCTGTATCACCCCATCGTCGGCGAGGGCGAAATCCTGGTGGACATGGCGCCTGGTGTGGCGCGCCTGGTGCGGATCGAACGCATCCACCTGGAACAGGACGCGGGCAAGTCGATCCATGACATGGATCCGGCGATGTCCTTTGTCGACCTGAACCGGACCGGCGTCGCCCTGATGGAGATCGTCTCCCGCCCTGATATCCGCGGACCGGAAGAGGCCGCCGCCTATATCACCAAGATGCGGCAGATCCTGCGCTACCTTGGCACCTGCGACGGCAACATGCAGAACGGCAACCTGCGCGCCGATGTGAACGTGTCGGTCTGTCGTCCGGGGCAATACGAGAAATACCAGGAGACGCAGGACTTCAACCATCTCGGCACCCGCTGCGAGATCAAGAACATGAATTCCATGCGCTTTATCCAGGCCGCGATTGATTACGAGGCGCGCCGCCAGATCGGCATCCTGGAGGCCGGTGGCGACATCGTGCAGGAAACCCGCCTCTACGATCCCGACAAGAACGAGACCCGGTCGATGCGGTCCAAGGAAGAAGCGCATGACTACCGGTACTTCCCCGATCCCGACCTGCTGCCGTTGGAGATCGAGCAAGGTTGGGTGGACGATATCGCCGCAGGCCTGCCGGAACTTCCGGACGAGAAAAAGGCGCGGTTCGTCCGGGATTTCGGGCTGTCGGAATACGACGCCTCCGTCCTGACGGCCGAGGCGGAGAATGCCGCCTATTTCGAACAGGTGGCCGAGGGGCGGGATGGCAAGCTCGCCGCCAACTGGGTCATCAACGAGCTGTTCGGCCGCCTGAAGAAGGATGACAAGGGCATCGACGACAGCCCTGTCAGCCCCGATCAGCTGGGCGGGATCATCGCTCTGATCACCAAGGGCGACATCTCCGGGAAAATTGCCAAGGATCTGTTTGAAATCGTCTATACCGAGGGCGGCGACCCGGCGGAGATCGTCGCCGCGCGCGGCATGAAACAGGTCACCGACACCGGCGCGATCGAGGCCGCCGTGGACGAGGTCATCGCGGCAAATCCCGCACAGGTGGAAAAAGCGCAGCAGAACCCGAAACTTGCGGGCTGGTTCGTTGGCCAGGTGATGAAGGCCACCGGCGGCAAGGCCAACCCCAAGGCGGTGGATGAGCTGGTGAAAGCCAAGCTGGGCCTTTAACCCGCCCTCAACCCGCAAGGGGGTATTCCCTGCGGAACCGCCTGCTGTGCGGCGACACGCCCCCTCATCTCTGCCGGGAGCGTGCTTGCCCCCGGCCTTGATGGGACATGCGCATCGCTCAGACCATGGCTGTGGCCCCCTGTCGGCGTCCGCAAGCCATCCCTGTGGACCCTGCCCCCCGGGCCGGGCCATGCTCTTCTAGGTCAGGTCATGCTCCAAACCGCTGCGCCCGCCACGCAGCCGGGGAGCGCATGACGCGGGCGCCCCCGATCCCGGCCGCGTCATCCCCAAACCACAGCACGGCATCGGATCGCCTGGCCGGTCTGGACCTTCGCCGCGCCCCCCGCTACGCCGATACGGCAGAAGGAGGGAGCGATGGCTGAATTCATTTCGGAACCGATGGGGCTGAAGCCCGAGTGGATCGATTTCAACGGCCACTTGAACATGGCCTATTACAACGTGCTGTTCGATACCGGCGTCGACGATGCCTTCGAATTGCTGGGCCTGTCGGAACGCTACATGCGGAACACCGCCCACACGACCTATTCCGCCGAATTCCGCACCCGGTACCTGCGGGAATTGCACCTGGGCGCACAGGTCAGGGTGACCCTTCGGATCCTGGATCACGGGCCGAAGAGCTTTCATTTCTGCCAGACGATCCAGCACCAGGACGGCTGGATCGCCGCCACCGGCGAGGGCATCAGCCTGCATATCGACCAATCCGGCCCCCGGGTGGCACCCTATCCGCCCGAGATCCACGAAAAGATTGCCGCGATGGCCGCCGATCATGCCACACTGCCGGTGCCCGATTGGGTCGGCGCGCCGATGGGTCTGCGGAAATGATCATGGCGATGCCAGATTTCCGGTCCGGGATCGCCCCAAAGGCAATGCATATCTTTCGCTCGGATCTTGCGGTATTCTTTGGCCTGGTCCGGCCCGGCACGGATAAATCAATTGGATCGAGATGACCATTTTTGAGTACAGGGTTGTGCCCGCCCCCCAGCGGGGCAAGCGGGCGCGGGGCGCCAAGGGCCCCGAAGGGCGGTTTGCCCATGCCATCGAGACGTTGATGAACGAGATGGCCGGCGACGGTTGGGAATATTGGAGGGCGGAAACCTTGCCATCGGAGGAACGCTCCGGCCTGACCTCCGTCGCCACGACCTATCGCAACCTGCTGATCTTTCGGCGGCGCCGGGCGGGCAGTACCGACGCGTTCCGGCCCGAGTTGCTGGAACCGCCCGAACGGGAGGAGACGCCGATCCTGCTGCCCGCGGCTGAAGCGGCGCAGGATTTCCGCGACCCACCGGAAGAAGACGATGAACACGGCGCACAGGAAGTCACTGCCAGCGACGGCTTTGCCGAGCTGCTGCGCCGCCGTGCCGCCCGCCTCTCCGGTGCGTGGAACGATGACAGCCGGGGCCTTCGGCAGGATGCCGACGCGATCTCCGACATGCCCGAGGACAGCGCCTTCCCCGCCGATCAGGGGGACGAGGCGGTCGAGGACGAAACTGACAGCGCGACTGGTATCGATGCCGCGCGCCGATCCAATGCCACGCCCGAAGACGCCCCCGTTCCGCCGCAAGACAGCACACCGGAGATCCCCGCCGGGGGGCCCGGCCGCGTGATCGCCGCCGCCTTCGTCCCGCAGGACAGCGCCGAGGCGACCGCGCTGAACTCCGCCCCGGATACCGGACCGAGCTCCGCCCTGGATGTCACCACCGAGACCCCCGTCACGCAGGTAGAGACGGCGCCGGCAATCGGCCCCGACGCCGCGAGCCGTGAACCAGCGCCCGACGCCACCGTGGTCGACGCGCCGCGCCTTGTAGGACGCAGATTGCCCGAAAACCTCCGCGTGGTCGACCGCTACGCCCCCATGGGCGGCGACACTCCGGACCCCGCACCGGCATCGCCCCCCCCCCCGGAAGCACCTGTCGACACAGCCCCGGACGCCCCTTCCTCAGGCGACTTCACGCCCCCTGCCGATCCCGATACGGAGGACGAGGCCGAAGCCGACCTGACCGAGGTGCCGGAGGCGCTGAAATTCCGCGACGCCCGCCCCTGAGGCCCGCCGGATCCTTGCGGCATGGGGCGCCGCGCGGCAGCAGCCGGACAAAGGGGGGCTATGCTTCCAGTTC
This sequence comes from Pseudooceanicola aestuarii, assembly GCF_010614805.1. Taxonomy (NCBI): domain Bacteria; kingdom Pseudomonadati; phylum Pseudomonadota; class Alphaproteobacteria; order Rhodobacterales; family Paracoccaceae; genus Pseudooceanicola; species Pseudooceanicola aestuarii. The sequence continues at coordinate 66,513 of NZ_JAAFZC010000001.1, forward strand.
CAATGCCAGGGCGTGGATGCGGCTGATCAGATCGGGCCCCAGGGCGGCGTGAACCGCGCGGTGGCGGGCGATCCGGGACTGCCCTTCGAAGGCGGCGGCCTTCATGCGGATGCGAAAATGACTTTCCCCCCCCTCCTGGTACCCGGCATGGCCGCGATGGCTTTCGCTTTCGTCCAGCACTTCCAGCCGCTCCGGAGTAAAACTGCGCTCCAACGCACTGCGGATCTCTGCCGTTCGGGACATTTTTTCTTCTCCTGCCTCTTCAATCTCTCGCATCTCAGACTAAACTGCATCGCCTGACTCGGAAAGGAGCACTCATGCCCAAGCCTGACCCATTCGGCTTTGATATGTCGGTTTCCTCGGCCAAAAAGAAAACCAACCGCGGTCGTCGCGGTATGTCCGGCGCATCCGAGACATCGACCCGCGTGTGCGAACATCCGGGCTGCGAGGAGGCGGGAAAGTACCGCGCGCCCAAGGCGCCGGACGTTCTGGACGAATTCAAATGGTTTTGCCGGGACCACGTTCGCGAATACAATCTGAAGTGGAACTTCTTTGACGGAACAACCGAAGCGGAAATGAACGCTCAGATGTCCAAGGACAAGGTCTGGGACCGCCAGACCAAACCCATGGGCGACCCCGAACAGCGCGCCTGGGCGCGGTTGGGGATCGAGGATGCGCACCAGGTTCTGGGCGCCAACGCGACACAGAACCCCGGCCGCAACGGCCAGGCCGCTGGCCGGCGCCTGCCCCCCACGGAACGCCAGGCGATCGAGATCCTGGAGGCACGCGATGATTGGTCCAAGGCCGAGGTCCGCAAGGCCTACAAGGCGCTGATCAAGGTGCTGCACCCGGATATGAACGGCGGCGATCGCAGCCAGGAAGAACAATTGCAGCAGGTGGTCTGGGCCTGGGATCAGATCAAGGACAGCCGCAACTTCAAGTGAGGCCTGCCTTGCGGAATGCGGCTAACATTCTGAGCTGAAATTGGAAGAGGCCGGCCCTGACCCCTCAAGGATCGTGGCCGGCCCTTTGCCGGAAACAGGGCGTGGCCCCCGCGCGGTCAGGTATTGGTTGGGGTGAACTTCAGGCTGACGCCGTTCAGGCAATGGCGCTTGCCGGTGGGTTCGGGACCATCGTCGAAGATATGACCCAGATGCGAACCGCAGCGGCGGCAATGTACCTCTGTGCGCGTGGCAAACAGGCTGCGATCCGGCTTGGTCCGGACAGCATCATCCGCGATCGGCCGGGTAAAGCTGGGCCAGCCGGTGCCCGAATCGAACTTGTCCGCCGAAGAGTAGATCGGCAGGTCGCATCCCCGGCACAGGTAGGTGCCATCTTCTTTCAGGTCATGCAACTTGGAACTGTAGGCAGGTTCCGTACCGTCTTCGCGCATGACCTTGTATTCCAGATCGCTCAGCATCGCCTTCCATTCCGGCACGCTGCGCTGCACCTCGAAACTGCCGGAAGCGGCGTTCAAGGGGCCCCTTGCAAGGCCTGTGGCAAAGGTGCTGGCCGTGGCGGCCGCGGTGGTCAGGAAAACACGACGTTTCATCTGGGGGCCTCCTTTCGGAAGGGTCTTGTCTTGAAGAATTTGCATTGAATCGGAGGGAAAAAGATCGGCCGCCCGCGAGGGGTGCGGGCGGCCGTGAGGTTCGGTGCGGCCCGGATCACGCGACCCGGCCGCGCCGGATTACATCGCGGGCATCAGCACCGTGTCGATCACGTGCACGACGCCGTTCGACTGATCGACATCGGCGACGGTGACATTGGCGACGTTGCCCTGCTCGTCTTCGATCATGATCGCGTCGCCATCATAGGTCGCCTGCAAGGTGCAGCCGCCGACGGTGGGTACCGGGTGCTCCCCACCGTCATCGTCGATCATGCCACGGATGGCGTCCGACATGGCATCGGCGGCGACGACGTGGCAGGTCAGGATCTTGGTCAGCTGTTCCTTGTTTTCAGGCTTCAGCAGGTCTTCGACAGTACCTTCGGGCAGTTTCTCGAAGGCGGCGTTGGTGGGGGCGAACACGGTGAACGGGCCTTCGCCGCTCAGCGTTTCAACCAGGCCTGCGGCCTTCACGGCGGCAACCAGCGTGGTGTGGTCTGCGCTCTGCGAGGCGTTCTCCACGATGGTCTTGTCAGCGAACATTTCAGCGCCGCCCACCATCGGGTTCTTACCGCCATGGGATTCGGCAAAGGCGCCCCCGGCCAGCAGGGCAGAGGTCGCAGCGGCGGTAATCAGGGTCTTGAACGTCATCATCATTCTCCATCTGTTGGCTTCGAGAACCTTCCCGAAGCGCCCAATTTTCTGTCAGGCTGCTGGAGATACGGGCAGTAGCTCTGCCCGGTTTCGAAAAAGGCGATGACGTCTTCTCACGACAATTCACGGAAAATTTTCGGGACTTCACGACGATGCGCACTAGCGAACCTTCCTGTCTTGTCGCCGTGGCCCGCGCCGAACCTAGGTCGCCAACAAGGATCGCCTGCCCCCGAAATGACGAAAGGGCCGCCCCCGGGGGGGAGCCCATCGCTCACGGTCGTGCCTCTGGGCTCCGCTTCAGGTTCAGGTGTTGCGAATGACCTTGGTAAAGGCGTCGAACAGCCCTTCGTTGGCGGTGATCACCTCGCCATCGGCAAAGATATCACCGTCCTTGCGCAGCGGCTCCACCAGCGCACCGGCCTCGCGCAGGATCACCAGCCCGGCGGCCATGTCCCAGGAATTCAAGCGACGTTCCCAGAAGCCGTCGTACCGGCCCGCCGCCACATAGGCCATGTCCAGCGCCGCCGCCCCCCAGCGCCGCACCCCGGCACAGGCGGGCAGCAGCCGCGCCAGGTCCTGGATCGTGGCCGGCAGGTCGGAACGCCCACCAAAGGGCAGGCCCGTAGCATAGATCGATTCGATCATCCGCGTCCGTCCGGAGGCGCGGATGCGGCTTTCGTTCATCCAGGCGCCTTCGCCTTTCTCCGCAAAGAACATCTCGTTCTTGGCGGCGTCAAAGATCACGCCGGCGACCATCTGACCCTTGTGTTCCAGCCCGATGGAAATCGCCCAATGCGGAAGGCCGTGCAGGAAATTCGTGGTGCCGTCCAACGGATCGACGATCCAGCGGCGGGTGGGATCCTGCCCGGCATCCTCGCCCCCCTCCTCGGCCAGCCAACCATAGGTCGGACGGGCGGTCATCAATTCTTCTTTCAGGATCTTCTCGGCGGCGATATCGGCCCGGCTGACGAAATCGCCCGCGCCTTTCATCGACACCTGAAGGTTCTCCACCTCGCGGAAGTCCTTCACCAGGGAGCGGCCCGCCTTACGGGCGGCCTTGATCATGATGTTGAGATTGGCGCTACCGACCATTGGGGCCTCCTGTGTGTCAGATCGCGCGTATAGACGCGGCGACCGCGTTTGCCAAGGCGTCTGGACGCCAGCGGGCCTGTGCCGGCGAACGCCGACCGCGCCGGAGATCGCCCCCTTCGGGACGAAATACCGCGGGGGTGAATTGAGCGCAGCTCAAGAGGGGGCAGCGCCCCCTGCCACATCTCGACCCTTTGCAACGTCGGGTCGACAGGTTCGTCGCCGCGCCGCTGACGCCGCCGCAGCATGGGGGGCACCGCAAGTCGCGGCAAGGCTGGGTCCACTGCTTTGCCACGTCCCGCGCCCAGCTCCTGCCCCGCATTCAGCCCCTGCCCCGCATTCAGCCCCTGCCCCGCGTTCAGCCCGCCGACAGCTCTTCCAGACGGGGGCGCAGCGCGGCCAGGTCATAGCCGGCCCTGGCTGTGGTGGTCAGGATCTCCTCCGGGGCCATTCCGGCCGTTGCCTGGCCCAGCGACCAGATCACCGAACAGCGCGTGCCAGAGGCGCAATAGGCCAGCACCGGCCCGTCCGAGGCTTCCACCGTCTGCATCTGGATCGCGGTATTCTCAGGCGTCATGGTCTGATGGGTCAGCGGCAGTACCACGAAATCCAGCCCGGCCGCCTTGGCCGCGCCGGCCATTGCGTCGGCCTGCCATTCCGGCGGGTTCTCGGCATCGGGGCGGTTGCAGATCACCGTGGTGAACCCGGCCTCGCGGATCGCGGCCATATCCTCGGGCGCGATCTGGGGAGAGACGGCATAGCGGGGGGTCAGGGGTCTGATGTTCATGCCTTTGGTTAGTCCGCCGGAACGGCCCTGTCCAGCCTGTCGCGCAGGCGCGGCGCGATCGCCATGCCCAGCACCATGAAGCCCAGGAAGACCACTCCCTGCCACCCGCCGAAGGACAGCGAGGCCACTGCCGGTCCGGGGCACAGCCCCGCCAGCCCCCAGCCCAGGCCGAAAAGGACGGATCCGACCACCAGCCGACGGTCGACCTCGGGCCGGGGCGGCGCCGGGAAGGTGCCCCCCGCCAGCGGGCGCAGCCGCCCGGCGCGCGCCCGGATCAGCGCCCAGGCCAGCGCCATGGGCAGGATCGCCCCGCCCATCACGAAAGCCAAGGTGGGATCCCAGTCACCGAACACATCCAGCCAGCCCTGCACCTTTGTCGTGTCGGTCAAGCCGGACAGATAGAGGCCAGTGCCGAACAATCCGCCGGCGACCAATGCGATCAGTCGATGCATCAAATCACCCCCAGGATGTGCCGGAACAGAACCACCGTCAGCCCGCCCGCCAGAATGTAGAAAAGGGTCGCCACGATCCCACGCAGCGACAGCCGCGAGATCCCGCAGACCCCGTGTCCGGAGGTGCAGCCATTGGCCACCCGCGTGCCTAATCCGACGCATAGCCCCGCCGCCGCCAGCACCCACAGCTCCGATGTCGCCCGCGTCTGCGGATCCCCGACAAAGGGCAGCAGCAGCAACGGCATCAGAACCACCCCGGCAAGAAAGATCAGCCGTTCGGCCGCCGTGTCGCGGCCCGACCCGTCCACCAGCCCGCCGATGATGCCGGAGGCCCCCATGATGCGCCCATTCCCCAACAGGTAGACGGCACCGCCGGTCCCGATCAGCACCCCGCCGACCAGCCCCATGATCCAACTCGATTCCATGTTCATTCCAAACGATCTGTCCCGACCTGACTCTGCCCGCCCGGCGGTGCGCCGGGATGGGCGGTCAGGCAAGGCGTGTCAAAGCTTGTTCACCGGCACCTTCAGAAAGACGTCACCCTGCGCGTCCGGTTCGGGCATCTGTCCGGCCCGCATGTTCACTTGAAGCGACGGGATGATCAGCCGGGGCATCGCCAGCGTGGCGTCGCGGGCGTCGCGCATCTGAACGAATTCTTCGGCCGTACGGCCCGCGCCGATATGCACGTTGCGGGCCTTCTGGGCGCCGACAGTGGTTTCCCACGCGTATTCGTCGCGACCTGGCGCCTTGTAATCGTGGCCGACGAAAATCCGCGTCTCCTCGGGCAGGGCCAGGATCTTCTGGATCGAGGCGAACAGCTGCGCGGAGGAGCCGCCGGGGAAATCGCAGCGCGCAGTGCCGAAATCCGGCATGAACAGCGTATCCCCGACAAAGGCGGCATCTCCGATCACATAGGTCAGGCAGGCCGGTGTATGGCCAGGCGTGTGCACCACATCGCCGCGCAGCTGGCCGATGGTGAAGCTGTCGCCATCCTCGAACAGCTGATCGAACTGGGAACCGTCGCGCTGGAACTCCGTCCCTTCGTTGAAGACCTTGCCAAAGGTGTCCTGCACCTGGGTGATCCGTTCGCCGATGCCGATGCGCCCGCCCAGCCGCTCTTGCAAGTAGGGCGCGGCGGACAGGTGATCGGCATGGACATGGGTTTCCAGCAGCCAGGCGACACGCCACCCCTTGTCGCGCACGAATTCGACGATGGCATCGGCCGACCGCGTGTCGGTCCGGCCCGAAGCATAATCGAAGTCCAGCACCGAATCGATCACCGCGCAGGCGCTGCCCCCCGGATCACGCAGGACGTAGGAAATGGTGTTCGTGGCCTCGTCGAAAAAGGCGGTCACTTCGGGTGTCATGGCGTCCCTCCTGTTGCCTGAAACATATAAAGATTATTGAATGTGATGCAAGCCCCGGTTTTTGTAGGGTCATTCGCGATCTGTCGGGACTGGTCCGGAGGCAGCGCACCACGCACCGGGGACGGCAACCTGTCGCCGCTGCTGACACAATCTGAAACATCCGTTGGCAGCGGCGCGGATCCGGCGTACCTTGCATCATGCGGATCGGAGGAGCCGCACCCACCGCCCGACAACCAATGCTTAACCATCCGCCACCATTCTGCCGGATGGATCGCCGAGAGCTGCTTTCGGACGGCAGGGCAACGCGACAGAGAGGGGAGCATGCCATGACTTCAGACAGGATCACGGAACTGAACCACGAGGCGGCCTCCGTCACGTCGCTGATCACGGACGAGGCGCCCGGACGGCGGCATCGTCACCTGGACCGTCTGCACCGGCTGGTCAGCGATTACGCCCGCACCGGCACCGGCGTACCCGCGCAGCTGCGCCGCCTGCAAGAGGATCTGACGAATGAAGCGATGGAGGCGCGGTTCGACAACCTTCCCGTCTGACAGCTGGACCGGTCCGGGCGATGGGCTCGTCCGGGATGGGTCTGACCGGGAAAGGGGCAGACTGCCCCTTGCACCCTGCCCGTTGCGCCCCGGCGGGCGTCCGGCGGATCAGCCCAGGAAAATGCCCAGGATCACCATCATCAGCCCGATCACCGACAGGAACAGCGCGCCCATGTTCAGGGGCATCGCACGCTGGACGGCGGCGCGCAGTTCCTCGTCGCTCTGGGCGGTGCGGCGGGCGCGCAGCACCGTCAGGATCGACCAGACCAGCCCGGCCAGCCCCAGAACAGAGATCAGCGCACCGATCCAGACCAACCATTCCATGCGTGTCTCCCTTGCTGTGCCGTGACAGGCGATGGCGCGGACGCCACCCCGGCGACCGCGCGCTCCGCGCCTAAGCCAAGTCCCGCCGCCACGCAAGGCCGGAAGGGCTTGCGGCAACGCCGCGCGGACGCTAGCAGATCACTCTGACCCCGATCAACAGGAGCGCAGGAATGAACGAAGAGGCAGAGGCCAGCTATCGCGTCACGGCGGACGAGCTGCGCCAGTTCATCGAACGGATCGAACGTCTGGACGTTGAAAAGAAGGACATCGCCGATCAGCAGAAGGAAGTCATGGCCGAGGCCAAGGGCCGTGGTTACGACACCAAGGTGATCCGCAAGGTCATCGCCCTGCGCAAGCGGGAGCCCGACGACATCGCCGAGGAAGAGGCGGTTCTGGACATGTACAAACAGGCCCTCGGCATGGGCTGACCGCATGGGCTGACCCCGTCCGACCGGGTCCGGCCCGGTCGTCGGGAGGCCCGTCTCCGGCCCCGGGGGCGCATGCGCTGCGCGGGCCGGGGCTGTTTTCTGCCGCGCGCCGCCGGGCGGGCGGCCGGGGCGCACCGCCATCCCGGCGCGCCCCTTGTCGGCCGCCGCGACCGGCGGCGATGGGGCTACCGGGATGGGTACGGTGGCGATTGCCGGGGCCGTTCCCGTGTGCTGCTGGCCCCGTGCGACCGTTACCCCCTGTCGATCCGGGTGGACAGATGGATCAGGCTTTCCGATGACCGCACCCCGCGTGCGGCGGTGATGCGGTTCAGCGTATCGTCCAGTGCTTCGGTCGTGGGGGCGGAAATCTGCACCTTCAGATCGAACCGGCCCGAAGTCGTGTGCACGCTGTCGACCTCTGCCATGTCGCGCAGGCGGGCCAGCACGGCAGGTTCGGCGCGGGGTTCCAGCGTCAGCAGGACCGTGGCGCGCAGGGCCGGCGCCGCCCGTCCGCCCAGTCGCAGCGCATAGCCGGCAATGGCGCCGATCCGTTCCAGCCGCGCGATCCGGGCCTGCACCGTGGATCGCGCCAACCCCAATTGCCGCGCCAGATCGGCCACGGGGGCGCGGGCGTTATCCGCCAGCAGGCGCAGGATGGCGGCATCGGTTTCGTCGATCTGATCGGTCATGCGGGCAATCCGTCGGAACTTTTCCATCGATTAGGCGAACTGCTTCGTGAAAGCGACAGAAATCCGCGCAATCGTGATCCTGCGCGCGGCCCACCCGCGCCGCAGCATCCGCAGGAGGCCCCCATGACCCGCCATCACGCCCTGTCCCACCCGGAGGCCCACCTGGCCCAAATCCGACCCGATCACCCGATCCCGTATTTCTGCCCCGCCGAATTGCAAGCGACGGCACGGCGGTTCCAGGCCGGGTTTCCGGGGCTGGTCACCTATGCGGTGAAAGCCAATCCCGAACGGGTGGTGCTGGACAATCTGCGGGCGGCCGGGATCACCGCCTATGACGTGGCCTCCCCCGTAGAGATGCGGCTGGTGCGGCAGGCCGCGCCCGATGCGGCGCTGCATTACAACAATCCCGTGCGCTCGGCGGCGGAGATCGGGCAGGCGGCGCAATTTGCCGTCTCCTCCGCCTCGGTAGACGATGGCGCGGGGCTGCGGGCGGTGGCGCCGCTGGGCTGCGAAGTCGCGGTCAGGTTCAAGCTGTCGGTGACGGGCGCGGCCTATGATTTCGGTTCCAAATTCGGCGCCGAACCGCAGCAGGCGGTGGCCCTGCTGGCCGAGGTCGGCCGGCGCGGGCTGACCCCGGCGCTGACCTTTCATCCCGGCACCCAATGCGAAGACGCCGCCGCTTGGGAAAGCTATATCCGCGCGGCGGCGGACATCGCCCGGGCCGCCGGGGTGCGACTGGCGCGGCTGAACGTCGGCGGCGGATTTCCCGCCCACCGCACCGGCCCCGCCCCGGATCTTGAGGCGATCCTGACCCGGATCGCCGCCGCCTGCGCCACGGCGTTCGGCCCGCAGGCGCCCGCGCTGGTGTGCGAGCCGGGGCGGGCGATGGTGGCCTCTTCGGTGTGCCTGGCGACGCGGGTGAAGGCGCTGCGCGACGGCGGCGCGGTGGTGTTGAACGACGGGCTCTATGGCGGATTGTCGGAGTTGCGCGATATTGCAGTCACCGATCGGATACGGGTGATCACCCCCGAAGGCCTGCCCCGCACAGGCGCCCGCCGCCCGCGCGTGATCTTCGGCCCGACCTGCGATTCGGTGGATCGACTGCCCGGCATGCCGGAACTGCCCGGGGATCTGGCGGTGGACGATTACGTGCTGTTCGACGGCATGGGCGCCTACGGCCACGCCATCGCCACCGGGTTCAACGGTTACGGCCCCGGCCCCACCGTCAGTGTCGCGCGGTTCTGATCGGCAACGCGCGCCGGGACGCGGTCGGTCGAAGCCGGGGGAAACCGCATTTGTGACAAAAGAACCGCGCCCGGCCTCTGGACAGTCGGCGGTGCGTGACTAGTCTCCCCCCTTGCAGACCATTGGGGGATCGCATGGAAAAATTCGGGAAGTCACAGCCGGTTCGACGCATCGAGGATGTGCGTTTCGTGACCGGTCAGGGCCGGTACATCGACGATGCCACCCCGGCGGGGGCGCTGTTTGCCTATGTCCACCGCGCGCCGGTGGCCAATGCCCGGATTACCGAACTTGACCTGGAAGACGCCCGCCAGGCGCCCGGCGTCCACATGGTGATCGCCGCGCCCGACCTGGCGGAGGCCGGAGTGACCAAGGGGCTGATCGCCACCCCGGCGCCCAATCGCGACGGCAGCAAGGGGGCGCAGCCGCGCCATCCGCTGCTGGCCGACGGCATCGTCCGGTTCGCGGGCGAAGGGCTGGCCCTGATCGTCGCCGACAGCCCGGAGGCCGCCCGCGATGCCGCCGAGTTGATCGTCTTTGATTACGAAGACCTGCCTGCCGTCGCCACGCCGGGCGCAACCGGCGCCGATCTGCATCCGGAGGCGCCCGGCAACCGTGCCGTGGATTACGCCACCGGCAACGAGGACGCGATGAAGGCGGCGTTCGATGACGCGGCCCATGTCGTTCACGCCGACGTGGTCGATCACCGCATCATGGTCGTCCCGATGGAGCCGCGCGGCTGTTTCGCCGAATGGGACGGCACGCGCCTGCACCTGGCCATGGGGGGCCAGGGGGTCTGGGCTCCCAAGCGCGAGCTGGCCCGCCTTTTCGACCTGGAGGAGGACGACATCCGCGTCACCATCCCAGATGTCGGCGGCGGTTTCGGGCTGAAGACCAAGCTGTTCGCGGAATACGCGCTTTGTGCCTTTGCGGCGATGAAGCTGGGGCAGCCCGTGCGCTGGCTTGCCGATCGCATGGAATCAATGCTGACCGACAATGGCGCGCGCGACCTGACGCACCAGGTCTCCATGGCTTTTGACGTCGATTACAGGCTGACGGGTTATCACGTCCGCACGAAATACAACCTTGGCGCCTACAATTCCAACTTCGGCCAGATGATCCAGACCTTCCTGTTCGCCCGCGTGCTGATGGGGGTCTACGATTGCCAGGGCGCCTTCCTGGAGGCGGAGGGGTATTACACCAACACCGCGCCCACCGATGCCTATCGCGGCGCCGGCCGGCCGGAAGCGATCTTCCTTCTGGAACGGATGATGGATTACGCCGCCCGCGACCTGGGCATCGACCCGTTCGAGCTGCGCCGCAAAAGCTTCATCCCCGTGGACTCCTTCCCCTACACGACCGTGACGGGTGAAACCTATGACGTGGGCGATTTCAACCGGGTGCTGGACCGGGCCATCGACTTCGCCGATGTCGCCGGGTTCGGCGGTCGCCGCGCCACGGCTGAAGCGACGGGGCGCCTGCGCGGTCTGGGCCTGTGCTATTATATCGAAAGCATCCTGGGCGATCCGTCGGAAACCGCCAAGGTGGAATTCAACGCCGATGGCACGGTCAATATCTACGTCGGCACCCAGTCCAACGGCCAGGGTCACGAGACGGTCTATGCCCGGTTCCTTTCGGACCAGACCGGCATCCCGATGGAGATGATCCGCGTCATCCAGGGGGACAGCGACCGCATCGCCAAGGGCGGCGGCACCGGCGGCTCCCGCTCTGTCACCACGCAGAGCAACGCGACGCTGGCTGTGGTCGGCACCATGGTGGAGAGTTTCGCCACCTTCCTGGCCGAGAAGATGGAGGTCGACCCCGCCGACATCAGCTTTGACGACGAAAGCTTCCGCATCCAGGGCTCCAACGCCGCGCCCACCCTGATCGACGTGGCCGAGATGGCACGGGAGGCCGGACGCGAGGATCTGATGATCCACGAACAGACCGCCAAGCTGCCGGCGCGGTCCTATCCCAACGGCGCGCATATCGCCGAAGTGGAGGTCGACCCGGAAACCGGCCGGACAACGCTGGAGAAATACACCGTCGTCGATGATTTCGGAAACCTGATCAATCCCTTGCTGGCCGAGGGCCAGGTGCATGGCGGCGTCGCCCAGGGGGCCGGGCAAGCCCTGATGGAATTGGCCCATTACGACACCGACGGCCAGTTGGTCACCGCCAGCTTCATGGATTACGCCATGCCTCGTGCCGCCGACATGCCTATGTTCGTTTTCACGACGGAGGCGGTGCCCTCCACCTCCAACCCCATGGGGATGAAAGGCTGCGGCGAGGCCGGAACCGTGGGCGCCATGGGCGCCACGGCCAATGCCGTGATGGATGCGCTGTCGCGGCGCGGGCTGAGCCGGGCGGACATGCCCTTCACCCCGTCGCGGGTCTGGGCGATGTTGCAAAATGTTCCTCGGGCGGCTGAGTGACCTTGCGGCCCGGCTGTTTGCCGGGCCGTGGCTGCAACGCAAATCGCGCGGCGGTGTCCAGGCCCGGCGCGGGCCGGTCACCCATGTCGTCGTGCTGGATGGCACCATGTCCACCCTGGAGGAGGGCACGGAATCCAACGTCGGGCTGATCTACAAGTTGCTGGCCGAACATTCCGGTCATGACCTGTCCCTATATTACGAGGCCGGCATTCAGTGGACCAGCTGGTCCCGCACCCACGAGGTGCTGATGGGCCGGGGATTGAACCGGCAGATCCGCCGCGCCTATGGCTACCTCGCCTCCCGCTATCGGCCCGGTGACCGGATCTTCTTCTTCGGGTATTCGCGGGGCGCCTATGCCGTGCGCTCCTTGGCCGGGCTGATCGACCGGGTCGGCCTGCTGAAGGCGGAGGCGGCGACCGAACGCAACGTGCGCCAGGCCTATCGCCTGTATCAGGACATCCCCGATGCGGAAGCCGCCCGACGTTTCGCCACCGCCCATTCCCATCCCGAAACCCGAGTGGAGATGATCGGCGCCTTCGATACGGTGAAATCGCTGGGCCTGCGCCTGCCGTTGTTGTCGCAGATCACCGATGCCCAGCACGCGTTCCACAACCACGCCCTGTCCGATTGCGTCCGCGCCGGGTTCCACGCCCTGGCGCTGGAAGAAACCCGGCAGGTCTACGCCCCGGTGATGTGGGAAAGCACGGAGGGTTGGCAGGGGCGGCTGGAACAGGTGTGGTTCCCCGGCAGCCATGGCGATGTCGGCGGCTTCCTGGGCGGCGACCTGGCCGCGCGCGGCCTGTCGAATATCCCGCTGGTCTGGATGCTGACCCAGGCAGAGGTGCGCGGCCTGCCGCTGCCACAGGGCTGGCGCGACCGGTTCCCCCGCGACCCGGAGGCCCCGTCGATCGGCATGTGGCAAGGGTGGAGCAAACTGTTCCTGCTGCGCGCCCGCCGGGAAGTCGGGCGCGACCCCTCGGAGCGCCTCCACGAAAGCGCGGTCACACGGGGCCTTCACGTCACGCTGCCGGTCTACGGATAGAACGGCGCCCGACCGGTCCGCGTGCGGCCGCGCGGTCAGGATCGATGCGGCTTGCCGGCGCGGGGCGCCTGGGCCAGCAGGGCGAACATGTTTGTTGCGCCGGACGTGGCAGCGCCATGCGCCTGGGCCACAGCATGGTGACAGCGCCCCGCCACTGCGGGTTCCAGCGGCCAAGCCCCCCCCGTCCCCCCGCAACCGGGCGCAGGCGCGGGTAGTGGGTGCCGGTCAGGCAGCGCAACCCCGGTCATGGGCATTCATCGCGCAGCGCAGATTACGCGGTTTCACCGCGTAGCCCGGTTACGCGGCACCGGGCATCTTCAGCACGATGCAGGTGGTGGAGCCGGTGGCATAGAGTTTCCCATCCTCCACCCCGCGAATTTCACCAATGGCGATACCGGTAGAGCGGCCGACATGCTGGGCTGTTCCGATCGCCCGGACCTCCCTCCCGATCGGAACAGAGCGCAGGATGTTGATCTTGTATTCCAGCGTCGTGTAGGCGTGGCCGGGCGGCAGCCGGGTGCAGATCGCGCAGGCCATGCAGCTGTCCAGCAGCGTGCCGTACCAACCGCCATGCACTGTGCCCATCGGGTTCACGGCCATCGCGGTAGGCGCACCGGAAAAGACCACCATACCATCCTCCGCCTCGGTCAGGCGATAGCCCAGAAGCGCGCCGATGCCCTTCTTGTCGAACTCCGCGTCCTGCCCGGGCAGCATCTGGCGCATGTAGTCCAGCCCGTTGATATCGGGGCTGCCCAGGGGCACCTTTGTCAGCAGCTGGTTGTCGCTCATTGCCGTGTCCTCCGCTCTCTCCTGCGCAGGCTATTTGCGCAACGCGGAAGGATCAACCGCAGAGCGGAGGGGACGCGGCGTTCAGGCCACGTTCTCCAGCGTGACATCGGGCGCGACACCCAGGGCATGGCAGACATCGCGGGTCAGTTCCGGCCGGTTGAGCGTGTAGAAATGCAGCGTTTCCACCCCTTCGGCGATCAGCTTGGAACACATCTCGGTGCACAGGGCGGTGGCCAGCAGATCCTCACGCCCGTCGCGGGCGGCCTTCTCGAAGGCGTCGTCCAGCCAGGCGGGCACATCAGTGCCACAGCGCAGGGCGAAATTGCGCGCGCCCTTCCAGTTCTCGATCGGGAAGATGCCGGGGATCACAGGCTTGTCGATCCCGGCCTTGTCACAGGCGTCGCGAAACCGCAGGAAGGTATCGGTTTCAAAGAAGAACTGGGTGATGGCCTCGTCCGCGCCGGCCTGGAATTTGCGCTTCAACCATGCGACATCGGCGGCGGTGTCGGCGGCATCGGGATGCGGCTCGGGATAGGCGCCGACGCGGATGGTGAATTTGCCACGCTCGGCCAATGCCTGCACCAGATCAACCGAATTGGCGAAACCGCCGGGATGCACTGAAAAGGCGCCCTGCCCCTTGGGCGGGTCGCCGCGCAGGGCCACCAGCTCGGTCACGCCTGCCTCGGCGAAACTGTCGGCGATGGCCAGCGTCTCGTCCTTGGTGGCATTCACGCAGGTCAGGTGGGCGGCGACGTTCAGACCCATGTGCTTGTGCAGGGTGGCGACGGCATCGCGGGTCAGGTCCCGCGTCGTGCCCCCCGCGCCATAGGTCACGGAGACAAAGCGCGGCGCCAGCGGGGCAAGGACATTCACCGTGTCCCACAGGCGGAACGACGCCTCCAGCGACTGGGGCGGAAAGAATTCAAACGACACGTCAGGCGTGGTCATGGCGGTAGCTCCCTCGCGTTCAGGCCCTTGTGGCAGGGCGACGTCCATGAAACAACCTCATAATCCTCACCATGATCATGAGCTGAGCTTCAAGATGCACATAGAGCTGCGGCACCTCAGGACAATTCAGGCCATCCACGAGGCGGGCGGGTTGGCCCGTGCGGCGGATGTTCTGAACATAACACAATCGGCGCTGTCCCATCAAATCCGCGGGATCGAGGACCAGGCCGGGGTGGAATTGTTCGTCCGCCGGTCCAAGCCGATGCGCCTGTCCGCCGCCGGCCAGCGGATGCTGCGGGCCGCCCGCAAGATCCTCCCCGAGGTGGAGGCGCTGGCCGCCGAATTCGCCCATCTGCGCGACGGCAGCGCCGGGAGGCTGCATATCGCGCTGGAATGCCATGCCTGCTATGAATGGCTGTTCCCGGTGCTGGAATTGTTCCGCCGCGCCTGGGGCGACATCGACGTCGACATCCGGCCCGGCCTGTCCTTTGCCGCGCTGGATGCCCTGCACCGGGAGGAGGTCGACCTGGTCATCAGTTCCGACCCGGAAGACGGGCCGGATTGCGATTTCGCGCCACTGTTCGACTATTCTCCGACCTTTGTCGCGGCGGCCGATCATCCGCTGGGCGCGCGCGGCTTCATCACCGCCGAGGATCTGGTGGACCAGACCCTGCTGACCTACCCGGTGGAGCGGGGGCGGCTGGACGTGGCCAAGCTGCTACTGGATCCGGCGGGGCTGGACCCGGCGGGCTGGCGGCAGGTGGAGCTGACGGAAATGATCCTGATGCTGGTTGCCTCCGGGCGCGGGGTATCGGTGCTGCCCGACTGGGTGCTGCGCGGCGCCCGCGCCAGCCGCGAATTCGTCACGCGCCCGCTGGGCCCCACCGGCCTGTCGCGCCGCATGTATGCCGCCACCCGTGCGGGACAGGCCGCGACCCCCTACATCGCCCATTTCATCCGTCTCGCCCGGACGGAGGCGGTAAAACTGCAACGCTAGGCGCCGGGCAGCGTCGGGGACGGGTGCAGCGGCAGGCTGACCCGGAACGCCGCCCCCCCCTGCCCCGGCAGGTAGGTGATGGATCCGCCCAGCCGGGCCATGATCTCCCGGCAGATGGCAAGGCCAAGCCCGGCACCGCCGACCTTCGGCTCTCCGATACGGGAAAATTTCTCGAAGATCAGGTTGTGCTGCGCGGTAGCGATACCCGCGCCGTTGTCGATGAAATCGACCAGCAGCATGTCGCCCGCGCGCCGCGCGGTGATCCGCAATTCAGGATCGGACGCGGTGCAATATTTGCGCGCATTGGCGATCAGGTTGATGAACACCTGCGCCAGCCGGTCGGTATCGGTTGCGATTTCCGTCTCCTCGCCCTCGGGCTGACGGATGACGCGCAGCGGGACGTCCGTCTGCCCGGCGGCGGCCAAAGCGCGGTCCAGGATCACCCGCAGGGAGGTGCGGCGGATATCAAGGCTGACGCGGGCATTTTCCAGCACCGACAAATCCAGAAGGTCATCCAGCAACCGCGTCAGGCGGCCGGCCTCCTCTTGCATGATGGCGGCATATCGGGCCTTTTGCGGCGCGCTGAGGCGGTCATCATCGCGCAGGATCTCCGAAAAGGACCGGATGGAGGTCATCGGCGTGCGCAGCTCATGGCTGATCTGACTGAGAAAGGCATCCTTCTGCACCGACAGCTCCGTCAGTTTCTCGTTGGCCTTGCGCAGCTGCCGAGCGGTGCGGGCAAGCTCGTCCGACTTGGCCTCCAGCTGGTTGGAATATTCCATGATCTGCGCCGTCTCGTCCGCCACGGCCATCAGATCCTCGACAGAGACGGAGGCCCCGCCGACGATCTGGCCGACCATGGCATGGGCCGCCGCCGCCCCGACGGAGCCTGACAGCTCCCGCTCCAGCGATTGCAGGAAGTCGGCGGTGGGATCGGGCAGGTAGCCGCTCACGCCCTGGCGCGCGGCCTCGCGCCGGAACAGGGTTTGCGCCTCCACCGGGCCCAGGATGCGCTGCGCCATGATCATCAGGTCCTCGCTTTGCGCGACGCCCCCGGTCCAGCCGCGCGGCGTGCCGGAATGGGCATAGACATTGACGAATTGCGCGCCCTGCAACCGCTCCATCGGCGAGGGAAAGGAAAACAGCGAAACGGTGATGAACAGCGCCGCATTCAGCATCAGCGACCACAGCACACCGTGCACCAGAGGATCCAGCCCCGCGATCCCGAACAGCGCTCGCGGCCGCAGCCAGCCCAGTCCGAACGGCCCCTGCGCCAGCACGTCGCGCGGCACGATCACGTCGGCGCCGAAGGACGGCAGGAACAGGCACCAGACCCAGATCGCAAAGCCGGTCGCCAGCCCGGCCAGCGCGCCGTTGCGCGTCGCCCCGCGCCAGAAGATCCCGCCCAGCAGCGCCGGCAGGAACTGCGCCACCCCGGAAAAGGAAATCAACCCGATGGCGGCCAGCGCCTCCCCCCCGCCGGTGATCCGGTAATAGAGGTATCCCAAACCCAGCACCCCCACGATGGAGGCCCGCCGCGCCAGCAGCACCACACTGCGCACATCGCCCGACACCATCGCCCCGACCCCGTTGCGCCGCAGCCAAAGCGGCATGACGATATGGTTCGACACCATGGTCGACAGCGCGATCGCCGCCACGATCACCATCGAGGTGGCCGAGGAAAAGCCTCCCAGAAACGACAGCATGGCCAGCCGGGTTTCGCCCTCCATCAGGGGGACGGTCAGGACGAACATGTCCGGGTTGGACCCCGTCGGCAACCGCGACAGCCCGGCCACGGCGATGGGGATGACGAAGAGGCTCATCAGCATGACGTAGCTGGGAAAGGCCCAGGAGGCGGTGCGCAGGTGGCGTTCGTCCTGGTTTTCCACCACCAGAACCTGGAACATGCGCGGCAGGCAAAGGAACGCCGCCGCCGACAGCAGGATCAGCCCGGCCCAGCGGTCATTCTGCATCGACCAGGTGCCCAGTGGAGAGGCGTCGATCGCCGCCAGAGTGCCCGCGACCCCGCCGCCCAGCCCCCAGACGACGTAGACCCCCACCGCCAGCAGGGCGCAAAGCTTGACCACCGCCTCCAGCGCGATGGCCATGACGACACCGTTGTGCCGTTCGTTCACGTCCAGGTTCCGGGTGCCGAAGATGACGGTGAAGAACGCCAGCCCCGTCGCCACCCAGAAGGCTGAGAATTGCGATTTCTCCAGGTCCGGGGTGGTCGGGTCGGCGGCGGCGAAGATGGCAAAGCTTTGCGTAACCGATTGCAATTGAAGCGCGATATAGGGGGTGGTGCCGACCACCGCGATCAGGGTGACAAAAACGGCGAGCAGGTTGCTCTTGCCATAGCGCGAGGAGATCAGGTCCGCGACCGAGGTGATCCGCTGGGACCGGCCGATGCGGACGATCTTGCGCAGGGCCCAGAACCAGCCGATCATCACCAGCGACGGGCCGATGTAGATCGTCAGGTATTCCAGCCCCGACCGCGCCGCGTAGCCGACGGCGCCGTAAAACGTCCAGGCCGTACAATAGATCGATAGCGACAGCGTGTAGACGGCCGGAGAGCGGAACCAGCTGCCCTGCCCCCGCCGCGCCGCCCGTTCGGCCCAGAAGGCGACCAGGAACAGGATCGCCACATAGACCAGGCAGACCGCAACCAAAACGTTGAGCGACGCCATCAGTCACGGCTCCCGGACAGATGCGGCCGTGCGGAGTTGGGACCGGCGGACCCGCATTCCCGCGCAGCGGCAGGAGCGGAAGTAGTGGGCGCGGGGGCGGCAGGAGCGGCACATGTGGGGTCGACGCGGGCGGCGGCGGCGGATGGCGCGGATGGGCCGCCTGCCCCAGCCGGGACAGGAACCACAGGTTGCGCGGGCAACGGCTCCGCACGCGGGTCGACCTCGGAAGGTGCAACGGCGGACGGGGCATTTTCGAAGGCTGAAACAGGGGGCATGTCAACGACAGCCGGGGAACCTGCGGGCGGGGCCTCTGCGGATGGCAATTGCGCAGTTTGGGGCCCTGCGGACGGCGCTGCGGTCGACGGTGCCACCGCAGGCGGCCCCACCGGTGGCGGTGGAAGGGGCGGGTCCAGCGGCGGAGCGTCCTCGCCCTCCTCAGGCAGGACGCGGGACAGCAGCGCGGCCACCCCGGACAGCACCGCCCAGACCCCGAAGATGTAGATCATGGCAAAGGCCGTGCCCGGCGCCGTCTCTCCCTGTTGCGGCCACATTAGCGGAACCGCCCACAGCGCAACCCCGAGGATCGGCAGCAGCCGCGCCGCATCCATGAAACGCCGCACGCGGTAGGACCGGCGTTCCAGGAACAGGCGACGGTGGGGGGCCTTGCTCATCTCCCGTCGGGGGTGCCGTCGCGAGCGCCGATCAGGTCGTTCACGGCTTCCAGCACCTCGGCATTGGAGAACGGCTTGGTCATGAAGCGGCTGGCCCCTGCGGCGACGGCCAGGTCGCGGTCCCGGCTTTGCCCGCGCGCCGTCAGCATCAGCACCGGCAGATCCCGCGCCATGGCACTGGCGCGCAGTTCCTTCAGGATGTCATAGCCCGAGCGCCCCGGCAGCATCACGTCCAGGATCACCAGGTCGGGCTGGCGCGCCTGCACCGCCGCCACCGCATCGACGCCGTTGGAATGCGTGGCCACCCGCCAGCCATCCCGCGACAGGATGAAACTGATGGCCTCGATAATGTTCTGTTCGTCCTCGATCAACAGGACTGTTTTGGACACGCAGATCCCCCTCCCCTGCGCCGTCTCCCCCGTGGCGCCCGACCTTTAAGCCGGAAACGCCGCGCCAAGTCAAAACCCATCCGTCAGGATTGACGGCTCCCGACGGGCCGGACAGGTCGATTTCTGGCAGATCCGACAGGTCACGCCAACGTGCTGCGCGGCCTCCGCGGTGGCCGCGCCAGGCAGATCCACCGGACCGCTGGCGGCCCGGATCAGCATATGCGCGGCGAAATCGGGCGCGCGGTCCGCGACGGGCGGCCCCTGCGGCGTGGCGATGGCATGCACCGCAAAGACCCCTTCGGTCCGGCCCGCCAATCGCAGATGATCGCGCAGCGGTGTCATCGGGCGGGACAGGGCCCGAAACAGCGGCCAAAGCGGACAGGCCGCCCCGAACCGGGGCAGCGGGAATTCCGCCAGCGGCTTGCGAAAGGTGAGGGTGCCGGACGCGTCGCAGATCACCAGCCCCAGCTGCCCCAGTCCCCGGGCGGCAAGCGCCTCGGCCGGCAGGGTGGCAAGGCGGCGCATTACCCGGGCGATATCGGCCTCCAGCGCATGGGCCAGCGCCACGGGGTCCGGCCCTGTCGGCCCGCCCCCGGCCCGCGCCGCCCCCGGCACCGCATCCAGCGCCGCCAGCAAATCCGCCTGCGGCAACCGCGCGGCATCGGCGGCGTAGAGGTGCAGGTGGCGGCGCAGGATGAAGCGGGCGGCGGCGGTGCCCAGCTCTCCCTCCGTCTCGGACAGCAGGGCCTCGATGGCCGCTTTGCCCGCGCCCGGCACCTCAAGAGCTGCCAGGTGATAGGCCCGGCGGTCGAGATACCGGGCGACGTCCTCCTGCGGGGAGTCCTGCGCCGTCTCCCGCGTCTGGCCCATATCCAACTCCGCCACCAGGCGCTGCGCCCCCTCTGCCAGGCGCTGGCTGTCCTCGGTGATGTTGCGGTGAAACCGGTGCTGCCATTCGGGTTCCAGCGCGTCTTCGCCCACCAGGATCTCGGCGGCGGAATGGATCGCGGTAACAGTCGACAGAACCTCGTGCAGGGAGGCCGCCAGATGCGGATCATGGGCCAGCCGGTCGGTCAGTGCCTCCACCTCCTGTTCCAGCCCCTCGGCGCGGGAATGTTCGTCGGACAACAGCCGGGCCCAGCCCGGAAACCGTCCGGCGAATTCATCCAGCCGCGCCACCTCGGCCCCGGCGCGGGGGCGGGCGGCGGCAGCGTCGCGCAGGGTGGCGATCAGCGCCTCTTCGGCGCCTTCGGACAGGGTGGCGGGCTCCACCTCCAGCGCGGCGGCGATGAGCAACAGCAGCTTTCCGCCGATTCTGCGCCGGTTGTGTTCGATGAGATTGAGATAGGAAGGGGAAATCCCGACCCGACGCGCCAGATCCGCCTGCCGCACCCCCTGCCCCATCCGCCGTTCGCGAATGCGGGAGCCTGTCAATGTTGATCGCGCCATTTGGGTTTTTCCCGGCAGTTTCAAGACGTTTCTGCACTGCAAAATAACATTTTTACAGAATTTCGAAATCTTCTGTATATTTGTTTACAAAAAAATCGTTCAGATGAAAGCAGTTGTTGCGCAATTTTCTTGTCCCTTGCCATAATTCGTTTGCACAGCTGTGCATTGCGAACCTGGGCAGAGGAGGTCCGGGACGCTGCCATCAAGGGAGGAACCTTTATGTCAAAGAACAATTTTACCCGTCGCGGATTGATGAAGACCGGTGCCATTGGCGGTGCCGGCCTCGCCGTGCCGACGATCTTCACCAGCAATGTCTGGGCCGCTTCGCACACCGGATTCACCAACGCCCCGCAGGGCGACACCGTGACCCTGGGCTTCAACGTACCGCAGACCGGCCCCTATGCCGACGAGGGCGCGGATGAGCTGCGCGCCTTCCAACTGGCGGTGGAGCACCTGAACGGCGGCGGCGATGGCGGCATGATGCAGACCTTCAGCAGCCAGAAGCTGCAAGGCAACGGCATCATGGGCAAGAAAGTTGAATTCGTCACCGGCGACACGCAGACGAAATCCGATGCCGCCCGTGCCTCTGCCAAGTCGATGATCGAGAAGGACGGCGCGGTGATGATCTCCGGCGGGTCGTCCTCGGGCGTGGCCGTGGCGGTGCAATCGCTCTGCCAGGAGGCGGGCGTGATCTTCATGTCCGGGCTGACCCATTCCAACGACACCACCGGCAAGGACAAGAAGGCCAACGGCTTCCGCCACTTCTTCAACGCCTACATGTCCGCCGCCGCCCTCGCCCCCGTGCTCGAAAGTCTTTATGGCGCGGACCGCAAGGCCTATCACCTGACCGCCGACTACACCTGGGGCTGGACGCAGCAGGAATCCATCCAGGCCGCCTCCGAGGCGATGGGCTGGGAAACGGTGGAGAACGTGCTGACGCCACTGGCGCAGACCGACTTCTCCTCCTACATCGCGCCGGTCCTGAATTCCGGCGCCGACGTTCTGGTCCTGAACCACTACGGCGGGAACATGGTCAACTCCCTGACCAACGCGGTGCAGTTCGGCCTGCGCGACAAGGAGGTCAACGGCAAGAACTTCGAGATCGTCGTGCCGCTGTATTCCGAACTTATGGCCCGTGGCGCGGGCGCCAACATCAAGGGCATCCCCGGCTCCCAGAACTGGGACTGGAAACTGGAGAACCAGATGGGCGATCGCTATCGGGGCACAAATGCCTTCGTCCAGTCGTTCGGGGAGAAATACGGCTTCCCGCCCAGCCAGGCGGCGCATACCTGCTACGCGCAGACGCTGCTTTATGCCGATGCGGTGGAGCGTGCGGGTTCGTTCAATCCCTGCGCCGTGGCAGAGGCGCTGGCCGGGTTCGAATTCGACGGGCTGGGCAATGGTCCGACGCTCTACCGGGCCGACGACCACCAGTGCTTCAAGGACGTTGTCGTCGTGCGCGGCAAGGAGAACCCGGAAAACGAGTTCGATCTGGTGGAAATCGTCGAGGTCACGCCGGCCGAACAGGTCACCTATGCCCCTGATCACCCGATGTTCTCGGGCGGGCAGCTGGGGTCGTGCAACCCCGGCGCCTGAGCCTTCTGCCTCTCTTGCAAGGGCTGCGCGAGAGATCGCGCAGCCCATCACGCCCCCCGGTGCCATGTCCTGACACCCCGGGCGGATTGCATCCCTTCGACAACCCAAGGTGGGGACCATGGACGCCATAATCCTTCAAATTCTGAACGGGCTCGACAAGGGGTCGGCCTATGCGCTGATCGCTCTGGGCCTGACACTCATCTTCGGCACGCTGGGGGTGGTCAATTTCGCCCACGGCGCGCTGTTCATGATCGGTGCCTTCTGCGCTGTCACGGTGAACAAGCTGCTGTCGCTCAGCTTTGTGACCCTCGATCCCAGCAAGAAGGACTTTCTCGGCAATCCGACGAAGATCCTCACCCCCTATGTGGAGAAATGGTTCGGTCCCGAGGTGGGCGCGGCGATCATCGACTGGTCGGTGCCCCTGTCCATCCTGTTCGCCATCCCGATCATGATCGCCATCGGCTTCATCATGGAACGCGGGCTGATCAAGCATTTCTATCGCCGTCCCCATGCCGACCAGATCCTGGTGACCTTTGGCCTGGCCATCGTGCTGCAAGAGCTGATCAAGCATTACTACGGCGCCAATCCGATCCAGACCCCCGCGCCGGATGCGTTCCGCGGGTCGTTCGATTTCGGCCAGCTGCTGGGTTTTGATCCCAACGTGATCATCTACCCCTACTGGCGCCTGGTCTATTTCGCCTTTGCCGCCGTGGTCATCGGCGGGGTCTTCGCCTTCCTGCAATTCACCACCTTCGGCATGGTCGTGCGCGCCGGCATGGCGGACCGCGAGACGGTGGGCCTGCTGGGCATCAACATCGACCGGCGGTTCACCATCATGTTCGGCCTGGCCGCCGCCGTCGCCGGGCTGGCGGGGGTGATGTACACGCCGATCAATTCGCCGAATTATCACATGGGCATGGATTTCCTTGTCCTCAGCTTCGTCGTGGTGGTCGTGGGTGGCATGGGGTCGCTTCCCGGCGCCGTGGCGGCCGGGTTCCTGCTGGGCATCCTGGAAAGCTTTGCCTCCATGAACGAGGTCAAGGCCCTGATTCCCGGCATCGACCAGATCATCATCTACGTCGTCGCCATCGTCATTCTGCTTGCCCGTCCGCGCGGCCTTCTGGGTCGCAAGGGCGTGATGGAGGACTAATCCATGCTGGGTCTGAACAAGAGAGATTTCCTTACCTTCCTCGTCGTGGCCGGGTTGCTGGTCTTTGCGCCGGTGATCCTGAACCCGTTCCCCTCCGACAGCGCCATGGCGCAGTTCAACGCGGGCTATCCCGACCTGATGCAACGGTTCGTGATCTTCGGGATCTTCGCCATCGGCTTCAACATCCTGTTCGGTCTGACCGGATACCTGTCCTTCGGCCATGCCGCGTTCCTGGGGGTGGGATCCTATTCCGCCGTCTGGATGTTCAAACTGCTGTCGATGAACGTGATCCCGGCCATCCTGCTGGCGATCGTGGTGTCGGGCCTCTTCGCGCTGGTCATCGGCTACATCTCCCTGCGGCGAACGGGGATCTATTTCTCCATCCTGACACTGGCCTTTGCGGAGATGTCGTTCCGGCTGGCCTATTCGGTGCTGACGCCGATCACCAACGGCGAGACAGGCCTGCAAATCACGCTGAGCGATCCGCGCGTGCTGGGCCAGACCGCGACGGAAGACGGCTCCATCCCCGTGACCAACTTTTTCGGGGCAGAGATGCGCGGGACAGACACGATGCATTTCGGCGGCTGGGAATTCCAGATCAACACCGGCTACTACTTCAGCGCGGTGGTGATGCTGCTGGCCTTCTACCTGGCGATCCGCATCTTCCGGTCCCCCTTCGGGATGATGCTGCGGGCGATCAAGTCGAACCAGACGCGGATGAACTACACCGGGCTGAACACGCGGCCCTATACCCTGGCGGCCTTTGTCATCTCCGGCATGTATGCCGGGCTGGCGGGGGGGCTGATGGCCTCCATGGATCCGCTGGCCGGGGCGGAGCGGATGCAATGGACCGCTTCCGGCGAGGTCGTTCTGATGACCATCCTGGGCGGCGCGGGCACCCTGATCGGGCCGATCCTGGGCGCCGGCTTCATCAAGTATTGCGAGAACATCTTCTCCAAGATCAACGAAAGCGTATTGCACGGCTGGTTCTCCTTTCTTCCCGAAGGACTGGAAAACGCGATGGTCTGGATTACCGAGCACTTCGTGGGTCCGGGCTGGCATCTGACGCTGGGCCTGCTGTTCATGCTGGTCGTCACCTTCCTGCCCGGCGGGCTGGTCGAGGGCGGACAGCGCATCGGGCGGCTGTTGTCGGGACGCGGGCGCAAAGCCCGGCGCGACGCAGACAAATCCACCCGCAAGTCACCTGCTGAATAAGGACACCGAAGATGGGAATTCTTGAAGTCAAGAACGTGGCCAAGCGGTTCGGCGGGCTGAAGGCGCTGACCGACGTGAACCTGTCGATCAAGGAAAACTCCGTTCACGCCATCATCGGGCCGAACGGGGCGGGCAAGTCCACCCTGCTGAACTGCCTGGTGGGCAAGCTGATCCCCGACACCGGGTCGGTCATGTTCGACGGCCAGTCCGTTTTGGGGCGCAAGCCCTACGAGATCAACCAGATGGGCATCTCGCGCGTGTTCCAGACTCCGGAAATCTTCGGTGACCTGACGGTGATGGAAAACATGATGATCCCCTGTTTCGCCAAGCGCGACGGCGCGTTCGAGTTGAACCCCGTCCGTTCCATCGGGTCACAGGCCGATATCCGCGATCAGGCGCTGGCCGTGCTGGAGGACATGCGCCTGCTGGACAAGCGGGAGATGCATGCCGCCTCCATGTCCCGCGGGGACAAACGCCGGCTG
This sequence comes from Pseudooceanicola aestuarii, assembly GCF_010614805.1. NCBI lineage: Bacteria > Pseudomonadati > Pseudomonadota > Alphaproteobacteria > Rhodobacterales > Paracoccaceae > Pseudooceanicola > Pseudooceanicola aestuarii. The sequence continues at coordinate 91,552 of NZ_JAAFZC010000001.1, forward strand.
GAAATCGCCATGTGTCTGGCGCAGGAACCCCGACTTCTGCTGCTGGACGAACCCACCGCCGGGATGGCGCGGGCCGATACCAACAACACGATCGACCTGCTGAAGGAGATCCGCGACAAACGTGACATCACCACGGTGATCATCGAACATGACATGCATGTCGTGTTCTCCCTGGCCGAACGGATCACCGTTCTGGCCCAGGGCACCCCGCTGGTGGAAGACGTGCCGGAGAACATCAAGGGCCACCCCAAGGTACGCGAAGCGTATCTGGGCGAGGCGCAGGTCGCGTAAGGAGCAATCAGATGAACGTCAAACCCGACTTCTCCAAGGGCCGGAACCACGCCGAAACCGCGCCTGCCTTCCTGTCCGTCTGGAACATGGAAAGCTACTACGGCGAAAGCTACATCGTGCAGAACATCTCCTTCAACGTGCACGAGGGGGAGATTCTGGCCCTGCTGGGCCGCAACGGTGCCGGCAAGACATCGACCCTGCGGTCCATCGCGCGGATGAACGATCCGCAGGTGACTCATGGCGAGATCTGGCTGGATCACCAGCCGCTGCACAAGATGGCCTCGCACGAGGCGGCGCAGGCAGGTATCGGGCTGGTGCCCGAGGACCGTTGCATCATCCCCGGCCTGACGGTGGAGGAAAATCTGCAACTGGCCCAGATCGCCCCGCCCATCGGCTGGTCGCTGGAGCGGCTCTATGAGCTGTTCCCGCGACTGGGCGAACGGCGCCGCCAGGAGGGCGTCACCCTGTCGGGCGGCGAACAGCAGATGCTGTCCATCGCCCGCGCGCTGGCCCGCGACATCAAGGTGCTGCTGCTGGACGAACCTTACGAAGGGCTGGCCCCGGTGATCGTCGACGAGATCGAGAAGACGCTGCGCATCATCAAGGAACAGGGCATCACGACCATCCTGGTCGAACAGAACGCGGTGCGGGCGCTGGAACTGGCGGACCGGTCGGTCATTCTGGATACCGGCTCCATCGTGTTCGACGGATCGGCGGCGGAGGTTCTGGGCAATGCCGACCTGCGGGCCGAATACCTGGCCATCTGAGCGCAACCCGCCCCCTGCGCGCCGGTGATCCACCGTCCGGCAGGCGCAGATCGGGCCGCGCATCGGGGCCGGCCCGCGACGCAAACCGGGGTCGAAGCCGCAGGCCGTGGCCCGGCGCCGCGCCGGGTCTGCCACCAAGGTCTGCCCGACGCACCGTCGCCTGCCCTTGCGGGAGGCGTCGCACCGCACTACCCATTATCGCGACAATGAAGGAGGGGATTGTCATGACAGATCAGACCTATCCGCCCGCACAGGATTTCACCGACGCGGCCCATGTGGACGCCGAGACATACCGCCGCCGCTACGCGGCCTCCGTCTCGGATCCCGACGCGTTCTGGAAAGAGGAGGCGAACAGCCGCCTGGATTGGATCGAACCGTTCACCAAGGTAAAGAACACCAGCTTTGCCCCCGGTGAGGTGTCGATCAAGTGGTTCGAGGACGGCGTGCTGAACGTCGCCCACAATTGCATCGACCGCCACCTGGCGACTCGCGGCGATCAGACCGCGATCATCTGGGAACCGGATGAGCCGGGCGACCCCGCGCTGCACATCACCTACACGGAGCTGCACGAGAAGGTCTGCCGCTTTGCCAACGTGCTGCTGGCCCAGGGCGTGATGCGCGGCGACCGGGTGGTGATCTACCTGCCGATGATCCCGGAGGCCGCCTATGCCATGCTGGCCTGCGCCCGCATCGGCGCGATCCATTCCATCGTCTTCGCCGGGTTCTCCCCCGATGCGCTGGCCAACCGGATCAACGATTGCGGCGCCAAGGCAGTGATCACCGCCGACACAGCGCCACGCGGTGGCCGCCGCACCGCGCTGAAATCCAACACCGACGCGGCGCTGCTGCATTGTTCGGACAAAGTGCGCTGCCTGGTGGTGAAACACACCGGCGACCAGACCACCTGGATCGACGGGCGCGATGTCGATGTGAAGGCCCAGATGGCCGAGGTCGCTCCCGATTGCCCGATCCGTCCGATGGGCGCCGAAGATCCGCTGTTCATCCTCTATACTTCCGGCTCCACCGGAAAGCCCAAGGGGGTGGTGCATTCCTCCGCCGGCTACCTGCTTTATGCCGCGATCACCCAGCAGCTGACCTTCGACTACCACGACGGCGACGTGTTCTGGTGCGGTGCCGATGTCGGCTGGGTCACCGGCCACAGCTACATCATCTACGGACCGCTGGCGAACGGCGCCACGACCCTGATGTTCGAGGGCGTGCCCACCTATCCCGATGCCGGCCGGTTCTGGCAGGTGATCGAGAAGCACAAGGTGAACCAGTTCTACACCGCGCCCACTGCCATCCGCGCGCTGATGGGTCAGGGCACTTCCTTTGTTGAGGGGGCGGACCTGTCCACGCTGAAAGTGCTGGGCACAGTGGGGGAGCCGATCAACCCCGAGGCCTGGACCTGGTACAACGACAATATCGGCAAGGGCCGCCTGCCCATCGTCGATACCTGGTGGCAGACGGAAACCGGCGGTCACATGATCACCCCCCTGCCCGGCGCCATTGCCACCAAACCCGGCTCGGCCACCCTGCCGTTCTTCGGGGTACAACCCGTGGTGCTGGATGCACAGACCGGCGCCGAGATCACGGAGACCAAGGCCGAGGGCGTGCTGGCCATCCGCGACAGCTGGCCGGGCCAGATGCGCACCGTCTGGGGCGATCACGAGCGGTTCGAGAAGACCTATTTCTCCGACTACAAGGGCTATTACTTCGCCGGGGATGGCTGTCGCCGCGATGCGGATGGCTATTACTGGATCACCGGGCGGGTCGATGACGTGATCAACGTCTCCGGCCACCGCATGGGCACGGCGGAGGTCGAAAGCGCGCTGGTCGCCCATGCCAAGGTGGCCGAAGCGGCCGTCGTCGGTTACCCGCACGAGGTCAAGGGCCAGGGGATCTACGCCTATGTCACCCTGATGAACGACGCCGAACCCAGCGAGGAGCTGCGCAAGGAGCTGGAGACCTGGGTGCGTACGGAAATCGGCCCGATCGCCAAGCCCGACCTGATCCAGTGGGCCCCCGGCCTGCCCAAGACGCGGTCCGGCAAGATCATGCGCCGCATCCTGCGCAAGATCGCCGAGAACGACTACGGTGCGTTGGGTGACACCTCTACCCTGGCCGATCCCTCGGTGGTGGAGGAGCTGATCGAGAACCGTCAGAATCGGGACTGACCCGGATCAACGTCAAGAAAAACGGGGGATCGGTGTCAAAACCGGTCCCTTTTTGCCACTTCCGGGCCGGAATCGGCACTGACGTGACGTTCGCCGCAGGAAACCCCGCCATGGCCCGGGATTCGCTGGAACCCCCCCCCAGGCGCGGGGTTGAGCAGCGAAGCCGAGCCCGCCGCACCCCTGATCCGATGAAGGAGAGAGCCATTGCCCCGATCCAATCCCCCTATCCTGGTCGGGCTGGTGACGGCTGCGCTTCTGTGCCTGCCGGCACAATCAAGTCCGGCACGATCCAAGATCCCGTTCAGCATGATACCCGCGCATCCCGACCTGATGCAGACCCGGGAGGAACAGTCCGAACGGCCGACCATCGCCGCTGACCTGATCGGCACGGATGTGATCACCTCCGGCGGCACCGAGGTCGGCGAGATCGACCGTATCGTCTTGGTTGACGGCGACGTGATGGCGGTGATCGGAGTGGGCGGCTTCTTCGGTTTTGGCGAAAGCCAGGTGATGCTGCCGTTGACCGAATTGTCACGCCGCGACAGCCACCTGGAAGCGCCGGGCTACACCTCGGATCAGCTGCGCGCCCTGGGTCGGCGGGAGCCCGCCCACAGCAAGGCGGTGGACGGTGGAACGCCCGTTTCCGTAGGTTCGTCCTGAGAGAGCGCGGGCCTGTCCGCGATATTTTCGCGCGCGCCCCACCCAACCGCACCCGAAATCCGCACCCGACCGCTGCGCCGCAGGCGGGGAGGCTTCACGTCCTCGGGCGCGACGTCTGGACAGTCCTTCCCTCCCCTGCTCTCATCGCATATAAGCGTCCCGACACAGCGGACAGGGCGCCCCGGACGCGCCATCGCAGCCAGAGGACAAGCATGACGAACGAGACGCACGACGCCGACGTCGCCTTTATCAAGGCACTGGCAGAACTTCTGCGCAAGAACGATCTGACGGAACTGGAAGTCAAACGGGACTACGGCAAGGATGACAGCCTGAATGTCCGCGTCGCCCGCAAGGGCGAGACGGCCGTTCAGATCGCGGCCCCCGCCCCGGCGGCAGCGCCCGCGGCCCTCGCCGCCCCCACAGCGGCCCCGACCGCCGCCGCCGCCGCCCCTTCGGACGATCCCGCGGATCATCCGGGCGCGGTTACTTCGCCCATGGTGGGCACGGTCTACCTGCAACCCGAACCGGGCGCGCCCAGCTTCGTCTCCGTCGGCAGCCAGGTCTCCGAAGGCGACACCCTGCTGATCGTCGAGGCGATGAAGACCATGAACCACATCCCCGCGCCCCGGTCCGGCACCGTCAAGCGGATCCTGATCGAGGACAAGGCCGCCGTCGAATATGGCGCGCCGCTGATGATCATCGAATAGGCCTGGCATGTTCGAAAAAATTCTGATCGCCAACCGTGGCGAAATCGCCCTGAGGGTCATTCGCGCCGCGCGCGAGATGGGCATTCGCAGCGTCGCGGTGCATTCCACCGCCGATGCCGATGCCATGCATGTGCGGATGGCGGATGAAAGCGTCTGTATCGGCCCCCCCGCCGGCGTGGACAGCTACCTGTCCATCCCTTCCATCATCGCGGCCTGCGAAGTCACCGGCGCCCAGGCGATCCATCCCGGCTACGGCTTCCTGTCGGAAAACGCCGCTTTCGTGCAGATCGTCGAGGATCACGGCCTGACCTTCATCGGCCCGACGGCGGAACACATCCGCGTCATGGGCGACAAGATCACCGCCAAGGACACCATGAAGGACCTGGGCGTGCCCTGTGTCCCCGGTTCTGATGGCGGGGTGCCCGACCTGGAGGCCGCGCGCCGCATCGGTGCGGAAATCGGCTATCCGGTCATCGTGAAGGCCACCGCTGGCGGCGGTGGGCGCGGCATGAAGGTGGCCAAGGACGCCGCCCACATGGACAGCGCCTTCCAGACCGCCCGGTCAGAGGCCAAGGCCGCATTCGGCAACGATGAAGTCTATATAGAGAAATACCTGACCACGCCGCGCCACATCGAAATTCAGGTGTTTGGCGACGGCAAGGGCAATGCCGTCCATCTGGGCGAACGCGATTGTTCCCTGCAACGGCGCCACCAGAAGGTGCTGGAAGAGGCCCCCGGCCCCTCCATCACTGCCGAGGAACGCGCACAGATCGGCAAGGTCTGCGCCGATGCCGTGGCCCGGATCAACTATTCCGGCGCTGGCACGATCGAATTCCTGTACGAGAATGGCGAATTCTACTTCATCGAGATGAACACCCGCCTTCAGGTCGAACATCCGGTGACGGAGGCGATCTTCGGCGTCGACCTCGTGCGCGAACAGATCCGCATCGCCGAAGGGCTGCCACTGTCCTTTGCGCAGGACGACCTGACAATCAACGGCCACGCGATCGAGGTTCGGATCAATGCCGAACGCCTGCCGGATTTCGCGCCCCGCCCCGGCCGCATCACCGCCTTTCATGCCCCGGGCGGGCTGGGCGTACGGATGGACAGCGCGCTGTATGACGGCTATGCGATCCCGCCCTATTACGACAGCATGATCGGCAAGCTGATCGTGCATGGCCGGGATCGGGACGAGGCGCTGGCCCGCCTGCACCGCGCACTGGGCGAATTGATCATCGACGGTGTGGAAAACACCTTGCCGCTGTTCTCCGCCCTGCTGGAAGAGCCGGATATCAGGGCTGGCCAATACAACATTCACTGGTTGGAAAAATGGCTGGAGACCACCTACGGGTAGATCTCCGGCCCGCAAGGGGGACGCCGGGATGAAGGATCGGGAGCCCGGACTGTCGCCGGAGCTGATGCTTCAGGCGTATATGACCGGGATCTTCCCGATGGCCGAAAGCCGCGATGACCCCAATATCTTCTGGGTAGATCCCCGGCGCCGCGGAATCTTTCCACTGGAGGGGTTCCGCATTTCCCGGTCGCTGGCACGTGCTATCCGGCGGCCGGATTACACCGTGACCACGGATCGTGATTTCGCCGCCGTTATCACCGGCTGCGCGGACCGGGCAGAGACCTGGATCAACGACGAGATCACCACCATCTACCAGACCCTGTTCGACAGCGGTCATGCCCATTCGGTCGAGGTGCGGGACCTGGAGGGTGCCCTGATCGGCGGCGCCTACGGGGTTTCCATCGGCGGGGCGTTTTTTGGGGAAAGCATGTTCTCCCGCCGCCGTGACGCATCGAAGATCGCGCTGGCCTGGCTGGTGGATCGGCTGGCGCAGGCCGGCTACAGCCTGTTCGATACCCAGTTCATCACCTCGCACCTGGCCTCACTGGGCGCGGTGGAGATCCGGCGCGCCGAATATCACGCCCGCCTGGCGGAGGCGCTGCGCCGTCCGGCGGATTTCAATGACCCGTCGATCCGGCAATCGGTTCACAGCGTGTTGCAGCGCAGAACCCAGACGTCATAGCGGAAGTGGTCCAGCGCGTTCAGCGCCGGTGACGACGCGATCATCCAGCCACTGAAGATGGTGCTGTCGCCCTCGCCCCGCCCCGTCTCCACGATATCGAGATAGGCATAGGCATCGCCGGCCGGGTTCCCTTCTGGGAAGCGGCATTCGCGCAGGGTGATTTCCAGATTGCCCATCCGGGCAAGACCGCCGGCGATCAGGTCGAAATCCTGTGTCTCGGCATTGATCTTGTCCATCGCGCGCAGGGTGGCACCGGGCGCCAGGCTTACGTCCTCCTGCGCCGGCAGGGGGGCTGCGGCGGCGCCCAGCAGCAGGGACAGGAACGCGGCGCGGATCATTCGCTGCCGCCAGAGACGAATTTCAACATCAGCGAAATCAGGCTGACCGCGCCCTGGGTATCCAGAACCTCGTCACCGGCGGCGTAGTTGAAGGGCGATCCGCCGGGCATGATCTCCACGAAATTGCCGCCCAGCAGCCCTTCGGAAGAGATCACAACCTGGCTGTCATCTGGGATGTCCACGCCGTCCCGCACGGTAAAGGCGGTGCGCGCGCGAAAGGTTTCGGCGTCCAGGTCGATGCCGGTGACCGCGCCGACCTTCACGCCTGCCAGCCGCACATCGGTGCCGACGCTGACCCCTTCGGCTGAGCGGAAGGAGGCAGACAGCGGATAGCTGTTACCTCCGCCCGACAGGCCCGTGACCTGCCCGGCATAAAGGAGAAACCCGGCGGCTATGGCCAGGACCACGCCACCTGTGACGATTTCCGCGCTGCTATGCGACATCTGCCTGCGCCTTTCGACTGCTTGCTGTTTCCGCGTTCATGTCAGCCCCTCGGAACGGGTTCCACCCCGGCGCGTGCCAGCACACCGGCAGGCATTTCCCCAAAGGCGCCCGCCCGCCGGATCACCCCCGACTGCCAAAGCTCAAGGTCCGGCGCGCGGCGGTTACTCCGGGCTCCAGGCCTCGTAATCGGCCCGTGGCGCCGGCTCTTCCCGGCGGATGGATCCGGCCGGGGCATAGGCCAGAGGCGTGCCGGTCAGGTTCGCCAGATGCGGCTTTTCCCAGGTCTTGTGGACCAGCGGGCGTTCGCTGGGCAATTCGCTGTAGGTGTGGTGCAGCCAGCCATGCCAATCGGGGCCGATCCGGCTGGCCTCGGCCTCGCCGTTGTAGATGACCCACCGCCGCTTCCCGTCGCGGGACCGGTAGAAGCTGTTGCCGTTCTCATCCTCGCCGACCTTCTCGCCGCGCCGCCACGTATAGAGACGGGTGTTCAGCGTTGCGCCGTGCCACCAGGTGACCGCCTTGAGAAGGGTGTTCAGAATGCCCATGGACGCCTCCGGATAATCCTCCCCCGATATGGCGTATCGGGACGCCGAGGTCCAGTGCCAAGGGCACCGGTTCAACCCTGCGCGGGGATCTTCGCCGTCACCTCGATCTCGATCTTCATGGCCGCGTCCAGCAGGCCGGCCTGGATCATGGTGGCGGCCGGCGGCGCATCGCCGAAGGCGGCGCGCAATTGCGGCCAGCAGGGTTCGAAATCCGCCCGTTCCGGCAGGATGTAGTGCACCCGCACCACATCGGCCATGCGCGCGCCGGCCTGTTCCAACGCCACCGCGATGATGCGCAGGGCATTGGCGCATTGTTCGGTCACATCGTCAGGCAGGTGGCCGGTGGCATGATCCACCCCCACAGTCCCTGCGACATGGACCCAGCCGTCCTCGGTGACGACGGCGCGGCAATAGCCTGCCTTTGGCTCGAATTCCCCGCCCGAACGGATGCGCTGATGTGACATGTCTGTCCTCCCTGCCCTGTCGTCGCGATCCTGCGCCATCCGTGCGGCTGGAGCCACCCCCGCCATGCAAAAAGGCCCGCGCGTTTCCGCACGGGCCCCGAAACCTTGCCATGACAGGTGGGTCACCCGGCGCTGGCGCTGTCTTTCTTGGCGTCGGTATAGATCATCAATGGTGCCGCGTCGGAGGTAACTGCCTCCTCGTTGACCACGACTTCCTCCACCTCGTCCATCCCCGGAAGATCGAACATCGTGTTCAACAGGATATCCTCCAGGATGGAGCGCAGGCCCCGTGCGCCGGTCTTCCGCTCGATCGCGCGACCCGCGATGGCAGACAGTGCATCGTCGGTAAAGGTCAGTTGCACGTCTTCCAGCTCGAACAGGCGCTGGTATTGCTTGACCAGCGCATTCTTGGGCTGGGTCAGAATGGTGACCAGCGCATCTTCGTCCAGATCCTCAAGCGTGGCCAGAACGGGCAGACGACCGACGAATTCCGGGATCAGCCCGAATTTCAGCAGATCCTCGGGCTCAAGCTCGGTGAACAATTCGCCCACGCCACGGTCGTCATTGTCCCGCACATCGGCGCCAAAGCCCATGGCAGAGCCCTTGCCGCGCGCGGCGATGATCTTGTCCAACCCGGCAAAGGCGCCGCCGCAGATGAACAGGATGTTGGTCGTGTCCACTTGCAGGAATTCCTGCTGCGGATGCTTGCGCCCGCCCTGCGGCGGGACAGAGGCGACGGTGCCCTCCATCAGCTTCAGCAGGGCCTGTTGCACACCCTCGCCCGAGACATCGCGGGTGATCGACGGGTTCTCGGACTTGCGGGTGATCTTGTCGACCTCGTCGATGTAGACGATGCCGCGCTGCGCGCGCTCGACATTGTATTCCGAGGCCTGAAGCAATTTCAGGATGATGTTTTCCACATCCTCCCCGACGTAACCGGCCTCTGTCAGCGTGGTCGCATCGGCCATGGTGAATGGCACATCCAGAATCCGCGCCAGCGTCTGGGCCAGCAGCGTCTTGCCGCAGCCGGTCGGGCCGATCAGCAGGATATTCGATTTCGCCAGCTCGATATCCCCGCCCTTCTGGGCGTGGTTGAGGCGCTTGTAATGGTTGTGCACCGCCACAGACAGCACGCGTTTCGCAGTGCCCTGACCGATCACGTAATCATCCAGAACATCGCAGATTTCCCGCGGGGTCGGCACCCCTTCGGAGGATTTCAACCCGGTGCTCTTCGTCTCTTCCCGGATGATGTCCATGCACAATTCGACGCATTCATCGCAGATGAACACGGTGGGACCGGCGATCAGCTTGCGAACCTCGTGCTGGCTTTTGCCGCAGAAGCTGCAATAGAGGGTGTTCTTGCTGTCGCCGCCGGAATTCGTCGCCATATCACAACCTTTCGCCCTTGACGGGCCGCTTTCTTGCATCGGGACGCCCGATAGCCCCGACTTGCCCGCCAGACTAGGGCAGCACCACCGCAGTCACAACGTCAAAAATGCGTCATGAATCGCGGAAATGCGCCCGGTCCGAGGGGTCATTCCTCGCCGCCATCCTTGGCGCGGTTCTCGACGATCTGGTCGATCAGACCCCAGTCACGGGCTTCCTCGGGGGTCATGAAGCGGTCCCGCTCCAGCGCGTCCACCACGTCCTCGTAGGTCTGGCCGGTATGGCGCACGTAGATGCGGTTCAGCCGCTCCTTCAGCTTGATCGTGTGCTCGGCGTGGATCAGGATGTCCGTCGCCTGACCCTGATACCCGCCGGAGGGCTGGTGCACCATCACCTCCGAATTCGGCAGGGAGGACCGCATGCCGTGTTCCCCGCCCGCCAGCAGGAGGGAGCCCATGGACATCGCCTGACCGATCACCAGCGTGGCGACCTTGGGCTTGATGTATTGCATCGTGTCGTAGATCGACAGGCCCGCGGTCACGACACCGCCGGGGCTGTTGATATACATCGAAATCTCTTTCTTCGGGTTCTCCGCCTCCAGGTGCAGAAGCTGGGCCACGATCAGGCTGGACATGCCGTCATGGATCGGGCCGGAGACGAAGATGATCCGCTCCTTCAGCAGGCGCGAGAAGATGTCGTAGGCCCGTTCGCCGCGGCTGGTCTGCTCCACCACCATGGGGACGAGATTCATGTAGGTTTCCACCGGATCGCGCATTGTTCGCCTGCCTTTTGCTGCCCGCCCGGTCCCCAACGACCAGGCGTCCATAGAGTCTTAGTATCGCCCCCCGGCGGCTGCAAGGGCAGGCAACCCAGTTTGATGGCCCGCGCGCCGTCGCGACGTGCCGTTCCGCCAAGGAAAAAGGGCGCCCCGCAGGGCGCCCTGTCTGTCAACACATTCCAGCCTGAGCCGGGGTCAGACCTTTTCCTGCGTGTACTTGCGCAGCTCGTTCCGGGCGATCTGGCGGCGGTGCACCGCATCGGGACCATCGGCCAGGCGCAGCGTGCGCACATGGGTCCACATATGCGCCAGCGGCTGATCCTGCGAGATCCCCTCGGCGCCATGCATCTGCGACGCCTCGTCGATCACCTTCAGCGCCATGCGCGGTGCCACTGTCTTGATCATCGAGATCCACGGCGCGGCAGCGCGCGCATCGCCCTGGTCCATCATCCACGCAGCCTTGAGGCACAACAGGCGAGCCTGCTCGATCTCCATCCGGCATTCGGCAATGATGTCGTAGTTCTGGCCCAGATGCGCCAGCTTCTTGCCGAACGCCTCCTTTTCCAGCGACCGGCGGCACAGCAGTTCCAGCGCCGCTTCGGCCTGGCCGATGGCGCGCATGCAATGGTGGATCCGCCCCGGACCAAGCCGCCCCTGGCTGATTTCGAAACCGCGCCCCTCGCCCAGCAACAGGTTTTCCGCCGGGACGCGCACATCGGTGAACCGCATGTGCATGTGACCATGCGGCGCGTCGTCATGGCCGTAGACCTGCATCGGGCGCAGGATCTCGATCCCCGGCGTGCCGGCAGGGACCACGATCTGGGAATGCCGCTGGTGCCGCGGCGCGTCATCATCGCCGGTCTTGACCATGACGATATAGATCTTGCAGCGCGGATCGCCGGCGCCGGAAATCCACCACTTTTCGCCGTTCAGCACATAGGTATCGCCGTCCCGCACGCAGGACATGGAGATATTCGTCGCGTCGGAGGAGGCGACATTGGGCTCTGTCATCACATAGGCCGACCGGATTTCCCCGGCGAGCAGCGGCTTCAGCCATTGCTCCTTCATCTTGTCCGTGCCGTAGCGTTCCAGCACCTCCATGTTGCCGGTGTCGGGAGCGGCGCAGTTGAACACCTCCGCGCCCAGCGGGGTCTTGCCCATCTCCTGGGCGAAATGGGCATATTCCACCGTTGACAGGCCAAAGCCGCGCGCGCTGTCGGTCAGCCAGAAGTTCCACAGCCCTTCAGCCTTGGCCTTGGCTTTCAGCCCCTCCAGGATCTCGGTCTGGCGGTCGGTAAAGGTCCAGCGGTCGCCCTTCGCGACCTCGGCCGCGTAGGCATCGGCCAGCGGCGCTATCTCGTCACGCACCATTGCCGCGACCCGGTCCAGCAGCTTGCGGTTTTCCTCCCGCATCCCAAAATTCATATCCATTCCGTCCTCCTGATTTGCCGGGAATAGAGGCGGAAAACCCGGAGTTGTAAAGACGCGGCCACCACGCGGGACAGGTTGTCATGGCGCCGCCACATGGCTGGCCCTATCTGGTGGAACGCGACCGAAACGCGGCCCCGTGCTGCCTCAGGAGTTACCCGAATGCCGGAATTCAACCGCTACGCCATATACTACATGCCCGAACCGGGGCCGCTGGCCGATTTTGGGGCCGCCTGGCTGGGTTGGGACGCCGTTGCGGGTGAAGGGCGTTGCCACCCTGAGGTCCCCGACCTGCCCCGCCCGGTGGCGGACCTGACAGCGTCGCCGCGCAAATACGGGTTTCACGGCACGGTAAAGCCGCCGTTCCGCCTGACCGAAGGTACGGATCCCGCCACCCTGGACCGCGCCATTGCCGCCCTGTGCGCCGAGACCAGGCCGGTGGTTCTGGACGGGTTGGCCCTCGCGCGGTTGGGCCGGTTCCTGGCGCTGGTGCCCAGAGGAGAGACCACGGCGCTGAACGCTCTCGCGGCGCGCATGGTGACGGGTCTGGACACCTTCCGCGCCCCCGCCCCGATGGCGGAACTGGCCCGCCGCCGTGCCGCCGGCTTGTCCGCCCGGCAGGAGGAGATGCTGATCCGCTGGGGCTATCCCTATGTTCTGGAGGACTTTCGCTTTCACCTGACCCTCAGCGGCAAGCTGACAGAGGGGGAGGCGGAAACCCTGCTCGACACGTTGCAGCCGTTTCTGACACCGCTGCTGTCCGGGCCCTGCCGCATCGACAGCCTGTGCCTGGTCGGCGAGGACGACGCCGGGCGGTTCCACCTGGTGGCACGCTATCCGCTGGGCGGCTGAGCAGCCACTTCCGCCCCGACCGCCATCCGGTATAGGATCGCCGCGCGGCCCTGCCCGCCGCGCCCAGTGCAAGAGGAACCGACATGCCGACGATCAACGCCAACGGGATCGAAATCTACCACGACATCACCGGGCCGGAGGATGGCGCGCCCATGGTGCTGATTTCGGGCGTCGGCACCCAGTCGACGCGTTGGTACGATCCCTTTGTCGCCGAGCTGGCCGGGCGCGGCTACCGCGTGATCCGCATGGACAATCGCGACATCGGGCTGAGCACCAAGTTCACCGAACATGGCGAACCCGACTTCGCCGAGGTGCTGCGCCGCAAGGCCGAGGGCCTGCCCCAGGACCTGCCCTATTCCCTGTCTGACATGGCGGCGGATGTGGTCGGACTTCTCGACGCATTGGGGATCGCGCAGGCCCATGTGGTGGGTGCCTCGATGGGCGGGATGATCGCGCAGCTGGTGGCCATCGAACACCCAGCGCGAGTGTTGTCGCTGACCTCCATCTTCTCCAACACCGGCAATGCCGACCTGCCCGCCGGCACGCCGGAGGCCCGCGCCGCCCTGACCCGGCCCAAGCCCGACCCGATGAGCGACCGCGACGGGTTTCTGGATGCGATCGTTGCGTTGAACGGGGTCATCGGCTCGCCGGGGTATCCCGTGCCCGCGCAGGACGTGCGGCGCGGCGCGGCGGCCGATCTGGACCGGTCCTGGCATCCCACCGGCTTTACCCGCCAGTATGCCGCGATCCTGGCCACTCGCGACCGCCGGGCAGAACTGTCGCGCCTGACCATTCCGGTCACGGTGATCCATGGTGTCGACGATCCGCTGGTTCCTGTGACCGGCGGTCGCGACACTGCCGCGCAGATATCCCACGCGACACTGATCGAGATCGAGGGCATGGGCCACAACATCCCCCCCGCGCTGAACACGCGGATCATCGACGGGATCGAAACCGCCACCCGCGCCACTTGATCGGAGCGCCCGACACGGCGCCCCCGGCGCGAGGGATGAGGGCGGGACGCCGCCGCTGGGCGGAGGCAACCGGGCGGGGCGGCTGTCAGCCGATACGCAGCAGCCCCTCCTGCGCGACGGAGGCAACCATGCGGCCATCACGGGTAAAGATCTTGCCCCGCGTCATCCCCCGGCCGCCGCCGGTCCAAGGGCTTTCCATAGTATAGAGCAGCCATTCGTCCATGCGGAAATCGTCGTGCAGCCACAGCGCATGATCGAGCGAGGCGACCTTGACCTCCTTCGAGGCAAAGCCCAGCCCATGCGCCACCAGAGCCGATCCCAGCAGCCCCATGTCCGAGGTATAGGCCAACGCCGCACGATGCAGGGCGGGATCGTCAGGCAGGTGCACCTTGGCGCGGATCCAGCGATAGTGTTCTCCCTTGCGGGGAGTCATGTCAAAGGGCGGAAATGTGCCCACCGGCCGGATCTCGATCGGGCGATTCCAGCGGAGAAAGGCCTTGTACCCTTCGGGTAGCTTGTCGGCATGGTCCTCCGCCAGCTGGTGTTCGTTCTTCAGCCCCTCGGGACCCGGCACGTCGGCGGGGAAATCGTCCTGGTGGCCGCGTCCCTGCTGTTGCAACTGAAAGGACGCCGCCATGTTCAGGATCGGCTTGCCATTCTGGATCGCCACAACCCGGCGGGTGGCAAAGCTGCGGCCATCCATGTCACGCTCCACCTGGTAGAGCACCGGCTGCGAGGCATCGCCCGGACGCATGAAATATGCATGCAGGGAATGGTTCGCCCGCTCCGGCTCCACCGTGTGGGTCGCCGCCATCAAGGCCTGGGCGATCACCTGTCCGCCAAAGCTGCGCCCGCGTCCGTTCGGGGTTGCGATGCCGCGGTAGAAATCCTCCTCGATCCGCTCAACATCCAGGATCGGGGTCAGGGTGTCTTCCAGCTTGGAGTTCGGGGAAGGGTCGGTCATGGGGATCTCCTGAAGCTGCACCGCAATCTGGCGAAAACATCCGCATTGCCTGACGGAATGCAAGCGGAAAGGCATTCCGCAAGCCCCGCCGCCCCTCCCCCGGTCAGGGCCGGAGCGGGCCCCAGAACGCGCGTTTTGCAGTCGATCACATCATTCTTACCTGCCCATCTCCGCAGCGCAGTCAACAATCCGGCCTGTCGCCCGCCAACCCCGGGCACCCGGGGAAAATGCACGGCCAGGCGCCATGGCGGCAAAGTATCCTCTGCAAATGGAAACAAAGGGTTAAGCTGCAAAGGAACGCGGCGAGTTTCGCCGCCCTGCCTCGCAACCCACTGCAAAGCATCGCGAAAAATACGGACCAAAATGGCAAGAACCCGCCCAGATGCGACGCTTTCCTTTGCAACACCGGCACGCAGGGGGCTACTGCACGACTTCAGCTTGTCAGCCAGAGACGCTAGATTGTGGGCTCTGAACCGGTGACAATGACATTAAATCCGCCGCGTTCCAGCGCGGCAGACGCAGAATCAGGACGACGGAAACGGTGAACAAGTTATTCGATGGTGCGCGCCCTGACGTGGACAAAATGCCCCCCCCGGAACCGGAGCAGGCCTTCTACGCCATTGGCGATGTGCATGGCCGCATCGACCTGCTGGAGGAGCTTTTGGCCAGGCTAGACCCCGATGTGCCCAAGATGCTGGTGGGCGACTACGTGGATCGGGGGGAGAACAGCGCCGATGTCCTGCGCTACCTGCTGGAGCGGCCGGACCTGTTGTGCCTGCTGGGCAACCACGAGGAAATGATGATCCGGTTCCTGGACGCTCCGGAGGATGGCGGCGGGCGCTGGCTGAACTATGGCGGTTTGCAGACCCTGGCCAGTTTCGGGGTCATGGGTGTCAGCCAGACCATGTCCGCCGAGGGGCTGCGCCGCGTGCGCGATGACCTGCTGGAGGCGATGGGCCCCGTGTTGACCGCCTGGCTGCGCGGCCTGCCGCATTTCGTGCTGACCGGCAATGTCGCCGTTGTCCATGCCGGCGCCGATCCCCGCACTCCGATCGAAGAGCAGAACCTGCGGTCGCTGCTGTGGGGGCATCGCGCCTTTGCCCGGCAACCGCGCCGCGACGGAACATGGGTAGTGCACGGGCACACCATCGTCGACCACCCCGAGGCGACGCAGGGTCGCATCGCCATCGACACCGGCGCCTATGCGACCGGCCGCCTGTCCGCCGTGCGGCTGGGCGGGGGTGAGATCGAATTCGTGACCACCGGCTAGGCGACGCTTCCGGTAGCGGCTCCCGGTGGCAATGGCCGGGCAGCCGGGGAGGTGTCATGGCGATCGGCTTGCTGGCGCATCCACCTGAGAAATGGGGGAAATCGGCGAAGACGGGCACGATTGCGGGGATGCGGGCACTGCCCGATCACGGTGAAATCATGCGATGCCGGAAAACCGGAAATACCGAGGCCGGAGCGCATCGCCGGCGCCCGTTCGGCTTTGCCTGCCTGGTGCGGTCGAGAAGACTCGAACTTCCACGGGTGTTACCCCACAGCGACCTCAACGCTGCGCGTCTACCATTCCGCCACGACCGCACGTGACCCAGCAGGTGGGGGCGGCTATATCGCCCTGCGGCGCCGTTGTGAAGGGGAAAACGGGCCGGCGAGCGGCGAAATTTCGCAGCGGGCGCCGCGCCGTGCCCGCGCCCCGGCATCGACACGGGCGTCCTGGCGAAAGCGAACGGGGCGCCCGAAGGCGCCCCGCGAAACCGGCCGTTGGCCCGTTCACTCCAGCGAGAAGGTCGGCAGCGATGCGCCGCTGGCCGATGCCGGCACCGATTGCATGGCCCCGGCTGCGGTCCCGCCGGAGACAGCCGCGCGCAGCAGGCTGGCCCGGTCGGACTGGCCGACGGCAAAGACCGGCGTGGCCCCGCCATCCAGCGCGGTCAGCGCCACGTCATACCAGCCCATGGCCAGCTCGGCCGATTGCGCGGTGCCAAAGCCCTGTTGAAGGTGATGGGCGATCAGCTCCGCATAGGGCGTCTCTCCCGCGCCGATCAGCAGCAGGGCAGCACCCAGGGCGACCTCCATCTTGTCGCGGCGGTACCCGGAGTAAAGGCAGACCGCACCGGTCGTCTGCATCTGCTCCACCGACATGTTGGTTGTCAGGACGAACTTGCGCAATTCCCCCTGCATCGCGGGGGCCGGGGTACTGCCCAACTGGGCCACCTGGCCGGCCAGCGCCGGGCCAAAGCCGTCGCATTGCGCGTCCACCTGCGCCTGGGTGACGCCTTGCAGGGCGCGCACCCGTTCCTCCCCGCGGGCGATGGCGTAGGTGCGGGTCAGGCAGAATTGCTCGTTCAGGGCCAGGTAGGGATCGGTCAGGTTGGCCGCGGTGACGAACCCGCCATTGCCGGTGGTCATCAGGTTGACCTTGGAGCAATGGCTGGCCAGCGAGGGTGTTGCCGCCGGGGCGGCGCCGAAGACCGGCAGCCCGGCGGCGGGAGCCTGCTGCGCGGCAAAGACCGGCGGCTGCGCGGGCGCGGCGGGCCGGGGCGCGGGGGCGGCCACGGGCACCGGCTGGGTCAACGGATCCAGCAATTCGCACCGGGTGCGATTGCAGTCGAACATCGCCACTTCGACCTTGTTCGACAGCTGGGCGTTGCGCTTGTACTGGAACTGGTGACGCTCGTAGCTGTCGCCCCCGGAGGAGGTGAACAGCATTGTCGCGCATTCGGTCTGACCGCACCAGAAGGTCGAACCGGTGACCGAGGTGTCGATGACGTAATCGTTCTTGCCGTCGCCATTCAGGTCAGCCGTCTGGATGAACCCGGCGCGCTGCAACAGCTGCTCCGGCGAGGGTTCGGTGCTTTGCGCGATTTCATCGACGGCGTCGGACACTTCAAGCGGCAGGCCCGGATAGCCCATGCCGCCATGGGCGCTGCGCGTGCGCACGCCCATCCGTTCATCGCGCCAGGAGACCAGCAGGCTGCGCACCCCGTCGGGATGGCGCTGAATGGCGCGGGTCACGTCAGCGCCGCCCAACTGGGCGCGGGTGTAGAAACTGACCAGCATCTCCCGTTCATGCGGTTGCAGGCGACCGGTGACCGGAAAGCCCATGTGGTGCTGGTAGCCCGAAACCGCCTCCCGCGAGCGGCGGCCCAGCACGCCGTCAGGCGTGCCGGCGGGAAAGCCGAAGTAATTCAGCGCGGTCTGCGTCTCGCGATTCTGCGCCCGGGTGGCAGAGCTGACGCCGCTGCTGCTGCGCGTGGTGGTGGTGGAGCGGGTGACGCGCCGGTTCTTCGCCGCCTCGTTGATCAGCGCACCGCCGATGATGCCGCCGACGATGGCCGCCCCGATATTGTCCGCCATGCCCGCGACCGGGCTGGTCGCCAGAAATACCGCTGCGGTGGCGACGTGAACAGGTTTTTTGAACATGGCTTTCTCTCCGGGTAGAAATATAGACGAAACTCGCAATCAAATCCGGGAATCAGTCTAGCCCGAATCGCCCGCACTGCGGAACGGTTTTGGCGCCGGTTCGCGTCATTTTGTCGGAAAGCCCCCTCATGACCGTCTCCCCGCCCCCCGAAGTCCCTGCTTCCCCGGTCCCGCCCGTGCCCGAATGGCATCATTCCCCCGGTCTGACAGACTACGTCACGGCGTTGGCGCAGATGGAGGCCCGCGTGGATGCCATCATCGCCGGGACCGCCGGGGAACTGGTCTGGCTGCTGGAGCATCCGCCGCTTTATACCGCCGGCACCTCCGCCCGGCGGGAGGATCTGACCGATCCGGGCCGGTTCCCGGTTTTCGAGGCGCGGCGCGGCGGGCAATACACCTATCACGGTCCCGGACAGCGGGTGGTCTACGTGATGCTGGACCTGACGCGGCGCGGGCGCGACCTGCGCGCTTTTGTCCAGCAACTGGAAGCCTGGGTGATTGAAACATTGGCCGAGTTCGGGCTGCGCGGCGAAATTCGGGAAGGGCGCGTCGGGGTCTGGATAACCCGGCCTGACAGACCGCCCCTGCCCGACGGCACCCCCGCCGAGGACAAGATCGCCGCCATCGGCATCCGGTTGCGCAAATGGGTCAGCTTTCACGGCATTTCCATCAATGTCGAACCGGAACTGGAGCATTTCTCCGGCATCGTGCCCTGCGGCATCCGCGAACATGGCGTGACCAGCCTGGTGGACCTGGGCCTGCCTGTCAGCATGGCGGATCTCGACGCCGCGTTGCAGCGCAGCTTTGTCCGGGTCTTCGGCTGAGGGCTGCGACAATTCACCAGCGCGCGCGCCCTGTTGCGGTCAGCGGGGCTGCGTTAACGTCATCGCAACGGACATCTCGCGCCCGCAGCCCCCTGACGTCGAAAAGGAAGCCACATGACCCGCCTCGCATCCATCGCCGCAGCCCTTCTGGCCCTCGCCACCCCCGCCCTGGCAGAGAGCCACGCCACCGGCGACGCCGCCAAGGGCGAGAAGGAATTTCGCAAGTGCAAATCCTGCCACCAGATTGCCACCGATGACGAAACCTTCGTCAAGGGCGGGCGCACCGGTCCGAATCTGCATGGCGTGATCGGACGCCAGGCCGCCAGCACCGATTTCCGCTATGGCAACGATCTGGCCGCAGCGGGTGCGGCCGGGCTGGTCTGGGACACCACGAACCTTGCCGAATACGCCGAAGACCCGCGCGCCTTCCTCAGGGCCTATCTGGACGATTCGTCGGCCAAGTCGAAGATGACCTTCAAGATGCGCAAGAATTCCCAGGATGTCGCCGCCTTCTTGGCGACCTTCTCCGACGCGCCCGCGATGGAGGACACGGCCCGGGATGCCCAGGCCAGCGAGTGACCCCGCTCCGGCCGCAGAGCGCGGCGCGGCAATTGAGACGATGATGAAACGGTGGCCTGGCGAAAGCTTCGGCCGCCGTTGATCCTTGCGGTCAGAGCGGACCCTGAAGCAGTGTTTCAAGGGGATCGGGGGTGCCGCGTGGCCGGGGCTGATCTGCCCGGATGGCCCTGTCGCGTTCCGCTCCGTGGGGAGAGAGGCGACCTGTGAGGGGAAAAACTGGCATTCCGGGCGCGCGTCGCGTCCCGCTTTGTGGGGCGCGACGTTTGAGAACGAAACGGGATTTGGAATGCGCGTCGCACCCCGCTTTGCGGGGCGCGACGTTAGGCAACCCCAAAGGATACAGGGAGCGCGTCGCACCCCGCTTTGCGGGGCGCGACGTGGGGTGCGACAAATTTGGTGGGTGTTCGTCAAATCCTGTCATTGCCCACGGGCCTGTGACATCCTAGAAGACGCATAATTCGGGAAAGGGGCGGCCTCGGCTGCCTTCCGGCCAATTCTAGCAGGAGGCGAGATATGGCGGACGCAGCCATTCACGGCCATGGGCATGAGGACAATCGCGGGTTCTTCACCCGTTGGTTCATGTCCACGAACCACAAGGACATCGGGATTCTCTACCTGATCGTCGCCGCAGTCGCGGGTCTGATCTCGGTGATGTTCACCGTCTACATGCGCATGGAGCTGATGCATCCCGGCGTTCAGTTCATGTGCCTGGAAGGCGCACGTTTCTTCGCCTCCGATGCGGCATGTACACCAAACGGGCACCTCTGGAACGTGATGATCACCTATCACGGTGTCCTCATGATGTTCTTCGTCGTGATCCCTGCCCTCTTCGGCGGGTTCGGCAATTACTTCATGCCGTTGCAGATCGGCGCGCCGGACATGGCGTTCCCGCGGATGAACAACCTGTCGTTCTGGATGTATGTCGCGGGCGTCGGCCTGGGCGTCGCCTCCCTGCTGGCGCCGGGCGGCAATGACCAGCTCGGTTCCGGCGTGGGCTGGGTGCTCTACCCGCCGCTGTCCACGTCCGAGGCGGGCTTCTCCATGGACCTGGCCATCTTCGCGGTCCACGTCTCCGGGGCGTCCTCCATCCTTGGCGCGATCAACATGATCACCACCTTCCTGAACATGCGTGCCCCCGGCATGACCCTGTTCAAGGTGCCCCTGTTCTCCTGGTCGATCTTCGTCACCGCATGGCTGATCCTGCTGGCCCTGCCCGTTCTGGCCGGCGCCATCACCATGCTGCTGACCGACCGGAACTTCGGGACGACGTTCTTCCAGCCCTCCGGCGGCGGTGACCCGATCCTCTACCAGCACATCCTGTGGTTCTTCGGCCACCCGGAGGTGTATATCATCATCCTCCCCGGCTTCGGCATCATCAGCCATGTCATCGCGACCTTCTCCCGGAAGCCGATCTTCGGCTACCTGCCGATGGTCCTGGCCATCATCGCGATCGGCGTGCTGGGCTTTGTCGTCTGGGCGCACCACATGTACACCGTGGGCATGTCCCTGACCCAGCAGAGCTACTTCATGCTGGCCACGATGGTCATCGCAGTACCGACGGGGGTAAAGGTGTTCAGCTGGATCGCCACGATGTGGGGCGGCTCTGTCGAATTCAAGACGCCGATGCTCTGGGCGTTCGGGTTCCTGTTCCTGTTCACCGTGGGCGGCGTGACCGGCGTGGTGCTGGCACAGGCGCCGGTCGACCGGGCCTATCACGACACCTATTATGTCGTGGCGCACTTCCACTATGTGATGTCACTGGGCGCGATCTTCGCCATCTTTGCCGGTATCTA
The DNA here is from genome assembly GCF_010614805.1 of Pseudooceanicola aestuarii. Taxonomy (NCBI): domain Bacteria; kingdom Pseudomonadati; phylum Pseudomonadota; class Alphaproteobacteria; order Rhodobacterales; family Paracoccaceae; genus Pseudooceanicola; species Pseudooceanicola aestuarii. Next base: position 112,985 of record NZ_JAAFZC010000001.1, read on the forward strand.
CTTCTACTTCGGCAAGATGACCGGTCGCCAATATCCCGAATGGGCCGGCAAGCTGCACTTCTGGGCGATGTTCATCGGGGCCAACCTGACGTTCTTCCCGCAGCACTTCCTGGGCCGTCAGGGGATGCCGCGCCGTTACATCGACTACCCCGAAGGCTTTGCCGTCTGGAACTACTGGTCGTCGATCGGCGCCTTCCTGTCCTTCGCCAGCTTTGTCTTCTTCTTCGGGGTGGTGATCTATTCGCTGACCCGTGGTGCCAAGGTGACGGAGAACAATTACTGGAACGAATATGCCGACACGCTGGAATGGACCCTGCCGTCCCCGCCGCCGGAACATACGTTCGAAACCCTGCCGAAGCAGGAGGATTGGGACAAGGGCCACGCCCATTGATCCGATCCGTTCAGATCAGGAAAAGGGGCGCCAATGGCGCCCCTTTTTCGTGGCGGGGCCGGGGTGCCTGGCCCGGCGCGCGGGCCCAGACGTGACGGCAGACATGGCAGCAGACATGGCGGACGTGATGCTATCAGGACGGGTGCAGGGACGGTGCCCCGAGATCCGGGGAGGCGCGTGGCGCAAGCGTGGATCCGCCTCCGGCGGCGGTATTTTCCGCCCGAAGGAGACCGGCCGGCGCCCCCTGCCCCGACAGCGGGAAAGGCGACATTGGCAATGAGTTACAGATGGGAAAGCGCGCATCGCCTTGTCTTGCAACCGCACCGGTCCCTGCCGCCCCGAGGGTTCGCCATGGTGATCGGGCTGTTCTTTGCCCTGATCACCCTGCCCCTGCTGGGAGTGCTGGGCCGCGCCGCGCTTTGGGGGCTGCTGCCCTTCGCTATGGGTGCGGTGGCGGCGCTGTGGTGGGGACTGCGGCGATCCTACCGCGACGGCGCCTTGCGCGAAGTGCTGACCCTGGAGGCCGCAGAGATCACGCTGACCCGCCACGATCCGCGCGGCGAAGACCGGGAATGGCGCTGCAACCCCTACTGGGCACAGGTCACGCTGCACCCCACCGGTGGACCGGTGCCGCACTACATCACCCTGCATGGCAATGGTCGGGCGGTGGAGATCGGGGCGTTTCTGGCAGAGGGCGAACGCAAAGCCCTTTACCAAGATCTGAGCGAAAGGCTGGCCGAGGCGCGGGGCTGAAGGCCGACCGCCCGCTGGAAGGCCCCGAGATCAGGCGACGTGCCCATGCCGGACAGTCTCGGGGGGGGAGGCGAGCGCCGGAGAGTCAGCCCGTCAGCCGATCCTTTACCCGGCCGCCCACGCTGCCGAAATCCATCTGCCCGGTGTACCGCTGCTTCAACGCGCCCATGACCTTTCCCATGTCCCTGATGGAGGAGGCGCCGATCTCGGCAATGGCCGTGTCGATGGCCTGGGCCACTTCCTTGTCGGATAATTGGCGAGGCAGGTATTCCTCGATCACCGCGATCTCGGCCTGTTCCCGCTCCGCAAGGTCGATACGACCGCCTTCCTCGTAGGCGCGGGCGCTTTCCTGGCGCTGCTTGACCATCTTGCCGAGAATCGCCAACACCTCTGCATCGTCGACGCCATCCTCGCGTCCCTCTGCCCTGACAGCGATGTCCCGATCCTTGATCGCGGCATTGATCAGCCGCAGCGTGCTCAGCCGGTCCGTCGCACGGTCCTTCATTGCCTGCTTCAGCGCAACATTCACGCGTTCGCGCAATTCCATCCCGGTATCCCTTCCGGTAGCATCAAAGCCTCTGGTTATACGCCGCACGGCAGGCTGAGACAAGGGACTGCCGCAGCGCAGCAATCCCCCTCCCTCCCCTTGACCGCCTGCGCGCACGGGCATAGATGTCGCACCGATTTGCCCCCCGGAAGGATGTAGCCGATGCCGATGACCCATGGCCAGAAACCGACCGCCTGCCTGGCGCTCGCTGACGGGACCCTGTTTCACGGACGCGGCTTCGGCGCCACCGGCGTGACCGAGGCTGAACTGTGTTTCAATACCGCGATGACGGGCTACCAGGAAATCATGACTGACCCGTCCTATGCCGGGCAGATCGTGACCTTCACCTTTCCCCATGTCGGCAATGTCGGCGTGAACCCCGAGGATGACGAAACCCAGGACCCCGTGGCGGCGGGCATGGTGGTGCGCTGGAATCCGACCGATCCGTCCAACTGGCGTGCCGCTGATACGCTGGGCGCCTGGCTCGCCGCACGCGGCCGGATCGCCATCGGCGGCATCGACACTCGGCGTCTGACCCGCGCGATCCGCGCTCAGGGCGCGCCGCATGCCGCGCTTGCCCATGACCCCGACGGCAACTTCGATGTCGAGGCTCTCGTCGCACGCGCCCGCGGCTTTGCCGGGCTGGAAGGCATGGACCTGGCGCGCGACGTGACCTGTGCGCAAAGCTACCGCTGGGACGAAATGCGGTGGGCCTGGCCCGAGGGCTATACCCGCCAGCAGGCCGCCCGGCACAAGGTCGTGGCGATCGATTATGGCGCCAAACGCAACATCCTGCGCTGCCTGGCCTCTGCCGGTTGCGACGTCACCGTTCTGCCCGCCACCGCCACGGCGGAAGAGGTTCTGGCCCATGCCCCCGACGGACTTTTCCTGTCCAACGGGCCGGGTGATCCTGCGGCGACGGGCGATTATGCGGTGCCGATGATTCGCGACATTCTGGACAAGACCGAGATGCCCGTTTTCGGCATCTGCCTTGGCCACCAGATGCTGGCCCGCGCCTTGGGCGCCCGCACGGTCAAGATGAACCACGGCCACCATGGCGCCAACCACCCGGTCAAGGACATCGAGACCGGGAAGGTTGAAATAACGTCGATGAACCATGGCTTTGCCGTCGACAGCCAATCCCTGCCCGACGGCGTGATGGAGACCCATGTGTCCCTGTTCGACGGGTCCAATTGCGGGATCAGGATGACCGAGCGGCCGGTCTTCTCGGTGCAATACCACCCCGAGGCAAGCCCAGGCCCGCAGGACAGTTTCTACCTGTTCGAACGCTTCGCCGCGCATATGAATGCCGCGGCGGAGAGGGTCGACGCGTGATCCCTTAACCCTTCCTTAAGGGTTTCTTAGGCTCAGATTAACTTCACCCTGCGACACCAAGGGGAATCCGGTGTTGCAGGGGATGTTGAATGAGCAGGGATTCGCATGGCGCGAAACGGAACGGCAGCGCGGATGCCGTTCCCGTCACCTGGTTGGCCGAGGCGCCCCCGCTTTTCGCCCCCGGGCCGATGATGCCCCTCGCGTCGCCTGCTGCCGGTGGCGCAGGGCCTGACGGGGCATTGGACGTCATGGCCCGTCTGCGCGGCACTCGCCATGTCGATCTGCGGGCGGTTCCACCGGATCCGACGCTGTCTTCGCTGCTGCCACCGCAATTCTGCCTGCGCCACGGGCTGGTGCCCTGGTCCTTTACCGATGGACAGGTGATTTTCGCGGCCGACCGTCCCGACAGCTTTGCCGCCAGCCTGCCATTGATCCGGCAGGAAGTCGCGGACCTGGCCATCGTGGCGCAGCGCCCGGTTCTGGCTGACCGCGCGCAGATCCAGGCCCATGTCTCCTCCCGTCACCGGGCCGCCCTGACCCGCGCCATGGCGACCCGCGTCCCCGAAGACCAAAGCTCTCGCAGCTGGACGGCCTCCACCCTGGACCGTGTGTTGCTGGTCGCCCTGATCGTGATTGGCATCGGCCTGGCGATGGCCTTCTTTCCCACTGCGGCGCTCTTTGCGCTGACGGCAGGCGCGGCGGTCACTCTGGTGATCTCCGTCCTGATGAAAGCTGCCGCAGCCCTGGCGACCCTGACGGCCCCCGCCGCCCCGGCCCGCCCGCCGCACGTGCCACCGGGCGCCCTGCCGCGCATCTCCATCCTCGTGCCCCTCTATCGGGAGCGTGACATCGCCAGCGCCCTGATCGGGCATCTTGAGGCGTTGAAATACCCCCGCGACCGGCTGGAAATTCTGCTGGTATTGGAAGAACATGACGAAATCACCCGCCGGGCCATCGCCGGTAACGCCCTGCCGCCCTGGATCCGCGCCATCGTGGTACCCGACGGTACGCCACGGACCAAGCCGCGGGCGATGAACTACGCGCTGGACTTCTGCTTTGGCGACATCGTAGGCATCTACGACGCTGAAGACGCGCCAGAGGCCGATCAATTGCTGCGCGTCGCGGCACGTTTTTCCGCAGGACCCGCCGATCTGGCCTGCCTGCAAGGGGCCCTAGATTACTACAATCCAAGGCAGAATTGGTTGGCGCGCTGCTTCACCGTTGAATACAACACCTGGTTCCGCCTGATGATGCCCGGCATGGCCCGGCTGGGATTTGCCCTGCCGCTGGGCGGTACCACCTGTTTCTTCCGGCGCGACGCGCTGGAGCTGGTCGGCGCCTGGGACGCGCATAATGTCACAGAAGACGCCGACCTGGGCTTTCGCCTGGCGCGTCACGGCCTTCGTACGGAGATGATCGCCACCACCACCCATGAAGAAGCGGCCTGCCATTTCGTTCCCTGGGTCAAGCAGCGGTCGCGCTGGCTCAAAGGGTACCTCGTCACCTATTTCGTCCAGATGCGCAGCCCGCGCCGATTGCTGCGCGACCTTGGCCTATGGCGGTTCATCGGCTTCAACGCCCATTTCGTCACGGCGCTGTCGTCCTTTATCCTGGCGCCGTTCCTGCTGTCGTTCTGGCTGTTCCTGCTGGGTCTGCCACACCCGTTGGAACCCTGGTTGCCGCATGACATGCTGGTGATCCTGACGGCGCTGTTTCTGCTGGCGGAATTGCAGAACATCACCCTGGGCGTCGCCGCGACCTTGCGCGACAGCCACCGTTTCCTGTGGCCCTGGGTGCCGACGATGCATTTCTATTTCCCTCTGGGCTGCCTGGCCGCTTACAAGGCGCTTTACGAGTTGGTGCTGCGCCCCTTCTATTGGGACAAGACCAGCCACGGCCATTCTCTCGTCGCGCCTGCCCCCCCTGCCCGGACGCAGCAGCCCGTTGCCACGGCGGCCCCGGTCTTCAGATCTCGCCGGCGGTCGAATCCAGTTTCAGACGGGTGACAAAGGCCTTGGAAATATGATCGCGCAACGCCTCAGCCGCGCTGCCCGCGTCACGGTTGGCCAGCGCCTGCACGATGCGATGATGCTCGGCCAACGCCTTCTCGCCACGGCCCTCCGCGGCAAGGGAGGTGGTCGCCAGCAGCGCCATGGACCGATGCACAAGGTTCAGCTGCTGCACCAGGAAGAGGTTGTGCGATGCCAGGTGAATTTGTCGATGAAACCGCCGGTTCGCGCGCGACAGGGCGTCAGGGTCGCCCATGATCTGGCGGTCTTCCTCCACCATATCCTGCAAGACGCGGATTTCCTCTTGCGTGGCGTGGCGGGCGGCAAGACGGGCGGCCAGCGCTTCCAGCTCTGCCCGAACCACATAGAGTTCCGACAATTGGTTATGATCCAGCGAGGCGACAATCAGCGACCGCCCGTCGCGGGTCAGCAGGCTTTGGGTTTCCAGCCGCTGCAACGCCTCCCGGACCGGGGTCCGGGAGACGCCGAACCGCTCTGCCAGCTCACTCTCCACCAGCCGGTCTCCTGGGCGATAGATGCCCACGTCGATCGCCTCCAGGATCAGGGAATAGGCATCCGTTGGCGCCGTTTTCATCGCGCGTCTCCCTTGGTCTGGCCGCGTCGCGTCACCCTATCCCCGGCGCCACCCGCGCGGCAAGCAGGCGACTTGCGCCGATTGTCGCGCCCGCCTATTGCTGCGCCATGGCACGCGCTGATTTCTCACATGTTCGCACCTGGGTCTTTGACCTGGACAATACCCTGTATCCGCCCGCCGCCCGCCTGTTCGACCAGATCGAGCAACGGATGACCGACTGGGTGATGCGCGAACTGCGCGTCCCTCGGGAGGAAGCGAACCGGCTGCGCACCGAATATTGGGCGACCTACGGCACCACGCTGGCCGGGCTGATGGACCTGCACGGCGTAGATCCCGGCCCCTATCTGGAAGAGGTGCACGAGATCGATTTCACCGTGCTTCGGGCCGACGCCCTGTTGGCGTCGCATTTGCGGGAATTGCCGGGCCGGAGGATCGTTTTCACCAATGGCTCTGCCCCCTATGCCCTCCGGGTGCTGGAAGCACGGGGCCTGGCGGGGTTGTTCGATGCGGTCTACGGCGTGGAACATGCCGGTTTCCGCCCCAAGCCGGAGCGCGCCGCCTTCGAGACGGTGTTCACCTCCGACGGGCTGACCGGCACCACCGCCGCGATGTTCGAGGACGACCCCCGCAATCTGCGCGTCCCGCACGAGATGGGGTTGCGCTGCGTGCATGTCGCCCCCGAACCCCTCGCGGATCGGCCGGACCATGTGCATTATCACACGCCCGACCTGACCGATTTCCTGGGGCGGCTGATCTGACCGCTGCCGGTGCATACGGCGACGCGATGTCACGTGGACCCGGCACCGTGTCGAATTATCTCTGATCGAAGAGCGGGGGCAGCACATGGCCGAAGCAGTTGACATCGTGATCTCCGGCGGGGGCGTCGCCGGGTTGGGGGCAGCCTGCGTGATGGGCGCGGCGGGCTTCAGCGTGCTCTGCGTGGATCCGACCCCGCCGGTGACGAAGGCCACAGATCCGGGCGCCGACCTGCGCACCACGGCCTTCCTGCAACCGGCCCGTGCCCTGCTGGAGGATGCGGGGCTGTGGCCCGCCCTTGCGCCGCAGGCGGCTCCTTTGCGGATCATGCGCATCGTCGACGCGGGCGGTGATGCCGGGGTTGCGCGGTTGGTGCGCGATTTCAATTCGACCGAACTGGGGGACGCGCCCTTTGGCTGGAATTTGCCGAACTGGCTGATGCGCCGGGAAATGCTGGCCCGGATGGCTGAGCTGCCCAATGTCACTTTCCGCCCCGGCATGGGCACCGCAACCCTGCTGACCCGCGAACGGGAGGCCATCGTGGGCCTGACCGACGGCACCCGCATCCGCGCCAGGCTGGTCATCGCGGCAGATGGGCGCGGATCGCCAATGCGGCAGGCCGCCGGGATCGCTGTCCGAACAACGCGCTATGGCCAGAAGGCGCTGGCCTTTGCCGTTACCCACCCGATCCCGCATGAGAACGTATCGACGGAAATCCACCGTTCCGGCGGGCCGTTTACCCTGGTTCCGCTGCCCGATCGCGAGGGTCATCCCTGCTCTGCCGTGGTGTGGATGGAAGATGGGCGCCGGGCGCTGGACCTGGCGCGGATGCCCGATGAGACCTTCGCACAGGCGCTGGCGGAACGCTCCTGCAACCTGTTCGGGCCGCTGACGCCGGTGACCCGGCGCAGCCTCTGGCCGATCATCACCCAGGTGGCCGAGCGGATGGCGGGCCAGCGCATCGCCCTGATGGCAGAGGCCGCGCATGTGGTCCCGCCCATCGGGGCGCAGGGGTTGAACATGTCCCTGGCCGATCTTCGGCAATTGCGCGACCTGGCAATGGCCGCGCCCGACCGGCTGGGCGATGCGCAGATGCTGGACTGCTATCACCGCGAGCGCCACCGCGACGTAAGCCTGCGCGCCACCGGGATCGACATGCTGAACCGTGCCAGTCAGGTTGCCGCCCCCCCCTTGCGCGACATCCGTGCCGGCGGGCTGAACGCCCTGTATTCGGCCGCGCCCGTGCGACGTTTGCTGATGGACATGGGGCTGGGCGCCCGCCGACAATAGGCTCAGCCCCTTGGGAGGCTCAGCCCAACGGGCCGGGCAGCCGTTCCTCGGACAGCAGGACATTGGCATCGACACTGCCCACCCCCGGCAGCGTCATCACACGGCGCCGCAAAACCCGTTCGAAATCAGAGATATCGCGCGCCGTGACCCGCAAGCGGTAATCGTAGACGCCCAGGACATGCTCCACCGTCTGGACCTCGGGGATGGCGGTGACGGCACGTTCGAAATCCTGCACGTTCATCCGTCCCTTCAGCGCCAGCTTCACCCCCAGAAACACCGTCACACCAAAGCCGAGAGCGGCCAGGTCCAGTTCCACCCGGCGGCCGGCGATGGCGCCGGCTTCCTCCAGGCGTTTCAAACGACGCCAGGTGGCGGATTGCGACAGGCCCAGGCGACGGCCAAGTTCACCGGATTTCTGGCCGGCGTCCTGGGTCAGTAGACGCAGCAGGCGGCGGTCAAGCGCGTCCAACTCAATCATACCGGCACGCTTTCGTCATTCTTGATCCGCGACAGATGCATCAGCGCCTCCAGATCGGCGATATGGGGCAGGGTCAGCACACGGTTCCGGTAAATATCCTGATAATGCGCAATGTCGCGCGCGATCAGCGACAGGCGGGCATCGACCTGACCGAGGAAGGTCTGGATCTCCAGAACTTCGGGGATCTGCCGGGCGGCGGCGATGAATTCGTCAAAGGCGCGCGGCTGCGTCTTGTCCAGCGTCACCCGCAACGACACCTCCACCGAATAGCCCAGGGCGCGCCAATCGATCATCGCGCGCTGGCCCCGGATCACGCCGGCGGCCTGCATCCGTTCGATACGCCGCCAGCAGGTGGCGGCGTTCAGCCCCGCGCGCTCCGCTATTTCCGCGGCAGAGGCGGCGGGCGCATGTTGCATCTGGCGCAGGATACGCCGGTCCGTGTCGTCGGTATCAGCCATTCATAAATCTCGCTTTCCACGCATTGATATCTCATGAACATCGTCAAAACCGCAATCCGTGAAATCCAATTCCTTGCTGATCGGCTATTCTGCCACCAGAAAACAAAGGAGAGAAAGATGCGCGTTTACTACGACCGCGATTGCGACATCAACATGATCAAGGACATGAAAGTGGCCATCCTGGGTTACGGCTCCCAGGGTCACGCCCATGCGCTGAACCTGCGCGATTCGGGTGCCAAGAACGTCGTCGTGGCCCTGCGCGAAGGGTCCCCCTCGGCCAAGAAAGCCGAAGGCGAAGGGCTTCAGGTCATGGGCATCGCCGAGGCCGCCGCCTGGTGCGACCTGATCATGTTCACCATGCCCGACGAACTTCAGGCCGAAACCTACAAGAAATACGTGCATGACAACCTGCGTGACGGCGCCGCCATCGCCTTTGCCCACGGGCTGAACGTGCATTTCGGCCTGATCGAGCCGAAGCCCGGCGTCGACGTCATCATGATGGCGCCCAAGGGTCCGGGCCACACGGTGCGCGGCGAATACGTCAAGGGCGGCGGCGTGCCCTGCCTGGTGGCCGTGAACAACGATGCCTCTGGCCGCGCGCTGGAAATCGGCCTGTCCTATTGTTCCGCCATCGGTGGCGGCCGCTCCGGCATCATCGAAACCAACTTCCGCGAGGAATGCGAAACCGACCTGTTCGGCGAGCAGGCCGTTCTGTGTGGTGGCCTGGTGGAATTGATCCGCATGGGCTTTGAAACGCTGGTCGAAGCCGGCTACGCGCCGGAGATGGCCTATTTCGAATGTCTGCACGAGGTGAAGCTGATCGTGGACCTGATCTACGAAGGCGGCATCGCGAACATGAACTATTCGATCTCCAACACCGCGGAATATGGCGAATATGTCTCCGGGCCGCGGATCCTGCCCTACGACGAGACCAAGGCGAAGATGAAGGCCGTTCTGCGCGACATCCAGACCGGCAAGTTCGTCCGCGATTTCATGCAGGAAAACGCCGCCGGCCAGCCCTATTTCAAAGGCACGCGCCGTCTGAACGACGAACACCAGATCGAGGAAGTCGGCCAGAAGCTGCGCGACATGATGCCCTGGATCTCCGCCGGGAAGATGGTCGACAAGGCCAAGAACTGATCCCGCTTTCCGGGACCACACGCGAAAGCCCCGGCCATGTGCCGGGGCTTTTTGCGTTTGGGGTCAATATGCTGCGCGGACCGCTTCGCGCAGATTCATGGCCTGGCGGGTGGCGGCCACGTCATGTACGCGCAGCATTTGCACCCCCTGATCCAATGCCCCAAGAGCCACGGCGACGGAGCCGTGCACCCGTTCCGCCGCGACTTCGGCCCCACCATAGGTTCCGATGAACCGCTTTCGCGAGACGCCCAGCAGGATCGGGCATCCCAGCCCGTGAAACAGCGAGAGCCGGTTCAGGATCGCCAGGTTCTGCGCGCCGGTCTTGGCGAACCCGATGCCCGGATCGGCCAGGATGCAAGCGCGCGGAATGCCCTGCGCTTCCACCGACGCAATGCGGGCATCGAGTTCGGCGTAGACCTCCAGCAGCACGTCTTCATAGGCGGCATGATCCTGCATATCGGCGGGCGTACCGCGCATGTGCATGACGCAGACCGGCAGGCCGCTGTCGGCGACCAGCGGGGCAAGCGCAGGGTCATGCGCCAGCCCTGATACATCGTTGATCAGCCCCGCCCCCGCCTCGATGGCCGCGTGCGCCACAGCCGCCTTGCGCGTGTCGATGGAGATGGGCGCGCCCAACCCCGCAATGGCGGCGATCACCGGGGCGGTGCGGTGGATTTCCTCCTCCGGCGGAACCTCGGCGGCGCCGGGTCGGGTGCTTTCGCCACCGATGTCGACCAGGTCGGCGCCCTCGGTCAGCATCCGGGCGGCGTGATGGCGCGCCGCCGCGGGGTCAAGGTATTGGCCGCCGTCGGAAAAGCTGTCCGGTGTCACGTTCAGGATGCCCATGATCCGCCCCCGATCCAAAGTCAACCCGGCGATTGCCGGGCGCGGCGCGCAAAGCCGGTCGCGCCATGCTTCCGGCAGGGCGGTCGCAGGCAGCAGGCGGGCGCGGCCTCCAGGGCGCAGCTCCTCCACCCGGTCGAACTGGATCGGGCCGCCCGCCAGGGGCAGCGCGCCGCAGGGCATCAAGCCGGCGGGCAGCGGAACGGGGCGGTAAAAAACGTCATCCATGCCGCCGGTGATGGCCCGGCGCGGGGGCATTTGGCAAGAGGGCGATCAAGGGGGGGCGATCAGGGCACGGGCAGTTGCGGCGCCGTCGGATCGTGCCGGTCCCAGCCTGCCGCACCGGTGGCGGCGACCAGCAGCCTGAGGGGCGAATGCAGGTCGCGGGCCAGCCAATTGGCGACCTCCAGACCGCTTTCGCCCACCGTGATCGGCGCAGCTGGCGTATCCAGGATCAGTTTCGATGGCGCCCAGAGGCAGGCCCGCGCCCTGCGCAACGCCCAATCCAGTTCCGTCCGCGTGGCGACGACGTCAAGGCCGGGCACAAGCGCTGACAGCGACCAGGCCGCCTGTTCCATTGCCAGCAGGTCGATGCGCAGCTGGGCGGCGGTGGTCGCGGCGCGGGGCCTGTCGGTGGCCGGGGCCGCGCTGATCACGACCGGGGCCGCTGCGCTACATTGGGCCAGCCAGCCGATCAGATGCGACGCTTTCTGCGCGTCAGTTCCCAAGTGCAGGAACAGCGGCGCAGGGGGGGGAGTGGCAGTGGCAGCGGCGGTGGGACGGTCGCGCATGATCTCCACCCCCAGAACCCAGGGGCCGCGATCCAGCTTCTCGATCCGAACGAAGACACGCGCGGCCAGGGGTTCGGCCAGGATGCGGGTGGCGATATGTTCCGCCAGGGTTTCCAGCAGATTCAGCCGCCCGGCGGCCAGGGCGCTGTCGATCGCTTCGCTCACCCGGTCGTAGGAGAGGATGCGATCAACATCATCCTCGGGTCCGGTGTCGGGGGGGGCGACTTCCACCACCACGTTGAACCGCAGGGTCTGGGTGACGCCACGCTCGACCTGGAAGGCACCTATCTCGACCTTCCTGACATAGTCGCGCAGGGAAATCCGATCGGCCGGCGCATCTCCGGAGAGGGCCAGCGACCGTGCCAGCGGATGGTCGAAGGCCTGGCCCGTTTCCGTCATGCGCTCACCGCCGAACCTGGCACCGGGGAGCCGTCAGTTGGACGAGACGCGGGTGGGCATCCGGTAGAAATAATGCACCCCGATGGAGGCCGTGCGCGGGAACCGGCGGGCCCAGCGGGGAGAGACGGCATTGGTGTGGTAATGCGTGGCCCCATGGGTCAACGGACGCGGCGCATCATTGACCATCAGCGCCGCGATCTTGGCCACCCGGTTATAGGCGGCGGGTTCGGCGATCACCTCGTCATGGCCGTCGCAGGTATAGGTGAACTGGCAGGCGTAGCGGCGACCGGTGCCCTGGTTCACCACCCCGCACACGGTGGTGGGGTATTCCGGGCTGTCGACACGGTTCATGATCACCTCGGCGACCGCGAATTGGCCCATCACGCTTTCGCCGCGCGCTTCGAAATACAGCGCCTCCGCCAGGCAGGCGAAATCGTCACCGCCGCTGCCGGCGGGCTGGGTGCGCAGCCAGTCGCGGCTGTATTCAATCCTTTTAGCGGCGGCGGGTTTCGGCGGTGCCTTCAGAAGGTCGGCCAACCCGCGTGTGGAGACGGAGGCGAGTTCGGCACGCTCCTGATGAACGATTTCGGCCAAGGGGTTCTCGGCCAGTGCCGAAGTTGCCATCAGCAGCCCCGCCGCCAGCGAAATCAATGCGCGCATTCCTGTCCCTCGTCTCTACCCACGTCGTCGAAAGCAGGCCGATATGGCGTTTTGGCCCGATAAACAAGGCCCGAGGCCCCGACCGCCAGTAAACAGGCGGAACCTGACCAAAGGGTTAAGCGTTGCGAAGAAAGTCAAAAATCGTCGATCTATCTGATTCTCAACGTTGAATCCTGCAGCTCGGCGCGGATCCGCAGCTGCGCCGCCGCCAGGATCGCCACTGGCACCCGGAACGGTGAACAAGACACGTAATCGAACCCGGCGTCCCGGCAGAAGGCGATTGATTCGGGGTTGCCGCCGTGTTCCCCGCACACCGAAAGCACAAGATCCTTTCGCGCGGCACGCCCCCGGCTGGCCCCGATTTGCAGCAATTCGCCCACACCATCCGTGTCCAGCATGTGGAAGGGATCCTCGGGGAAAACCCCCTGCTGCACATAGGTGGACATGAACCGGCCGGCATCATCGCGCGACAGCCCGTAGGTCATCTGGGTCAGGTCATTGGTTCCGAACGACATGAAGGCCGCATGGGGCGCGATTTCCCCCGCGCGCAGCGCGGCACGCGGCGTTTCGACCATCACGCCCAGCCGATAGGTGAAATCGCGGCCCTTCTCGTTGCGCACGGCGGCGGCGACGGCATCCACACGGGTCTTGATCAGCTCGACCTCGCGACGGGCAGAGACCAGGGGGATCATGATCTCCGGCACCACCTGCGCACCCTCGCGGCTGGCGGCGACGGTGGCCTCGAAAATGGCGCGGGCCTGCATCTCGTAGATCTCGGGCAGGGTGACGCCCAGGCGCACACCGCGCAGGCCCAGCATCGGGTTGTATTCGGTCAGCGCCGCGACCCGGCGCGTCACGTCCGACAGCGGCAATGACAGGGCGGCGGCCAGTTCGCGCATCCCCGCACGGTCTGCGGGCAGGAATTCGTGCAGCGGCGGATCGAAGAGCCGGATACAGACGGGAAGACCTTGCATGATGCGGAAAAGCTCTATGAAGTCCGTGCGTTGCATTGGCAGCAACCGATCCAGCGCGGCGCGGCGGTCCTCTCCCGTATCGGCAAAGATCATTTCGCGCATCACTGTCAGCCGGCCGGTTTCGAAGAACATGTGCTCGGTCCGGCACAGCCCGATCCCCTGCGCGTTGAAACTGCGCGCGATCTGGGCGTCGGCGGGAGTGTCGGCATTGGCGCGCACGCCGATATCGCGATACTCGTCCGCCCAGGCCATCAGCGCGGTAAAGGCCTCGTCCTGCGCGGTTTCCAGCAAGGGCACCTCACCGGCCAGGATCTCGCCGCGGGTGCCGTCGACGGTGATCACCTCGCCCGCCGTCAGCACGCGACCATCCGGGGCAATCAGGCGTTCGCGGCCCAGTTCGAACCGCAGCCCGGTGACGGAGACCACGCAGGGCAGGCCCAGGCCGCGACCGATCACGGCGGCATGGCTGGTGATACCGCCGCGTTCGGTGATCACGGCGACGGCGGCATGCATTCCGCGAATATCCTCAGGCGCGGTTTCCCGACGCACCAGGATGCAAGCCTCCCCCCGGGAGGCCATGGCCTGCGCATCGGCGGCGGAGAAGACGATGCGGCCCACGGCGGCGCCGGGGCTGGCGGCGATGCCCTGGCCGATGCGGTCGCGCGGCGCCTCCGGGTCGACCTGGCGGTGCAGCATCTCGGTCAGGGCACGCGGCTCAACCCGGCACAGGGCCTCGGGGCGGGGGATGATACCGTCCTGCGCCAGCGCCACGGCGATCCGGACAGCCGCGCGCGAGGACCGCTGCACGCGTACCCCGTCCAGCACATGGACCTCGCCATCGACGATGGTGAATTCGGTCTGCATCTCCTCGCGCAGGCGCTGCCGCATCAGAAGGGTATATTCCTTCAGTTTCTCAAAGGCTTCGGGCGCCAGCTCCTCCAGCGAGACACCCCTGTCGTCGCGTTCGAGAAAGACGGATTTCGCCCCCTTCTTCAACGCGTCCCGCCCCTGGCCCTGGCGCAGGTAGCGGCCCGTCACCTTGGGTCGCCCGGTGGCCGAGGACACCAGCTGGATCACCCCGGATCCGCATTCGCCACGGCCCAGCCCCAGGGCCATTTCCTGTACCACCAGCCCCAGCCCGGCATCGGCCGGCGCACCCTTGGCCTGACGCAGCAAACGCGCGGTGGTGCCCTCCCAGGCGCGGGCCATGGATTGCAGCACGGCGGCCAACTGCACGGCAGGATCCTGGGGGAACGGCTCTTCCGTCTCCTGCTCATAGGCGGTCAGGGCCTGGGACAGGCCGTCGGGGCCTTCGTCCTCGTGATCCTCGAACATGTCGGGGTCCAGCCGGTCGACATGGATCGCATAGGCGCGCACGAACCGGATATAGAGCCGCGTCGCCGCGTCTTCGCCGATTTCAGCGGAAAAGGCGGCATGAAGGGCGTCGTTCATCCCGATGTTCAGGATCGCACCGGGCCCGCCCCAATCCGGGTCTTCGGAGGACGGGCGCACACACAGCAGCCGGTCGGATTGAAACGGCGCCAGCAGGGCCGCCATGTCCGGCATCCGGCGGCCGGCTGCGATATCGTGCACGGCGTCAAAGGACAGCGCAACGGTGCGCGGGACGGGAATATCCAGCCGCACCAGCCGTTGCAGGCATTTCGCCCGACCGCCGTGGGTGACGGCGGCGATGGGGGCCTCCGGCGTGATCTTGATGATGTAGGCGCTGTCTTGCTGCACTGCGGCGCTCCTGTCGGTCGGCGCAGGATACGCCTCGCGCGGCACAGGGCAAGCCCTGCGGGGACGAATTCCGCCCGCCCGGATCGGGCCTTAGCCCTCGATCCGGGTCAGATCGGCCACCTGGAGGCAGGTCGTGCGGATCATCGACAGCAGGTTCAGGCGGTTGCGGCGCACGATCTCGTTCTGCGCATTGACCTGTACCGCCTCGAAAAAGGCGTCGATGGGGGCACGCAGGGCGGCGACGCGGTTCATGGCGCCGGCGAAGTCCTCTGTCTCCAGCGCTTTGGCGACAGGGGTCTTGGCGTCTTCCAGCGCGGTAAAGAGGGTCACCTCTTCCTCCGCTTCGGCAAATTTCGGGTCGGCGCCGAATTCATAGGCCACGCCGTCCTTCTCCTCCGCCTGGGCCAGAATGTTGTTGGCGCGTTTGAACGCCTGCACGAGATTCTCGCCATCATCGGTCTTCAGCACGTCGGACAGGGCAGTGGCCCGGTTGACCAGTTGCAGCAGGTCGTCATTGCCCGGCATCGCCAGGCAGGCGTCGATCACGTCGTGGCGGATCCCCTCGTCGCGCAGATGGACCTTCAGCCGGTCATGGAAGAAGGAGAGGAGATCCTCCGCCGCCCCCTGCCCCGCCGTCCCCGGCTGCGCGGCCAGCGCGCTGGCGAAGATCGGCTGCAAAGGCAACCGCAGCCCGTTCACCAGCACCAGCCGGATCACCCCAAGGGCCGCGCGGCGCAGGGCAAAGGGATCCTTGGAGCCGGTGGGCTTTTCGTCGATGGCCCAGAACCCGGTCAGCGTGTCCAGCTTGTCCGCCAGCGCCACGGCGATGGAGACGGGCGCCGAAGGCACGCTGTCGGACGGGCCAAGGGGGGAGTAATGCTCCTGACAGGCGGCAGCGACCTGCGGCGGCAATTCGGCGGCCTGGGCATAATAGCGCCCCATCAAGCCCTGAAGTTCTGGAAATTCGTAGACCATCTCCGAGGACAGATCGGCCTTGGCCACCCGCGCGGCCTGTTCGGCCAGCGCGGCATCGGCGCCCAGCTGCGGCGCGATGTCCCGCGCCAGCGCAGCAATGCGGTCGATCCGGGCGGCCTGGCTGCCCAGCTTGTTGTGGAAAGTCACGTTGGAGAGCTGTTCGGTCCAGACCTCCATCCCCGTTTTCGCGACGCGCAGGTCATTTTCCCAGAAGAACCGCGCATCGGACAGGCGCGCGGCCAGAACTTTCTGATTGCCGGCCAGGATGGTCGCGCCATGGTCGCGCGTTTCGCGGTTGGCCACGGTGATGAACCTTTCGATCCGCCCCGTCTTGGGATTGCGGACCGAGAAGAATTTCTGATGCTCCTTCATGGAAGTTTGCAGAACCTCGGGCGGCAGAGCCAGGAAATCGGCGCCGATCTCGCCCATCAGCACGACGGGCCATTCGACCAGCCCCGCCACTTCGGCCAGCAGGCCGCGATCCTCGACCACGTCCAGCCCCTGTGCAAAGGCCTGGTTGGTGGCGTCCTGCCAGATGGCATCCGCGCGCTCTGCCGGGTCGAGAAGGACGAAGCGGCGTTTCAGCTGGGCGGCGTAGTCGTCGAACCCCGTAACGCTGATCCGCCCCGGCGCCATGAAGCGGTGGCCCTCCGTCGTGTTGCCGGCGATGATGCCGTCAACCTCCAGCGGCACCACCTCCGCGCCCGCCTCGTCGCTGAGAATGCACAGGATGGAATGCAGCGGCCGCACCCAGCGCAGGCTGCCCGCGCCCCAGCGCATGGATTTGGGCCAGGGGAAATTCCGGATCACGTCCTCCAGCACCTCCGCCACGATGGTGGGGGCGGGACGGCCCGGTTTCTCGATCACCGCATAGAAGACGCGGCCCTTCTTGTCGTCGCGTTCCTCCAGCTGGTCGCGGGTCAGCCCGGCGCCGCGCAGAAAGCCCTCGATCGCCTTATCGGGCGCATCGACGCGGGGTCCCTTGCGTTCTTCGCGCAAGGTGGGGCTTTCGCCCAGCAACCCGTCGATGGCCAGCGCCAGCCGGCGCGGCGTGTGAAAGGCGGCGGCGCCCGCATAGGTCAGACCGGCCTCTACCAGGCCGTTGGTCATCCGGGATTTCAGATCCTCCGCCGCACGCGCCTGCATACGGGCGGGAATTTCCTCGGAGAACAGTTCAATCAGCAGATCGGGCATCGGTCTGGTCCTTCTGGCGCCGGGGCGGACATCGTGCGGCGCTGATACGAGTGGCCCCGTCGGAGGGTCCAGCAGGACCGGGGCATTGCGGATCCGGCCGGGCGCGGGGCGCGCGCGACGGCCGGGACGTGGTTACTGGCGGGCGGTGCCGTCGGGCGGCGGGGCGCAGCCTTCGGGGGCAGCGTGGCCGTCGAACACGACCTCGCCGCAGCGGTTGATCTGATGCCAGGCATAGCCCCGACCGTCCTCGGTGATGGCGACAACGCGGTCGATACCGTATTGCACGTCGCGTCGCGACAGGAAGGCCAGCGCCCGGCCATTGTCCAGCGCCACACCCAGGTCATCGGCGTCAAAGCAATCGAACCAGCCGGGGGCCTCGCGCGGTTCGGCCTGCGGGTAGGTCTCGTAGGTTTCGGTCAGCATCGCCTGGCTCATCTGCGTGGTGAAGCAGGCGCGATACCGGATCGGAGAGCTGTCGGCGTCAATGGCGGTGAAATCATCGTAAAGCACCGGCTCCGCCTGGCCGGAGGCCAGTGCCGTCAGCACCACGTCATCCTGTCCGTTGGCCTGCACCCGGTCGTAAAAGGCATAAACCTGGAAATAATACAGCGCGATCCCGGCGACCAATGCAGACACGACGATGACCCCTGCCAGTACCTTGCCCATCATGCCGCTGTTTCCGGCTCCCAGCCACCGGCCTCCGTCATCACGAAGGCATCGGCGCATTGCTTGGCCAGCGCCCGCACCCGCCCGATATAGGCCTGCCGTTCGGTCACGGAGATGACACCGCGCGCATCCAGCAGATTGAACAGGTGGCTGGCCTTGATGCACTGGTCATAGGCGGGATGGGCCATCACGATGCGCTTGCCTGTCTTGGGGTCCAGATGGTCCTGGGCCAGGATCGCCTCGCATTCGGCCTCCGCCTCCTCGAAATGCTTCAGCAGCACATCGGTATTGGCCACATCGAAGTTCCAGCGGGAATATTCCTGTTCGGTCTGCCGGAAGACATCGCCATAGGACAGCGCGATCGGCGCCTGGGGATCGTTGTAGGGCATGTCCATGACGTGATCGATGCCCAGCACATACATCGCCAGCCGTTCCAGCCCATAGGTCAACTCACCGGAGACGGGGCGGCAATCATGGCCGCCGACCTGCTGGAAATAGGTGAACTGGCTGACTTCCATGCCGTCGCACCAGACTTCCCAGCCCAGCCCCCAGGCCCCCAGCGTCGGGCTTTCCCAATCATCCTCGACAAAGCGGATGTCGTGCATCTCCATGTCGATGCCGATCGCCTCCAACGAGCCGAGGTAGAGCGCCTGAAGATCCGGCGGCGAGGGTTTGATCAGCACCTGATACTGATAGTAATGCTGCAACCGGTTCGGGTTCTCGCCATAGCGTCCATCGGTCGGCCTGCGGGAGGGCTGCACATAGGCCGCCGCCCAGGGGCGGCTGCCCAGGCTGCGCAGGGTGGTGGCGGGGTGGAAGGTACCGGCGCCCACCTCCATGTCATAGGGCTGCATGATCGCGCAGCCCTTCGTCGCCCAGTAGGATTGCAGCCGCAGGATGATCTCCTGAAAGCTCTTGGGCCTGTCCGGTGCTGTCTGGGTCATCCGCCCCTCCGAAACCTTGGAATTGCTCAGGCTGCTGATTACGGGCCGCAATGGCGGGGGTCAATTGCCCGCCATGCCATTATTTGGGTGCAAGGGCGCGACGATTTGCTAAAACGACAGGGAATGCATGGAAAAGCCGCGGGGACAGCGGCGGCGTATGGGCAAGAGGCTAGTCATGATCCGTAGAATTTTTACCCTGGTGCTTTTGACCCTGGTGCTGGTGCGACCCGCCGTCGCGCAGGACAGCGATCCCGTCTGGGTCCAGGTGGAGGCTCATCCGAGCCTGCGGGAAGCACAGGAGGCGATCCGCCGCTATTCCCGTGACCTGAACGATGTGAACGGCTTTTCCCTGGGCGGCGGCTGGTATGCCATCGCGCTTGGCCCCTACAGCCGGGCGGATGCCAACCAGGTCCTGAACGTGCTGCGCGCGGAACGGTCGATCCCGCGCGACAGCTACATCGCCTTTCCCGCATCCTTCCAGCAGCAGTTCTTCCCGGTGGGCGACAATACCCTGTCCAACCCCGCCATCCCGGCCCGGCCTGGCGCGGACGACCCCGACAGTGCAGACAGCGGCGCAGCCCGGACCGTGCAACTGACCGATCCGGCCCCTGAGCCGGAGCCCCAGCCGCAGCCCGAACCAGAGCCCGTCGTGATCGAGGAAACCCCCGCCGAAGCCCGGCGCAGCGAGGCCCTGCTCAGCCGTGACGAGCGGATGTTCCTGCAAGTCGCCCTGAAATGGGCGGGATATTACAGCGCCGGGATCGACGGCGCCTTTGGCCGGGGCACGCGCGGCTCCATGGCGTCGTGGCAGCGCGACAACGGCCATGAACCCACCGGCGTCCTGACCACGCGCCAGCGGGAGAAGCTGATCGGACAATACAACGCCGTTCTCGAAGGGCTGGACCTGCGCCGCCATGTGGATCGCGACGCGGGCATCGAAATGGACCTGCCGCTGGGGGTCGTGGCCTTTGACCGCTACGAGGCGCCCTTTGCCCATTTTGACCCCACCGGCACGCCGGAAGACGCGCGGGTGATCCTGATCTCGCAGGCGGGCAACCAGGATACGCTTTACGGGTTGTATGACATCATGCAGACGCTGGCGATCGTGCCCCCCGACGGGCCGCGCGAACGGGGCAACAATTCCTTTACCCTGGTGGGGGAAAACCGGCGCATCGTCTCCCATACCGAGGTCACGTTGAAAGACGGGCAGATCAAGGGGTTCACGCTGGTCTGGCCCGCCGGCGACGAGGAACGTCGCACGCGCCTTCTGGGCGAGATGCAGCGCAGCTTTGCCCGGCTGCCCGGCACGCTGGACCCCGGCCGGGGCGCCTCGCAGGATCAGCAGATCGACCTGGTGTCGGGGCTGGAAATCCGCAGGCCTCTGCGCTCCCGCTCCGGCTTCTTCGTGGATGGCGCGGGCAGCGTGGTGACCACCGCCGCCGCCGTCGCCAGCTGTGGCCGCATCACCCTGGAAGGGGAACAGGAGGCGCAGGTCGCGCGCCGTCTGGACAGCGCGGGCGTCGTGCTGTTGCGGGCCACCGGCGCGATGGCGCCGCGTGCGGTGGCGGAATTCTCCGCCTCCATCCCGCGCATCCAGTCGGACATCTCCGTCGCGGGCTATTCCTACGAAGGGGTGCTGGGCGCGCCGACGCTGACCCATGGCACGCTGGCCGACATCCGGGGCCTGAACGGCGAGGACGGCGTGGACCGGTTGGCCATCCGCACCCTGCCCGGCGATGCCGGCGGCCCCGTCTTCGACGCCGCAGGCGCGGTGATCGGCCTGCTGCAATCGGGTGAGGACGCAGGCCGCACCCTGCCCGAGGACGTCGCCTTTTCCGTCGATGGCCGGCTGATTCTGGACATGCTGGCGGAGGCCGGCATCCAACCCCGCACCGCAAGCGCCACGGCCTCCATGCCGGCGGAATTCGTCACCCGCCGCGCCAATGACATCACCGTGCTGGTCAGCTGCTGGGAGTGACCCCGGCGGCGGGTGGGCGACAACGCGCCTTCCTCTGCGCGCATATCTCGGGCCACCTTCATGGTCGCCAAAGCTTGCGGGCCCCCATCCGGGGGCCCGATTGCTGTCCGGGGGCAGCCGAACCGCCGCCTGCCCTAGCCGAACCGCACTTGCGTCGCTATCTATCCCCCATGCAACCGGCGAACAGGGCAGAGAAATTGGCATTCGGCATCAGCGGCCTGGCCGACGGCGTGACCCGCCAGATCGAGTCCATGGGCGACACCTTATCCGAGAGTTTCCTGGAACCCGTCATCCGCATCGGCGTCACCGGGCTGGCGCGGTCGGGCAAGACGGTGTTCATCACCTCGCTGGTGGCAAACCTGTTGGATCGGGGGCGGATGCCGCAGCTGGTCGCGCAGGCCGACAGCCGCATCCTGGCCGCATTCCTTCAGCCGCAGCCGGACGACACGGTGCCGCGGTTCGATTATGAAACCCACCTTGCCGCGCTGACCGGCGCCGGACCGCACTGGCCCGACAGCACGCGGTCGATCTCGCAATTGCGGCTGTCGTTGCGGGTGCGGCCCTCGGGGTTGCTGGGCGGCATGTCCGGGCCGCGCACAGTGCATCTGGACATCGTGGATTACCCCGGCGAATGGCTGCTGGACCTTGGCCTGATGGAGCAGAGCTACGCGGAATGGTCCAGCGCCGTTCTGAGCGCCGCCGAGGGACGCAGCTTTGGCGCGGCGACAACCGCCGCCGCCCGCGCCGCCAGCGGGCGCGACAGCTGGGAAGAGACGGAGATCCGCAAGCTGGCGGAGACCTATACCGCCTATCTGCACGCCATGCGCGACGCTGGCCTGTCGGACATCACCCCCGGCCGGTTCCTGCTCCCCGGGGAGATGGAGGGCTCTCCGGTGCTGACCTTCGCGCCGCTGCCGCCGGAGGACCGCGCCCCGCGCCGGGGCCTCTGGCGCGAGATGGAACGCCGGTTCGAGGCCTATAAATCCCGCGTCGTCACGCCCTTCTTCCGCAACCATTTCTCCCGTATCGACCGGCAGGTCGTGCTGGTCGATGCCCTGGGTGCGATCCACAAGGGACCGGAGGCCGTGGAGGACATGCGCCAAGGCATGTCCCTGATCCTGCAAGCCTTCCGCCCCGGTCGGAACGCCTTCCTGACCCGTCTGCTGCTGGGGCGCCGGGTGGAGAAGATCCTCTTCGCCGCGACCAAGGCCGATCACCTGCACCACACCCAGCACGGGCGACTGACCGCCATCATGCAAGCGTTGGTGCGCGATGCCGCCGATCGCGCCGCTTTTGCCGGAGCGCAGACCGAGGCGATGTCGATCGCCTCCCTTCGGGCGACGGTGGAGGAACGCGTACCGCATGACGGCCGTCATCTGGATTGCGTGCGCGGTACGCTGCTGGACAGCGGGCGCGCCGCCGCCATGTATCCCGGCGAACTGCCCGACGATCCCATGCGCCTGTTGCGCCCCGCCCGCCAGGGAGCGGAGGCCTGGCTGGACGGCGATTACCGCATCATGTCCTTTGCCCCGGCCGAGCTGCGCCTGAAACCGGGCGAAGGTCCGCCGCACATCCGCCTGGACAAGGCCGCGCAATTCCTGATCGGGGATCGGCTGTGACGGACGCCCGCGCGGACAAACCCGACCATCCCGAGGGCGCGGCACCCCCGTCCTCCGCTCTGTCCCCCAATCAGGTCGCGCCCTCGGGTCCGGCGGCGTCGCCGTCGCCCCCGGCGGCCCCGGTTCCTTCTCCGGCACTGGACAACCTGACCCTGCGCCCGGCGCGGACCACGGATGCGGGCGCAGTGGGGGCCATCCTGTCGGATTACACCGATCACACCCCTTGGCTGCCACGCTTGCATTCGCGGGCCGAAGACATCGCCCATGCCGGGCTGCTGATCGACCGGGGCTGGACCCGGCTGGCCCTGGTGGATGACGTCATCCGGGGATTCCTGGCGCGGGAAGGGGCGCAGATCCATGCGCTTTACGTGGCGCGGGGCTGGCGCGGGGCGGGTATCGGCGCGCGGTTGCTGCGCGGGGCGATGGCGGAATGCGCCCGACTGGACCTGTGGACCTTTGTCGCCAACGACGCCGCGCAACGGTTCTACCGCCGCCATGGCTTTGCCGAAGCACGGCGCACGGCGGGCGAGAATGACGAAGGCCTGCCCGACATCCTCTTTTCCTGGCGATCCGCAAGGGAGACCGCCCATGGCTGACCCGACCCGCAACTCCCCCGTCCTGATCGAGCTGGACGACATCCCCGGCGATGCCCCCGGCCCGGCGACGGCCCCGCCTGTGCCGGATCCATTGATGGACGACCGCGCGCCCCCCACCGGCCGCGCCATGCAGACCGCCGCCGTACTGGCCAGCCGCCGACCCTCCCGGTTGGCCCGCTGGTTCTGGGCGCTGTTGTCGGCGCTGATCGGCGTGGCGGTCTCTACGGCGGCGTGGAACACCGTCACCGGGCTGGTCGCGGCCAATCCGTTCCTGGGCTGGGCCGTCGCCGGCCTGCTGGGCCTGTTCCTGCTGGTGGCCGCGGCCATCATCACGCGCGAGGTCTCGGCCTTTGCCCGGCTGTCGCGCATGGACCGCCTGCACACAGAGGCGGAAGCCGCCGCCGCCCTGGGTGACCTGGCCCGCGCGCGCGGCTTTGGCGACCGGCTGGTGACCTTGTACCAGGGGCGCGCCGACCTGACCTGGCACCTGCAACGGTTCGAGGACCGGCGCGCCGAACAATTCGACGCCCCCGCCCTGCTGGACCTGGCAGAGCGCACCCTGCTGAGCCCACTGGATGCCGCCGCCCTGCGCGAGGTTGAGGCTGCGACCCGCCAGGTGGCCACCGTCACCGCGCTGGTGCCGCTGGCATTGGCCGACCTGGCGGCGGCGCTGACCTCCAACATCCGCATGATCCGCCGCATCGCCGAAATCTACGGCGGCCGCTCCGGCACGCTGGGATCGCTGCGCCTGACGCGGGCGGTGATGACCCACCTGGTGGCCACGGGGGCGGTGGCGGTGTCGGACGATATGGTCGGCTCCATCCTCGGGGGGAACCTGCTGGCGCGCCTGTCGCGCCGGTTCGGCGAGGGGATCGTGAACGGCGCGCTGACCGCACGGGTGGGTGTCGCCGCGATGGAAGTCTGCCGCCCCATGCCCTTTGCCGAGGCGACGCGCCCGCGCGTCACGGGGATCATCCGCCGGTCGCTGACCGGGCTGTTCGACCGGGAAGACAAGACCCCGACGCCCGCCCCGGACGAGGCGTAGCCGCCGGTCCGGGGGACGCTGTCCCCCGCTTGAGCGCGGGGCGCGCTCAATTCACCCCCTGCGGTATTTGGGCCCGAAGGGGGCCCCACAGCGCCAGCGACCACTGGACCCGCGCCGGCGGCAGGCCTATAAGCGCCCCATGATGATGATGTACCACTTTGCCATCATTGCGCGAATTACGTGCCCGGCGGCCTGAACTGGACGCCGGGACAAGGCGTCTGGACACCCGCGCCGCAGCGAACCCACCCCCACATCCGACAGACGGAGCGCCCCACATGTGCGCCGAGACCCCTGATTACAAATCCACGCTGAACCTTCCCAAGACCGATTTCCCCATGCGCGCGGGCCTGCCCAAGCGGGAGCCGCAATGGCTGGAGAAATGGGAGAAGATCGGCATCTACGACCGCCTGCGCGACAAGGCCGAGGGGCGCCCGCCCTTTACCCTGCATGACGGTCCCCCCTATGCCAACGGCCATCTGCATATCGGCCATGCGCTGAACAAGACGATCAAGGACATGATCGTCCGCTCGCACCAGATGATGGGCCACGAGGCGCGCTATATCCCCGGCTGGGATTGCCACGGCCTGCCCATCGAATGGAAGATCGAGGAGGCCTATCGCAAGAAGGGCCAGAACAAGGATGACGTGCCCGTCATCGACTTCCGCCAGCAATGCCGCGACTTCGCCGCCGGCTGGATCGATGTGCAGCGCTCGGAATTCAAGCGGCTGGGCATCACCGGCAACTGGGCCGATCCCTACGTGACGATGGATTTCCACGCCGAACGGGTGATCGCCGAGGAATTCATGAAATTCCTGATGAACGGTACGCTCTACCAGGGGTCGAAGCCGGTGATGTGGTCCCCGGTGGAAAAGACCGCCCTGGCCGAGGCCGAGATCGAATATCACGAACACAAGTCGCACACGATCTGGGTGCCGTTCCGGTTCCGCCGCGTCGGACATGCCGAGATGCCGGACATGGACGGCGAAGTCTCTGATTTCGAGGGCGCCAACCAGGACCTGGTGCAGGGTGACCTGGCCGGGGCGAAAGTGGTGATCTGGACCACCACGCCCTGGACGATCCCGTCCAACAAGGCCATCGCCTTCAATCCAGAGATCGCCTATGGCCTTTACGAGATCACCGGTCGGCCGGAAGAATGCTGGGCCCGGATCGGCGATCGCTATGTGCTGGCCGATACGCTGGCCGAGGACACGCTGGCCAAGGCACGGCTGGAGCCGGGAATGTACCGCCGGCTGCGCGATGTCGCGGCGTCGGAATTCGTGGGCGCGATCTGCGAGCACCCCCTTGCCGGGGCCGAAGGCGCGGGCGGGTTCTGGGATTACGACGTGCCGATGATCGACGGCGCCCACGTCACCGATGACGCCGGCACCGGCTTTGTCCATACCGCGCCCAGCCATGGTGCCGACGATTACGAATGCTTCGTCAAGCGGAACTGGCTGGACCGGATGACCCACAACGTGGGCGAGGACTCGGAATTCCTGCCCCATGTGCCCTTCTTCGCCGGGCTGACCGTCTTTGACCGCAAGGGCAAGGAAGGCAAGGCCAACGCCGCCGTGATCGAAAAGCTGGTCGCCGCCGGTGGCCTGCTGGCGCGGGGGCGGGTGACCCATTCCTACCCGCATTCCTGGCGGTCCAAGGCGCCGGTGATCTTCCGCAACACGCCGCAATGGTTCGCGGCCATCGACCGCCCGCTGGGTGGTGATGACAGCATGGGCCGCACGATCCGCGAGCGTGCGCTGAACTCCATCGACAAGCTGGTCAAATGGACGCCCCAGACCGGGCGCAACCGGCTGTATTCGATGATCGAGGCGCGGCCCGACTGGGTGCTGTCGCGGCAACGCGCCTGGGGCGTGCCGCTGACCTGTTTTGTCAAGAAGGGCGCGCTGCCGACCGATGCCGATTTCCTGCTGCGCAACGAGACGGTCAATGCCCGCATCGCGGAGGCATTCGAAACCGAAGGCGCCGACGCCTGGTACAAGGACGGCGCCAAGCAGCGGTTCCTGGAGGGCGAGGTCGACCCCGACGCCTACGAACAGGTGTTCGACATCCTCGACGTGTGGTTCGACAGCGGCTCCACCCATGCCTTCGTGCTGCGTGACCGCGCCGACGGGACCGAGGACGGCATCGCCGATGTCTACATGGAAGGCACCGACCAGCATCGCGGCTGGTTCCATTCCTCCATGTTGCAGGCCTGCGGCACGCTGGGCCGGGCGCCCTATCGCAACGTGGTGACCCATGGCTTCACGCTGGACGAGAAGGGCAACAAGATGTCCAAATCGCTCGGCAATACGATCCTGCCGGAAGAGGTGGTCAAGCAATACGGCGCCGATGTCCTGCGCCTGTGGGTGGCCCAGACCGACTATACCGCCGATCAGCGGATCGGGCCGGAGATCCTGAAAGGCGTGGCCGACAGCTACCGGCGGCTGCGCAACACGATGCGGTTCATGCTGGGCTCTCTCTCCGATTTCCGGGAGGAAGACCGCGTCGCGCCCGCGGACATGCCCGAACTCGAACGCTGGGTGCTGCACCGCATGGCGGAGCTGGACGAAAAGGTCCGCGACGGCTACCGCGGCTTCGATTTCCAATCGACCTTCCAGGCAGTGTTCAACTTCGCCACCATCGACCTGTCGTCCTTCTATTTCGACATCCGCAAGGATGCGCTCTATTGCGATGGCGATACGTTGCGCGCCCGCGCGGCGCGGACGGTGCTGGACCTGCTGTTCCATCGCCTGACCACCTGGCTGGCGCCGATCCTGGTGTTCACCATGGAAGAAGTCTGGCTGGAACGCTTCCCCGGCGACGACAGCTCTGTCCACCTGGTCGACATGCCCGAGACGCCCGCCAGCTGGCGCGACGATGCGCTGGCAGCGAAATGGGCCAAGGTACGCGCCGCGCGCCGCGTGGTGACCGCCGCGCTGGAAGTTCAGCGCAGCGAAAAGGTCATCGGCGCCTCGTTGGAGGCCGCGCCTGTGGTGCATCTGGACGATGCAGAGACGCTGGCCGCGCTGCAATCGGTCAGCTTTGCCGATATCTGCATCACGTCCGACTTGGCACTGACCGGCGATCCCGCCCCGGCCGAGGTCTACCGCCTGCCGGAGATCCCCGGCATCGGCGTGGTCTTCGAGAAGGCGGAGGGAGAGAAATGCCAGCGCTGCTGGAAGATCCTGCCCGATGTCGGCCTGCATCAGCATCCGGGCGTCTGCGGCCGCTGCGACGCCGCGCTCAGCGATCGGAGCTGACCCTTCGACCGGGCCGCGCATCCGCCGCGGCCCGGCTCCCCCCTATACCCGACTTGCCTTCTTCGGGCAGAAATACCGCAGGGGGTGAATTGAGCGCAGTTCAAGAGGGGGACAGCGTCCCCCTTCCCCTTCGACGGCCTTCCGCGGGCGCTCAACCCGTCGCCCTTGCCAGCGCGCCACCCCCGGCGCATCGTGGCGCCATGGCCACCACCTGCATCCCCACGCCCACCGGGCCGCTTTATGTCACCGCCGAGGGCGAGGTGATCACCCGGGTAACATGGCGCCCCCAGCCAGTGACGGAAGGGGCCGATCTGCTCGATCAGGCCCGTATCCAGCTGGATGCCTATTTCGCCGGCACCCGACACGCTTTCGACCTGCCGCTGGAGGTTCGGGGATCGGACCTGCAAAAACGCGTCTGCGCCGCGATGCGCGCCATCCCCTTTGGCGAGACGACGACCTATGGCGCCATCTCACGCGCCCTGGGCGTGCCGGCCCAAGCCATCGGGCAGGCCTGCGGGGGCAACCCGATGCCGGTGATCATCCCCTGCCACAGGGTTCTGGGCGCCACCGGCCTTGGCGGCTTCTCTGGAGAAGGCGGGGTAGAGACCAAGGTCGCTCTGCTGCGCCACGAAGGCGCGGCAGGGCTGTTGATCTAGCGGGAAGAGCAGGCGCCGCTTCGGGCGACCGGACCGGCGGAGTTCCGGATCAGGGAACCGCCTTCAACGCAGGCTTGGCGCCACGTCGCGCGGCCTGGGGCTTGGCAGCGGCTTTGGCCTTGCGGGTGCGCCCGGCGTTCTGATCGATGAATTCCAGCACCAATGGCCGAATGTTGTTTCGCCAGGACGAGCCGGCGAAGATGCCGTAATGGCCCGCGCCGGGTTCCAGGTGGCTGGCCTTCATCGCGTCGTCCAGCCCGGTGCACAGGTCCAGCGCGGCAACGCATTGGCCAGGGGCAGAGATGTCGTCCTTCTCCCCTTCGACCGTTTTCACCGCAACGTCGGTGATGGCACCGATATCCACCGGATGCCCGTTCACGGTAAAGGAGTTGGAAGCGATTTCGGAATTCTTGAAGATCCGTTCCACCGTGGTCAGGTAGAATTCCGCCGTCATGTCCATCACGGCCAGGTATTCGTCGTAGAACCGGTTGTGCGGGTCGCGGTCGCCCGCCTCCCCCCGCGCGACGCGGAAGATCTGGTCCTGAAATGCCGCCGCGTGGCGGTCGGCGTTCATCGCGATGAAGGACGTCAATTGCAGCAGGCCGGGATAGACGCGGCGGCCGATGCCCTTGTGCTTCATGCCGACGCGCTGGATCATCATCTCCTCCAGCACGCCCATGGTGACGCGGTTGCCGAAATCGGTGACCTCCGTCGGGGTGGCGTCGGGGTCGATGGGGCCACCGATCAGGGTCAGGGTCTGCGGCTGCGCCTTGGGATCGATTTCCGCCAGATAGGCGGTGGCGGCCAGGGTCAGGGGGGCGGGCTGGCAGACGGCGATGACGTTGATGTCCGGGCCCAGTTCCTTCATGAAATCGACAAGGTAGAGGGTGTAGTCCTCGATATCGAACTTGCCCTCGCTGACCGGGATGTCGCGCGCGTTATGCCAATCGGTGATGTAGACTTCGCAATCGGGCAGCAGCGACACCACCGTCGACCGCAACAGCGTGGCGTAATGGCCAGACATCGGCGCCACCAGCAAGACGCGGCGGGGCTGCGGGTCGCGGCCCTGGACCTCGAAATGGATCAGGTCGCCGAACGGGCGGCTCACCAGTTTCTCGACCGAAACAAGGTGATCACGGCCATCGGCGCAGGTGACGGAGTGGATGCCCCAGTCCGGCTTGGCGATCATCCGCGAATATGCGCGTTCCGTGACCTCGCCCCAGGCGGCGGTCATCTGCAAGGCGGGGTTCGCCATCAGCGCAAAGCCCGGATAGGAGGCAAAGGCCCGTGCGGAGGCGCCCAACCATTCGTTGGTGTTGCGCACCGTCTCCATGAAGTCGTAGCTTGCCATAAGGCGCATCGTCGTCTCCTTTGCGGGCGCGTGATCCGGGATCGTATCGCCCTATCCTCAGGAGAAACGCGATCCATGCGCATGCTGCACAGCAGCAATCTAGGGGGGAATCGTCAACATGACAACTGACAACAGCGGTTCGAAGGTTAACACCGACGGCGAACACCTTGAAAGACTGCAAGAGAATCTTGCGCGGGTGGAGGCGCTGACGCAACGGCTGGTCGCTGCAATCCAGCAGAAACCGGCGACCCATCCCGGCCTTGATGCCCCCTCTCCCGAAGTCTTCACCCGCGCGGCGGGCGCATATTGGACGGAGATGATGCAGAACCCGGCGCGCATCTTCGAACACCAGGTCGAATATTGGGGCAAGTCGGTGAAGCACTTCATGGAGGCCCAGCAGGCGCTGGCCTCCGGCAGCTTGACGGCGCCGCCCGATGACACACCGCCCGACCCGAGGTTCCGCAATCCGCTGTGGCAAACCCATCCCTATTTCAACTTCATCAAGCAGCAATACATGCTGAACGCCCGCGCGATCACCGATGCGGTCGACGATGCCGAGGATCTGACCGAGACGGAGAAACGGCGCCTGCGCTACTTCTCGGCCCAGATCGTGGACATGATGGCGCCAACCAATTTTCTGGCCACCAACCCCGACGCCCTGGAACGCGCCGTCGCGACCGAGGGCGACAGCCTGGTGCGCGGGCTGGAAAACCTGGTGATGGACCTGGAACACAACAACGGCGAATTGCTGGTGCGCCTGTCCGACGACAGCGCCTTTACCCTGGGGGAGAATATCGCCACCAGCGACGGCCAGGTCGTGTTTCGCAACCGCATGATCGAATTGATCCAATACGCTCCCCGGACCGAGAAGGTGCATGCCACCCCCCTGATCATCTTTCCACCCTGGATCAACAAGTTCTACATTCTCGACCTGAAGGCACAGAATTCATTCGTGAAATGGGTGACGGAACAGGGGTTCACCCTGTTCGTCGTGTCCTGGGTCAATCCCGATGCCGCCTACCGCGATGTCGGGCTGGAAGATTACATCGAAGACGGGTTCCTGGCCGCGATCAACGAGGCCAAGGCGATCACCGCGCAAAAACAGGTGAACTGCATCGGCTATTGCATCGGCGGCACCACGCTGAACCTGGCGCTGGCCCTGCTGAAAAAGCGCAAGGACAGGTCGGTGAAATCCGCCACCTTCTTTACCACCCTGACCGATTTCGGCGACCAGGGCGATTTCACCCCCTTTCTTCAGGACGATTTCATCGACGCGATCACCGCGCAGGTGGAACAGGACGGCATCCTGAAAAGTGCGATCATGGCGCGCACCTTCTCCTTCTTGCGGTCGAACGATCTGGTCTACGGGCCGGCCATACGCTCCTACATGCTGGGCGAGGCGCCGCCGGCCTTCGATCTGCTGTACTGGAACGGTGACGGCACCAATCTGCCCGGCCGGATGGCGGTACAATACCTGCGCAACCTGTGCCAGAAGAACCTGTTTGCCACCGATGGCCTGCCGCTTCTGGGGGAGGTTCTGCATGCCCGTGACGTGACGCTGCCGATCTGTTCCATCACCTGCCAGACCGATCACATCGCAGCGTGGAAAGCCGCCTATGCCGGGTTCCGCAAGGCCGGATCGAAGAACAAGACCTTCATCGTCTCCGAAAGCGGCCATATCGCCGGGATCGTCAATCCACCGTCAAAGAAGAAATACGGGCATTACACCCATGACGATTTCTCTCTCTCGGCGGATGCGTGGCTGGCGGCGGCGGAGTTCACTCCCGGCTCCTGGTGGCCGCGTTGGGGGGAATGGCTGGCCAGCAGATCGGGCAAGATGGTGCCCGCCCGCGTGCCCGGCGATTCGACCCATCCGGCTCTTGGCCCGGCCCCCGGCACTTACGTGGCGGCACCTCTCGCCGGATGATCCCGGTGCCATGGCGTGGAAAACGCTGAATATTCTGCATCGCAGCAAAAATGACTTGATTTTCTGCGGTGCAGCATACATATTCCTCTCAGCGAAACACATACGGGGCCGGATGGATCAGACATCGGCGCCGCCTTGCCAGAGAGAGGATTAGATCAATGGCTAAAGCAACTGATTTCACCGCGATGATGAAAGACATGATGGGCGCATTCCCGGTCGATACCTCGGCCATGCAGGGCGCGTTCAAGACCCAGGCCGACCTGGGCGAGAAACTCTCCGCCGTGGCGCTGGACGCCGCCGAGCAGTCGACCGACCTGTCCAGCAAGTGGGCCAAGGACACGCTGTCCAAGATGACCGACCTGTCCAAAGCCCGTACGGAGCCGACCGACTACGCCAAGGCGATGACCGATTTCGCGTCCTCCTATGCCGAAATGTCGGCAGAGCACATGGCCGCCTTCGCAGAGATCGCCAAGAAAGTTCAGACCGAAACCGTCGAACTGATGATGGCCGCCGGCAAGGACATGTCCGAAGACGCCTCGGTCGCCGTTCAGAAGGCCACCAAGGACGCCACCGCGGCCGCCAAGAAAACCGCGGCCGCGAAGTAAGCGCCACTCCCTCGCGCGTCCTTCTCCTCCCTCCCTCTTGAGGGGTGCGCGACGTCGAAGGGGCCTGTCCGTTGGACAAGCCCCTTCGTCATGTCCGACGACCGGGCGCACCATCCTGCCACGCGAACCGCACCCGGACCGCCTCCGCAGGGACCTGCGGCGGCGATGTCATGTCGCGCCGCCATCGGACGGCGCGGACAACGGGCCACCCGATCTGCTATGGCTTGGGGAGGCAGGTCTACGGAGGTCACGGCCATGGCGGCACCCCTGGGGCGCATCATCATCTACACCCGGAAAATTCCCGAGATGGCGGCATTCTACGCCCGGCATTTCGCCTATACGGTGACCGGCACCGAGGGTGACCGGATTGTTGAACTGACCCCGACACGCGGCGGCGCCGCGCTGCTGCTGCACCCTGCCTCCGCCCGACAGAAGGAGGGGCAGGCACTGGTGAAACTGGTGTTCGACGTGGCCGATGTGCCGGCCTTCTGTGCCGCCTGCCACGACAACGGACTTCGGTTCGGCGCGTTACACCAGGCCGATGGCTACGTTTTTGCCAATGCCAGGGATCCGGCGGGAAATTCCGTTCAGGTCTCCAGCCGTGCCTTTGCGGGGCGATAGGCCCCTCCGCACCAGCGACGCCCTTCCGCCGCGACAGCGTTACAACACTTTCTTTTTCAAAATCGCTGCTCTACGCTGCGGTGCAGTGTCGTTGTCAGGAGGGATGAGCCGTGGCCGAAACAGATAAACCACTCCTGATCAAGCGGTACGCATCCCGCAGACTCTATAATACCGAGACCAGCGATTACGTGACGCTTGAAGATATCTCAGGTTTCATCCGCGATGGGCGCGAAGTGCAAATCGTCGACCTGAAGTCCGGCGACGACCTGACCCGGCAATACCTGTTGCAAATCATCGCCGAACACGAAAGCCGGGGGGAAAACGTGCTGCCCCTGAGCGTGCTGACCGACCTGGTGCGCAGCTACACCACGCAGGCGCAATCGGTGGTGCCGCAATTCCTGGCCGCGTCTTTCGAGATGTTGCGCGACGGGCAATCCAAGATGATGGAAAACATGGGCGCCGTGAACCCGATCGCCAAGATGCCCGGGTTCGAGGCGATGCAAGCGCAGCAAGAGGCGTTCATGAAGGCGATGACTGGCGGGTTCGGCGCCAATTGGACCGGCCCGTCCCGCCAGGACGACGCCACCGCCGCGCCCGAGGAAGGCGAAAACCTGGAAACCATCAAGAAGCAGTTGGCAGAGCTGCAACAGAAGCTGAACAAGCTCGGCTGAAGCGATGACGGCAAGCCCCGGTCGTATCACGCTCTGGGGGATGGAGGTCTTCGTGGCGACGGTGGAGGAACGCTCCATCACGGCGGCAGCGCGGCGCCTGGGGGCCAGCCCCTCTGCCGTGTCGCAGCAGATCACCAACCTGGAAACCGCGCTCGGCGCGCCGCTGCTTGTGCGGTCGGCTCGGCCCGTGACGCTGACCGCCGCAGGAGAGAGCTTTCGCCGGCGCGCTCAGACCATCCTGAACGAGGCAGCGCAGGCCCGCGCCGAAATCGCGGTGGCCGGGCGGGTCACCCTGTCCTCCCTGCGCCTGGGCATGATCGAAGACCTGGAGGCCGACGTCACCCCCGCCCTGCTGACCCGCCTGGCCGAGGCGCTGACCGGGTGCCGGTTCCTGCTGGAAACCGGGGCCTCGCATCACCTGCTGGACCAGCTGGACGCGCAGGCGCTGGATGTCATCCTGTCCGCAGACATGGGCGAGACATCGGACTGGGCGGAGACGCACCCCATCCTGACCGAAGGTTTCGTCGTGGCCACCGCGCGCGGGGTGATCGACCCACAGGCCGATCTTCTGGCGCAGCTTACGGCGCTGCCGATGATCCAGTACACCACCCGTCATTACATGGGCCGCCTGATCGCCACTCACCTGGAACAACAGAACTTGCGGCTGGATCACCGCTATGAGCTGGACAGCTACCACGCCATCCTGGCGCTGGTCTCCGGCGGGGCGGGCTGGACGATCCTGCCACCGCTGGCGCTGCTGCGGGCGCGGCGGCTGATGCCGGATCTCGATATACACGAACTGCCCTTTGCGCCGCTGTCGCGCCGGATCGTGCTGATAGCCCGGCGGGAGGTTCTGGCCGATGTCCCCGCCCGCATCGCGGCCGAATTGCGTGATCTGCTGCGCGACACCGCCCGCGCCGCGCGGCTGGACGGCCAGGATTGGGTGGAACGGGTGGCGCGGATCGACGGGCCGCAGGCCGCCCAGGGGCTGCGCGACGAAGTTTGATCCGCGCACCGTGCGGCTGGCCGGGCCGCCTGCGACTTGCCCCGTGCGGTGCCATGGCCCAATCTGGCCGGATGACACAATTCCGACCATGCCGCGACACCCTCACGCCGCCCCCCCTGCCCGCCCCCTGCACCGGGGTTCGCCCATGACCCTGACCCTGCTGGCCCGGGAGCGGGAGACCGGGAAGATCGGTGGCGCCGTGGTCTCTCGGGCGCTGTTCGCTGGCGGCTGGTGCCTGCGCGGCGGGGCCGATTGCGGCCTTTCCGCCAGCCAGGGCGCGATCCCGTCCACCCTGTGTGGCGAGGCATTGCTACAACGGATGCGCGAGGGCGAGACCGCGACTTCCGCCCTGGGCGCAGTCAGCGCGGCGGATGACGGTCGCGACCACCGACAACTGGCCGCACTGGATCAGCGCGGGCGGACGGCTGCCTTTACCGGGGCGCTGACGCCGGGCGCCTGCGGGCACCGGCAGGGGGCGGACGCCCTGGTGGTCGGCTGCGACCTGCGCGGCGAGCATGTGATGGAGGCAGTGCTTGAGGTCTTTGCCACGGCGCCGGGCGCGCTGGTGGACCGGCTGGTCGCGTCGCTGCGGGTCGGGCTGGCGGGGGAAGCGGGCGACCTGGCCTCTGCCGCGCTGCTGGTGCTGCACCGGGAGGCACCGCCGCTGTCGCTCCGGGTGGATGGTCAGGCAGATCCGCTGGACGGGCTGGCCGGGTTGGTGGCAGCGGCACATGCGCCCGCCCATGCCGGCTGGATCCGCCATTGGCCGACCCTGGTCGATCCGTTCCGCGCCCCCTCTGCCGCCGAGATGGCCGCCCTGCCCCGGCAGGGCGCGGACGGGGACAGCAGCCGAGGCGATGGCGGCACCTAGCCGGTATTGATTCCCCAGCTTACCTGTGGCCCGCCCCCCGCCGTCCAGGCGCAGGCGGATCCCCAGCACCATCCCGAAACGCGAACAGGCCGGGCAAACCCGGCCTGTCCCTGTCGTTACCCGAAAAGTCGGATCAGTTCAGCGCCTCGTCCGTGATGACAGAGGTCCAGGCCCCTTCGGGCACCTTGGTGATCACCGGGTCCGAGCCGCCGGCCAGCAGCGTGTCGACGGTCCGCTGGTAGTCCGCCTCGTCCAGCGCACCGGTCGAACCGGCGGTCAGCTTGGCGACTTCCTTCATCATGCGGATCTGGTGATGTTCGGTCTGGGCGCCGGTCTCGTCGTTATCCAGAACGATTTCCGCCGCTTCTTCGGGGTTTTCCTCGGCATATTTCCAGCCCTTCATGGAGGCCCGGACGAATTTCACCATCTTGGCGCGGAAGGCTTCGTCTTCGAGGTTCTCCTCCAAAACATACAGGCCGTCTTCCTGCGTGGCGACGCCCTGATCCTCATATTTGAAGGTCAAAAGCTCTTCTTCCGTCACGCCCGCGTCCAGCACCTGGCCGAATTCGTTATAGGTCATGGTGGAGATGCATTCCGCCTGCCGCTGGATCAGCGGATCGACGTTGAACCCCTGTTTCAGCACGGTGATACCATCATCCCCGCCATCGGTGGGAATCTCGGCCTGGCTCATCCAGCTGAGGAACGGATATTCATTGCCGAAGAACCAGACGCCGATGGTCCGACCGCGGAAATCTTCCGGCCCGGTGATACCGCTGTCTTTCCAGCAGGTCAGCATCAGGCCCGAGGTCTTGAACGGCTGCGCGATATTGACCAGAGGCAGGCCCTTTTCGCGCGCCGACAGGGCAGAGGGCAACCAGTCCACGATGACATCGGCACCGCCACCGGCGAGAACCTGTGCGGGCGCAATATCGGGACCGCCGGGCAGGATTTCGACATCCAGCCCCTCTTCCTCGTAAAAGCCCTTGTCCTGGGCCACGTAATAGCCGCCGAACTGGGCCTGGGTGACCCATTTCAGTTGCAGCGTCACCGAGTTGTCGCCGTGGCTTTCGGCCAGGGCCGGACCGCCCAGGGCGAGGGCAAGCGCGGTGGCCGCGCCGGTCAGAATGTGTTTCATTGTGATAGCTCCCTGTTTTGTTGGTACTTTATCATTTTCATGTCCCGTCAATGTCGCTGGCTGGGATGCCAGAACGTGACCTGCCGTTCAATCAGCGCCACGATCCCGTAGAACAACGATCCTGAGATGGCGGCGACGACGATCTCGGCCCAGACCATGTCGAGGGCCAGCTGTCCCACGGATGTTGATATGCGAAAGCCCATCCCGACAATGGGCGATCCGAAGAACTCCGCCACGATGGCGCCGATCAGGGCCAGGGTCGATGAAATTTTCAGCCCGTTGAAGATGAACGGCATCGCCGCCGGCAACCGCATCTTCCAAAGCCCGGACCAATAACCCGCCGCCCAGGTCTTCATCTGGTCGCGCTGCATCTGCGTGGTTTCCTGCAACCCGGCGGTGATGTTCACCAGCATGGGAAAGAACACCATGACAACGACCACGGCCGCCTTGGATTGCCAGTCGAACCCGTACCACATCACCAGGATCGGTGCGGTGCCGACGATCGGCAGGGCCGCGATGAACGACCCCACCGGCAACAGCCCCCGGCGCAGGAAATCGCTGCGATCGGCGATGATCGCCACGGCAAAGGCCGCCGCGCAGCCGATGACATAGCCCGACAGGGCCCCCTTGACGAAGGTCTGGATAAAATCCTGCCACAGGATCGGCAGGCTGGTGGCGATCCGCGCGGCGATGGAACTGGGCGCAGGCAGGATCACCTGCGGCACGTCCAGACCATGCACGATCAGCTCCCACATGATCAGCAGGGTCAGGCCAAAGATCACCGGAATCCCCAAGCGCACGGCCGGGCGATGCGCGGCAGGGCCATTGGCCAGCCGCACGTTCAGCACCCAGAGCAGCGCCCAGAGCACGATGGCAGCAATCACGAGGCCCATGGGACGTCCTTTCCGTTCTGCGGCCGGGGAAGAGAGACAATCGCATTCATCGGCGGAACCCCATGCGCAACAGGGTGCCCCGCTCCAGCATGCTGACAATCGCGACAAGCGCGGCGGCCAGGATCGCGGTGGCAAACAGCGCCGACCAGATCTGGATCGTCTGGCCGTAATAGCTGCCGGTCAGCAGTCGCGCCCCCAGGCCCCGGATCGCACCGGTGGGCAACTCGCCGACGATGGCCCCGACAAGAGAGGCCGCGATCCCGATCTTGAGAGAGGCAAACAGGAACGGCACCGAGGACGGCAGCCGCAGCCGCCAGAACGTCTGACCCCGGCTGGCATTCCAGGTTCGCATCTGGTCGATCTGCATCTGATCGGGGCTGCGCAGCCCCTTGACCATGCCGACGACCACGGGAAAGAACGACAGATAGGCCGAGATGATCGCCTTGGGCAGCAGCCCCTGCATGCCGATGGAATTCAGCACCACGATGATCATCGGTGCGATCGCCAGGATCGGAATGGTCTGCGAGGCGATGGCCCAGGGCATGACGCTCATGTCCATGGCCCGCGAATGCACGATCCCCACGGCCAGCAGAATCCCCGCCACCGACCCGATGGCAAAGCCCAGCAGCGTGGCCGACAGGGTGATCCAGCCGTGAAAGACCAGGCTGCGCTTGGAGGTGATCTTTTTCTGCACCGTGGTTTCCCACAGCTCCACAGCGACCTGGTGCGGCGCGGGCAGGCGTGGCTTGGCCTGGGCCCAGGTGTCGCCCCATTGGGCGGTGTTGGACAGGGCCAGCCCCATGGCGCCCATGTCGCGCCGCGCGGCCGCGCCTTCTGGCGTGACCACGGCCCCGCCGCGTTCGGCATTGGTCAGGGCCGCATGGATGTTCATCGGCACGCAGGCAACATACCAGAAGGCCAGGATCGCGGCGACCACGGTCAGGACGGGGAAAATCGACCTCATGTCACGCCCCTTCTCATTGCGTCCATTCCATGCGTATTTCCTCTATCGTCTCCGGCGGTTCGGGCATGTGGCGCGAGACTTCCTGAAACCCTTCGCGGCGGTAGAACCGCTGTGCCATCCGGTTGGGCACATGAGTATGCAGCCAGAGCCGCCGGCGTCCCTGCTTGGCGCGATCCAGCAATGCCTTGCCGACGCCCTGCCCCGTCCGTGTGGAATACAGCGCCGCAACCTGATCCGTCTCCGGGTTGAGGGAGAGATAGGCGCAGACCGGCTCCCCCGCGATCCAGATATCGCGGATGGGAAGCGCCTCTTGGATGAACCCTTCCAGCACCTCTGGCGCGTGAACGCGTGGAAACCATGCCGTCCCGTCGATCCAGCTGTTCAGCACCGCCGCCATGGCAGGCGCATCCCCCGGTGTTGCGCGACGGATCTCAGTCATAGGCATGACCGGCGCGCAGCCCCTCCCGCACGCGGTGGGCAATTTCAAGGAATTCGGGCGTGTCGCGGATGTCCAGCGGGCGGTCGCGCGGCAACGGGCTTTCGATCACGTCGGTGATCCGGCCGGGGCGCGGCGACATGACCACGATCCGGGTGGAGAGGTAGACCGCCTCCGGGATCGAATGGGTGACAAAGGCAATCGTCTTGCCCGTCCGCGCCCAGAGCTTCAGCAGCTCCTCGTTCAGGTGATCGCGCACGATCTCGTCCAGAGCGCCGAAGGGTTCGTCCATCAGCAGAATATCGGCGTCAAAGGCCAGCGCCCGCGCGATGGAGGCACGTTGCTGCATCCCGCCCGACAATTGCCAGGGGAATTTCCCGCCGAACCCGGCCAGATCCACCAGATCCAGCGTCTTTTCCACCCGCTCCTTCTGCTCTGCCTTGGAGAAGCCCATGATCTCCAGTGGCAGGCGGATGTTGCCGGCGATCGTGCGCCACGGATAAAGGCCCGCAGCCTGAAAGACATAGCCATAAGCCCGCGCGCGCCGGGCCTCTTCGGCGGACATGCCATTGACGCTGAGATTGCCGCCCGTGGGGGTTTCCAGTGCCGCGATGCAGCGCAGGAACGTCGTCTTGCCGCAGCCCGACGGCCCGATGAAGGAGACGAAATCGCCCTTGTGGATGTCCAGGTCCACGCCTTTCAGGGCATGGACCGGGCCGTCATTGGTCTGAAAGGTCAGGTCCAGTGCTTCGGCCCGGATAACAGGTACTTGCGACACGAAGCTCAGATCCCCGCCGGAATGTTCAACGGATCGCGCGCCACCGAACGCGGCGAATTCAGCGCCTTCCATTTCGTCAGCGCCTTGTGGGCGGAGGCAAAGGGCTTGCGCGGCACGAACCGGCCCCGGCCGGGCTGTGGCTGGGAATTCTGCCCCCAGGCCCAGATGACTTCGCCCCGCGACAGGGTGTAGCGCGGCTGGGCGGTGACCTCGTAACCCTCGAACACGTTGTAATCGAGGGTGGAATGGTGATTGGACGCGCTGATCGTCTTCTTGATCGAGGGATCCCAGACCACCACGTCGGCATCCGCGCCGGGTACGATGGCGCCTTTTTGCGGGTACATGTTCAGGATCTTGGCAATGTTGGAGGAGGTCACGGCGACAAATTCCTCCGGCGTCAGGCGCCCGGTTTCCACGCCAAGCGTCCAGAGCACACCAAGACGTTCTTCCAACCCGTTGGTGCCGTTGGGGATCTTGGTGAAATCTTCCAGTCCCATCTTCTTCTGATCAGAGCTGAAGGCGGCGTGGTCCGTCGCCACCACCTGAAGCGATCCCGATTGCAGACCGGCCCACAGCCCGTCCTGATGTTCCTTCCCCCGGAAGGGCGGAGACATGACTCGGCGGGCGGAATGCAGCCAATCTTCGCTGAGGTATTCATCGGCATCCAGGCACAGAAATTGCGCCAGCGGCTCTCCATAGACGCGCATCCCCTTTTGCCGGGCCCGGCGGATGGCCTCATGCGCCTGTTCGCAGCTGACATGCACGATATAAAGCGGAACGCCCGCCGCATCGGCGATGGTGATGGCGCGGTTCGCGGCCTCGCCCTCGAATTCCGGCGGGCGGGAGCGGGCGTGCCATTCCGGCCCGGTCTTGCCCTCGGCCAGGAATTTCTTCTGCATCAGGTCCACCAGATCGCCGTTTTCGGCATGGACCATGGGCAGAGCACCCAGTTCGCCGCAGCGCGCGAAGGAGGCGAACATCTCGTCATCCTCTACCATCAGCGCGCCCTTGTAGGCCATGAAATGCTTGAACGAGTTCACGCCGGCATCAACGGCGTCCTTCATCTCGTCAAAGATCTTCTCGTTCCAGCCGGTGACGGCCATGTGGTAGCCGATATCGGAACAGATCTGCGGCGCGGATTTGCGGTGCCATTCCTGGATCGCGTTCTTGATGCTGCCATCGGCGCCCGGCAGGCAGAAATCGATCAGCATCGTGGTGCCGCCACAGGCCGCAGCCCAGGTGCCGGTTTCGAAAGTTTCGGCCGCCGTGGTGCCCATGAAGGGCATTTCCAGATGGGTATGGGGGTCGATACCGCCGGGGATGACATAGGCGTCCGAGGCGTCGATCACCTCGTCGCCCTTCAGGTTCTCTCCGATCTCGGCGATGGTTTCGCCTTCGATCAGGACATCGGCCTTCCATTGGCGGTCGGCGGTCACGACCGTGCCGCCCTTGATCACCTTGCTCATCTCAACCCTCCTGTTCGGTTCGCTTGCTGCCGTCTTCGCAGTCGAAACTGCGCGCGGCATGAATATTCTGTCGCCCTGCCGGGGCACGGCCTGGGCCAGGCCCCGGCAGGGCCCGACCGCGCACGGGCGGCCATCCGTTTGGCGCGCCGTGAGGCGCGCGACCGGTGATCAGTCGCAGACCTGCCCGCCTGGTCCGGTCAGGGGCTGAATCTTGCCGCCCGCGTCGGCCTGGTGATAGCAGCCGGCGCCATCCTCGATGATGGTGCCTGGCGCATTCATCGGCTGGCTGTCCACCGCTTCCGCCGGCGGAGCCCGAAAGCTGAGGTTTTCCGCAGGCTTGGCCCGGAACAGGCTGCACCCGCCCACCAGCCCCGTCAATGCGGCTGCCAAAATCGCTTGTTTCAAAATCATGTCTGCCCACCCTCCTCTGGCGGCTGGACGGCACCACCGGCGCAGGCCCGTGACACCGTCCGGGAAAATGTCCCGTGGGTGACATCCTACCCCCGCAGGCGCCGAATCCGAAGACCGGAAAACGCGGCAAGGATCAGGCCACGATCCCGGCCGTCTCGACCACCGCATGCAGCAGCACGTCAGCACCGGCGCGGGCCCAGTCGCGGGTGATCTCTTCGGCCTCGTTGTGGGACAAACCGTCGACACAGGGGCACATCACCATAGCGGTCGGCGCCACCTGATTGATCCAGCAGGCATCGTGCCCGGCGCCCGAAATGATATCCTGATGCGAATAGCCCAACCGCTCGGCGGCGTTGCGCAAGGCGCCCACGCAGCCCGCGTCAAAGGCGACGGGGTCAAAGCCGCCGACCTTCTCGAAGGTGACGTCCAGCCCCATTTCGTCGCAGATCGCCTGACCGTCGTGGCGCAGACGCGCCTCCATGTCCTGGATCACCTCCAGTTCGGGAGAGCGGAAATCGACGGTGAACACCACCTTGCCCGGAATCACGTTGCGCGAATTGGGATGCACATCGATATGGCCCGCCGCCCCCACCGCATGGGGCGCGTGGGACCATGCGATTTCGTCGACCTTTTGCAGGATCTTCGCCATACCCAGCCCGGCGTTGCGCCGCATCGGCATCGGCGTGGATCCGGTATGCGAATCCTTTCCGGTGACCGTCACCTGTGTCCAGCTAAGGCCCTGTCCATGGGTGACGATGCCGATATCGCGGCCTTCGACCTCCAGGATGGGGCCCTGTTCGATGTGCAATTCGAAAAAGGCATGCATCTTGCGGGCGCCGACCTTCTCGTCACCCTCCCAGCCGATCCGCGACAATTCATCCCCGAACCGCTTGCCCTCCGCATCCACGCGGTCCTTGGCCCATTCCTCGGAATGGACCCCGGCGAACACGCCGGAGGACAGCATCGCGGGGGCGTAGCGGGTGCCCTCCTCGTTGGTCCAGTTGGTGACGACGATGGGATGACGGGTCTTCATGTCCAGGTCATTCAGGGTGCGGATCACCTCCAACCCGCCCAGGACCCCCAACACGCCGTCATATTTCCCGCCCGTCGGCTGCGTATCGAGGTGAGAGCCGACATAGACCGGCAGCGCGTCGGGATCCGTGCCCTCGCGCCGGGCGAACATGTTGCCCATGCTGTCCAGCCCCATGGTGCAGCCTGCCGCCTCGCACCAGGACTGGAACAGGGCGCGACCCTCGGCATCGGAATCGGTCAGGGTCTGCCG
Source organism: Pseudooceanicola aestuarii (assembly GCF_010614805.1). Taxonomy (NCBI): domain Bacteria; kingdom Pseudomonadati; phylum Pseudomonadota; class Alphaproteobacteria; order Rhodobacterales; family Paracoccaceae; genus Pseudooceanicola; species Pseudooceanicola aestuarii. Next base: position 155,491 of record NZ_JAAFZC010000001.1, read on the forward strand.
GTTGTTGCCCCCTGCCACACCGGGGCCGATCTGCGCCATGTCCATCAGGCTATCCCACAGACGGTCGGCGTTGATCCTCAGGTTCTCTCCGGGTGATGGCATCGGTGGCTCCCTGCTGGTTGGCTGCGATTTTGACCGCATGGTCAAACCCACGCTAACAGAGCGCTAACACCAGTCAAGAAAATCGGAAATTCCCGCCGCCGCCATGCCGCGGCGCCGCATATGTGATGAATATTGCATCACGGCTGGACAATGAGGGCGGCACCGGGAACATTCACCTGCACAGATCTGCCGCCCGCGCGACCGAAGACGGAACCGAACGCATGACCAGATTGGACCAGCCCGTCGTGCTGACCCGGATCCAGAAAAAGAACATTGCCCGCATCTCGGAGGCGGCATTGTCGGTATTCTCGGCGCATGGGTTTCGCGGATCGACGGTGGACCAGATCGCCCGGGAGGCCGATCTCTCCAAGCCGAATTTGCTGTATTATTTCCCCTCAAAGGAGGCGATCCACGCGCATCTGGTGTCCTCCCTGATGGAAACCTGGCTGGATCCGCTGCGCGATCTCGACCCTGAGGGCGAACCGCTGGACGAGATCCTGACCTATGTCCGCCGCAAATTGCAGATGAGCCGCGACCACCCGCGCGAAAGCCGCCTGTTCGCGCATGAGATCATCCAGGGTGCGCCCAACGTACTGGACCTGCTGACCACCGATCTGCGCGACCTGGTGGAGGACAAGGTAAGCGTCATCGCCGGCTGGATGGCCGCCGGGCAACTGGCGCCCTCGCATCCGCATCACCTGATCTTTTCCATCTGGGCCCTGACCCAGCATTACGCCGATTTCGACGTGCAGGTCCGCGCGGTGCTGGGCGATCCCGACGCGGACCCTTTCCCCGAGGCAGAGACCTACCTGACCACCCTGTTCACCCGCCTGCTGCGTCCCGGCGAATGACCCGCCTCCGGCGCGGGCATATCCGGGAAATGCGAAGCGCCGCATGGCCCGGTCAGCCGTGGCCGGGGTCGATCTCCAGGTGGTTGAAATAGGCGCGGGTGGCGGTCTGGATATGGCGGAACCGGTCGCCGCCCAGATGGGTGCCGCCAAACCAGCGGGTGACCACGATCAGGTGATTTTCCAACTCGGCGCGCTCCAGCATCCGCAGGATGACCATGCCGGCGCCGGCCTCTCCGTCGTCGGATTTGACCGGCGTGTCCGGCAGCAGCAAAGCCCATGAATTATGCGTGGCCCTGGCGAATTTCTTTTTGCGCTTGAGGGATTTGATCAGGGCGTCGGCCTCGGCCCGGCTGCTGGCGGGACCGCCCGCCACCGCATAGCGGGAGCCGCGATCGCTCAGCACGTTTTCCAGGATGATCAGATCGGACATGCGCGGCGGTCTGGCACGAAGCCCGCCGCCGCGCAAGATCGCGCTATTCCGCCGCTGTCACCGCGCCGGGATTGTTGGGATGGGTGGTCCAGTTGGAATAATCGCTGACCACGGTGCCGGTGCGCGGATCGGTCTGGCCCTTGTCCATCTCGACCATGGTGATGCAATCGGCCACCGGGCAGACATTCACGCAAAGGTTGCAAGCGACGCATTCCTCGTCCTTGACCGTGAAGACACGTTCGTCGGACATGGCAATCGCCTGGTGGGAAGTATCCTCGCAAGCGGCATAGCACCGGCCGCACTGGATGCACAGATCCTGGTCAATCTCCGCCTTGGTGACGTAGTTCAGGTTCAGGTATTGCCAATCGGTCACATTGGGCACGGCCTGCCCGATGAAGTCCGAAGTGCTGGAATATCCTTTTTCGTCCATCCATTGCGACAGGCCGGAGATCATCTCCTGAACCACCTTGAAGCCATAGGTCATGGCAGCGGTACAGACCTGCACATTGCCGGCGCCCAGCACCATGAACTCCGCCGCATCGCGCCAGGTGGTGATGCCGCCGATGGCCGAAATCGGTCGGCCGGCGGTTTCGGGGTCGCGGGCGATCTCGGCGACCATGTTCAGGGCGATGGGTTTCACCGCCGGACCGCAATACCCCCCGTGTGTGCCCTTGCCATCAATCGTGGGTTGCGGCGCCATCGCATCCAGATCGACCGAGGTGATGGAGTTGATCGTGTTGATCAAGCTGACCGCATCGGCATTCCCGGCAAAGGCGGCGCGGGCGGGGTGGCGGATATCGGTGATATTGGGCGTCAGCTTCACGATCACGGGCTTGGAATAGTACTTCTTGCACCATTCGGCGACCATGGTGATGTATTCCGGCACCTGCCCCACGGCAGAGCCCATGCCGCGTTCGGCCATGCCATGCGGACAGCCGAAGTTCAGTTCGATCCCGTCGGCGCCGGTTTCCTCCACCAGCGGCAGGATGGCCTTCCAGGCCTCTTCCTCGCAGGGGACCATGATCGACACGATGATCGCGCGGTCGGGATAGTCGCGTTTGACGCGGGCGATCTCCTCCAGATTGGTATAGAGGTCGCGATCGGTGATCAGCTCGATATTGTTCAGGCCCAGCAGACGGCGGTCCGCCCCCAGAATCGCGCCGTAGCGGGGGCCATTCACGTTAACCACCGGCGGTCCTTCGGAGCCGAGGGTTTTCCACACCACGCCGCCCCAGCCTGCCTCGAAGGCGCGGCGCACGTTGTATTCCTTGTCCGTTGGCGGGGCCGAGGCCAGCCAGAACGGGTTGGGGGAAGAAATTCCCAGAAATTCCGTCGTCAGATCAGCCATTTGGGTGTCTCCTGTTGAGATGCCTGTGATCCGGGCCTCAGCCCATCAGCGCGGTGTGGATGTCTTCGGCGGCATCGCGACCCTCGGCCACGGCCGTGACGGTCAGATCCTCGCCGCCACTGGCGCAATCGCCGCCCGCCCAGATTCCGGGGCGGGAGGTCCGGCCCGGACCGTTTACCGCGATCTTGCCGCCCGCGATCTCCAGCCCCTCCGGCGCGCCGGTCAGGGTCTGGCCGATGGCCTTGAACACCTGGTCTGCGGGCAGGCGGATTGTTTCTCCGGTGCCGACCAGCTTGCCATCGGTTTCGGCGGTGTATTCCAGTTCGATCTCCGTGGCGGTCCCGTTGCCATGCACGGCCACGGGCATCACGTTGGTCAGGATCCGCACCCCCCGAGACGCCGCCAGATCGCGTTCGAACTGCGAGGCGCCCATGCGGTGGGCGCCCCGGCGATAGGCGATGGTCACGGTTTCCGCCCCCAGCAATTTCGACTGCACCGCCGCATCGACCGCCGTCATGCCGCCGCCGATGACAACCACGTTGCGGCCCACGGGCAGCGCACGCAAATCGGTCGCCTGGCGCAGATCCGCGATGAAGGACACGGCGTCGGCAACCCCGTCCCGGTCCTCTCCCTCTGCGCGCAGGGCGTTGACCCCGCCCAGCCCGATGGACAGGAAGACCGCGTCGTGATCCGCCGCCAGCCTGTCCAGCTCCAACCCGGCGCCCAGGGCCTGCCCGGTCTCCAGGGTGATACCGCCGATGCCCATCAACCATTCAGCTTCGCGGGCGGCGAAATCTTCGGTGCTCTTGTAGGCGGCGATACCGTATTCGTTCAGCCCGCCGGGCTTGGGCCTGGCATCGTAAAGGGTGACGTCATGCCCCTTCATCGCCAGCCGGTGCGCACATGACAGACCCGCAGGCCCCGCCCCCACGACGGCGACACGCTTGCCAGTGGGCGCGGCACGTTCGAACGGATGCGAATTGCGCGCCATTAGCTTGTCCGTGGCGTGGCGTTGCAGGCGCCCGATCTCCACCGGCTTGCCCTCGGCCTTTTCACGCACGCAGGCCTCTTCGCACAAGGTTTCGGTGGGACAGACACGGGCGCACATGCCGCCCAGGATGTTCTGGTCCAGAATTGTCCTGGCCGCCGCCTCGGCCGTGCCGGTGGCGATCTGGCGGATGAACAGCGGGATGTCGATGGAGGTCGGGCAGGCCGTCATGCAGGGGGCGTCATGGCAGAAATAGCAACGGTCGGCGGCCACGTGGGCCTCGTGCGGGTCCAACGGCGGATGCAGATCGCCGAAATTCTCCGCGATGGTATCGGCCGACAGGCGGCCGGATTGAATGCCGGGGGTAAAACTCGTGTTGCTCATGCGGGCCTCCGCCTTGGCTGGACAAATCGTCACATGAGCGTTGCACAGAAAATTTTTTTATCAAAAGGTAAATTTTTGAAACTGGCAAAAATGAGGAAATTCCCCCGGTTTTGCCCGCGAAACGCGCATCACCGGGGGCCTTGGACCCGTTTTCAGGGAAAGTCACCGCAGCGCGGCGACGGCGCGCGGGTCAGAGGACGACGGCGATGGTGCGCGTCTTCTCCACCGTTTCCTGCCATTCGACCGCCGGATCCGAGGCCGCGACGATGCCGCCGCCCACATGCAGGTGGATCTGGTTCCCACCCACCAGGGCAGAGCGCAGATTGACATAGAGCGCCGTCTCCCCCGCCACGTCCACAGGTCCGAGGTAGCCGGTATAGGCGCCCCGGTCATATCCTTCCTCGAACCTCAGGAAATCCATCGCGGGCGCCTTGGGCATGCCGCAGACGGCCGATGTCGGGTGCAACCGGCGCAGCAGATCGTTCAGCGCGGTCGCATCATTGCCCGCAAGGGGGGCGGTGAAATCCGACCGCAGGTGCACGAGATGCCCGGCCTCCACACTGCGCGGCGGCGTCTCCGCCACGCCGGCAATCCCGGCGGCGGCAAAGGCATCGCGCACGTAGTCGCTGACCAGACCCTGTTCCACCACGATCTTTTCGGGCCAGGTGACATCGGCCAGCGCCGTGCCCTCCTGCGGCCATTGCGTGCCGGCCAGCGCCATGGAAACCACCTGATCGTCTGTCTGCTGCACCAGGATCTCGGGCGTGGCGATCAGCCAGCACCCCGCCTGGGGTGTGAAGACCAGCGCGACGAAGGCGCGGGGGTGGGCGCGGGCGGCTGTCTCCACCATGGCGATCAGATCATGATCGGCGGGCAGGTCGCGGGTCTCGGCGCGCGACAGCACGATCTTTTCGCAGGCCCCGCCCTGGATGTGGGCAACCGCGCGGGCCACCAAAGCCTCGTAATCCGCCTGGGCCGTGGCACGGGGCGCGGGTCGGGTGGCGGCGATACGCACCGGCGCGCCCTCCCGCAGGGCGGCCATCGCATCCACCAGTCGGGTCTGTTCGGGCGTGACCGGCGCGTCCCGCGTCCCGCCCTGGCCATCGGCAAAGACGGTGCCGCCGGCATCGGCCAGCAGATCGGCGGGGATAACCTGGGCCTGGGCGCCGTCCTCCGTCACGAAGGGACAGATGGCAAAGCCCGGACCCGCGCCCCCGAACACCGGCCGGACCCGCGCCGCGCCAGTGGTGGCGATTGCGGTGAACGCGCTCGCTCCGCCCGCCCGCCACAGGGCGAACCCCTGCCCGGCCGCCGCAGCCGCGGCGATCAGGCGGCGCTGTTGTTCGGTCACTGTCATGGTCTGCCCCTCTTCCCTTGCCGCAACGTCCGCGCGGCGCGGCTTTCCCTATCCCGATTGGCCAAAGTGATGCAATCGCGGTCTTTCCTATCCCCCGCACTTGGTCCATGTTCGCGACCGGGCGCGTAGCCCGGGCATTATTGCCGTCAAGATCTGTCTATGAGGGAGGACAAGATGACCAATTCCATGACCCGCCGCCGCTGGCTGTCCGGGCTCGGCCTGCTGGCCGGTGCCGCGATGACGATGGGCGGTGTTGCCGCGCAGGCCGCCGATTCCGTTGTGCTGGGCGCGCTGCGCTTTACCAGCCACGGCGCCGGTTTCGTCGCCTACGAGAAGGGCTATTTCGAGGAAGAAGACCTCGACGTCAGCTTCGAATTCTTCCAGGCTGCGCAGCCGATCGCCGTTGCCATCGCATCGGGCGACGTGGATTTCGGCGTCACCGGCGTGACCGGCGGGCTGATGAACCTCGCCGAGAAGGACGCCCTGCGCATCGTCGCCGGCGTCCTGCACGAGAAAAAGGGCTATGACGGCATGATGGTCCTGGCCTCCAACCAGGCCTACGAGGGTGGCCTGACCTCTATCGACGGGATGAAGGGCAAATCGGTTGCCATGACGCAGGTCGGTTCGACCTTTCATTACATGACCAACCTGATCGCCGATGCGCAGGGCTGGGATATGTCCGACATGAAGATGGTGCCGCTGCAAAAGGTCGGCGCCATGGTGGCCGCGACCCAGTCCGGGCAGGTTGACGTCATGATCATGGTCCCGCATATCGCCAAGGCGCTGGCCGAGGGCGGCTCCGCCAAGGAAATCGGCTGGCTGAACGAGTACGCGGAATACCAGATTTCCACCATGATCACCTCGGTCGACAACATCGAGAACGAGCGTGACAAGGTCGAACGCTTCATTCGCGCCTATTCCAAAGGGATCGCCGACATGAATCGCGTCTTCCTCGCCGGCGAAGGTGCCGAGGGCGAAAAGGAAGAGTTGACGAAGATGATCCACAAATATGTCTACAACGACCGTCCCTACGAGAAGGCCGCCCCCTCCATCCAGAGTGGCGCGATGTACCTGAACGAGGGCGCCGCCCTGAACAAGACCGACGTCGCCACGCAGATGCAGTGGTTCAAGGACGAAGGCCTGGTGGACAGCGACCTGACCGTGGACCAGTTGGTCGACGACAGCTTCGTCGAAACCTTCTGATCAAAGACCGCCAGACTGGGGAAGCCGGATGGACCTGCACGTAGACAAACTTTCGCACCGCTATGACAACCTGGAGGTGCTGAGCGATATCGACCTGACCATCCGTCAGGGGGAAATCGTCTGCGTGATCGGCCCGTCCGGCTGCGGTAAATCCACCCTGCTGCGCATGCTGGGGGGGCTGGAACAGCCGACCTCCGGCCAGATCCTGCAACTGGGAGAGCCGCCTGCCGGCTCTCTCAACCCGCTGACCTACGTATTCCAGGACTTCGCCCTGCTGCCCTGGCGCAGCGTGGAGGGCAACGTCTCCCTCGTGCTGGAGGCGCACGGCCTGTCGAAAGACGAGAAGGCCGCCCGCATCGCCGACGTGCTGGCCCGCACCCGGCTGACCGATTTCGCCAAGGCGGTGCCCAAGCAGCTGTCGGGCGGGATGAAGCAGCGCGTGGCCATTGCCCGCGCCCTGGCCGTGAATCCGGCCGTCCTGCTGATGGACGAGCCGCTGTCCGCGCTGGACAGCCAGACCCGCGAATTGCTGATGGACGATCTGATCGGCTTGTGGACGCGAGAGCCGTTTACCTCCTGCTACATCACCCACAACCTGGCGGAGGCCGTGCGCCTGGGCCACCGCGTCGTCGTCCTGTCCCGCCGCCCCGGCCGCATCCGGGAGGTCGTGGAGATCGATATCCCCATCGCCGAACGCCGCCTGTCCGACCCCCGTATCGGGGAGATCCAGCAACAGCTGTGGGACATGATGCGTGACGAGGCGCAGACCGCCGATATGGAACTTGCCGCCGGCTGACCCGCCGCGCCCGCCCAACCGGGGAACCCAAAATGACCGATATTTCCGCCCATCCCGCCCCCACATCCCCAACATCCGCGACGCCCGAGGGCGGACCCGCCCGTCCCGTCCGGTTCCGCGGTGGCGGCTTCAGCCCGCGTCCGCGCCGGTTCGTCGGGCCGCTGGTCTTTGTCGTGCTGATCACCTTCTGGGAACTGGGCGCACGCGCCGGGATCATCCCCGCGCTGGTCCTGCCCGCCCCATCCGAGGCGTTGGAGGCGTTCATGGACCTGGCCCGCTCCGGCAACCTGGTGCTGCACCTCCAGGCATCGCTGCAACGGCTGGTCCTGGGCTTTGCCGCCGGCACAACGCTGGGGCTGATCGTGGGCACGGCCATCGGGCTCAGCTCTTTTGCGCGGGCGGGGCTGGCACCTCTGGTCTCTGCCATCTTCCCGATCCCGAAAATCGCGCTGCTGCCGTTGTTTATCATCTGGTTCGGCATCGGCGAGGGATCGAAAGTCGCCACCATCCTGTTCGGCAGCTTCTTTCCCACCGTGATCGCCACCTATGGCGGCATCGACAGCGTGGACCGGACCCTGATCCGCATGGGCCAGAGTTTCGGCCTGTCGCGCAGTGACATCATCCGCAAGATCGTGCTGCCCGCCGCCCTGCCCGCGATCCTGTCGGGGATGCGGATTTCGGCCTCCATTTCCATCATCCTGCTGGTCGCGGCCGAAATGATCGGTGCGGAATACGGCATCGGCGCCTACGTCCTGCTGGCGGGCAACCTGATGTCCACCGATCAGCTGATCGCCGGTGTGGCGATGCTGTCGATGCTGGGCCTGTTGGTGAATTTCGTCATCGGCCGGGCGGAGAAACATTTCCTCAGCTGGCGCAGCTGAGGATCCCCTCAAAGCGGCGCCCCGACGATGCGGGCGCCACAGGCCCTGTCAGGAAGGAAACGGCCCTGTCCGGAACGGGATGGCCGATCCGGAGCATTGCCTGACACTCGCGCCTGTTCCGCCCTGCGTGGGCGGCGCCCGTTGCCGGCCGTATCGGCGCAAACGGGCCGGTCTCCTGCCACCCCCACGGCGTTGGCAGACGCGGTTCAGGAGTGGCAGGGCACTGGGTCGGCAGCGCCTCAGCGTGCGATCAGGTAGTCGTCCAGATTGTCGCCACGTTCGATCGCTTCCTTGATCCAGGCGGGCTGACGGCCCCGGCCGCTCCACGTCATGGAGGAATCCTGCGGGTTGCGGTATTTCGGCGGGTTCACCTTGCCCTTGCGGCTGGTGGCACCGGTCAGTTCCGACAGGCTGAAGCCCATTTCCTGCGCCTTCACCTCCAATTCGGCAAGCGCGGTCTTCTTCTTGCGATCCTCGTAGGTCTTGATTGCAGTGCCGACTTGCGCGTGCAGCTTCTTGAGTTCTGCAAGCGACATATTGTCGAGTTCCATATCCGCCATGTCACTCCTTTCCAGAAGGGTTACCATTTTCATTTTCCATATTTCAGACACAACAACACGCCCCAAAGGTGGGATGACGCGCCTGGGATTCAACTGCAAAGTTGTGTCATCGTGAATTCGACACGTTCCGATAGGCGAAACACCCGGAAAGATCCAGATCGGCGAAACCGATTTACCCCTGTATTTCATGACAAAACGGGCCCGGCATTAACCGGGCCCGCTCTGGAATTTGGCACAGCCTTTCCGAATAACGTGTCTGTCATCCGGAGAACATTCGCTACTTCTGTGGGCGGAGAAGCTTCTCGACCACGTTTTCGATCATCCGCATCCCGGCATCCTGACCCAGAGACATTATTGATTCGGGATGGAATTGAACCGCAGCGATCGGCAACTTGGTATGCTCCAATCCCATCACCACGCCGTCCTCGGTACTGGCCGTGACCACCAGATCATCGGGCAAGGTCGCGCGATCCGCATGCAGGGAATGGTAGCGCCCGATGGTAATCGGATCCTCAAGCCCTGCGAAAACCAGCGAACCTGGCGCCATGGAAATCCGCGAGGGTTTGCCATGCATCGGTTCGTCCAGCTGCAACAATTGCGCGCCGTGGAAATCGGCGATCGCCTGAAGCCCGAGGCAGACGCCAAACAATGGCAATTCCCGCCCGAGAACCTTGCCGATCGTTCCCCTGCAATCGAAATCCGAAGGATTGCCCGGGCCCGGCGACAATACCACCAGGTCAGGTGCGAATTCGTCCAGAACGGCATCGGCCACCGGGGTGCGGGTGGTCAGAACCTCGGCCCCGGTCTGGCGGAAATAATTGGCCAGGGTATGCACGAAACTGTCTTCGTGATCGACAAGCAGAATGCGGCGGCCCTGCCCCCTTGGCAAACGCCATTCATCGCCGCCATCCTCGTTCATCCGCACGTCGCCGCGAATGGCCGCGCGCATGGCGCTGGCCTTCAACTCCGTTTCCGCTTCTTCGTCCTCGGGATCGCTGTCGTTCAGCAGGGTCGCCCCGGCCCGGACTTCGGCCACGCCGTTCTTGATCCGAATGGTGCGCAAGGTCAGGCCGGTGTTCATGTCGCCGTCGAACCCGATGGCCCCCACGGCCCCACCATACCAGAACCGGGTTGATTTCTCGTGATTTTCGATGAACCGCATGGCCCAGAGTTTCGGCGCCCCGGTGACGGTCACAGCCCAGGCGTGCGACAGGAACGCGTCAAAGGCATCCATCCCGGCACGCAGACGTCCCTCGATATGATCGACGGTGTGGATCAGACGGGAATACATCTCGATCTGCCGCCGGCCGATCACCCGGACCGAACCGGGATCGCACACCCGGCTCTTGTCATTGCGATCCACATCGGAACACATCGTCAATTCGCTTTCATCCTTCTTGGATTGCAGCAATTTCAGGATCTGTTCACTATCCTCCAGCGCATCGCGGCCGCGTTTGATGGTGCCGGAAATCGGACAGGTTTCCACCCGGCGGCCAGTGACGCGGACAAACATTTCCGGGCTGGCGCCAACCAGGTATTCCTGGTCGCCAAGGTTCATGATGAAACCGAAAGGCGCCGGATTGATCTTCTTCAGCCGTTTGAAAATGGCCGAGGGGCTGTCGTGGCAGGGCTCGTAGAATACCTGGCCCGGCACCACTTCGAACAGATCGCCCCGGCGAAAGCTGTCCTTGGCCTTGCGCACCAATTCGGCATATTCGCCGGGCGCGTGATCGCCGCGCGGAACATCCGTGGGACCGGCCTGAAACGGCGCCGCCTCCGTTCCGCCCGTGATGCCGGCAGTGGAAAGCCCGTCCTTTTCGAATTCGTAGGAAATCACCTGCGCGGCGGCGGAATAATGGTCCGAGACCAGGATTTCGTCGGCCAGGAACAGTACCAGGTCGCGCTGGTCGTCGGGACGGTCCAGTTTCAGGTCGATCGGTTCGAACTGAAAGGCCAGATCATATCCGAAGGCGCCATACAGGCCCAATTGGCTGTCCTCTTCAGAAAAGAAGAGATCCACGATCGCCCGAAGAATGGAAAAGACCGAGGGCGCGCGCGAGCGTTCCTCTTCGTTGTAGACCCGGTCGGGGGCCTTGATCGTCAGGGCAATGGCCTGCGCCTGCGAGTCGATCCGGGCCACGGCATCCAACCCGGCCAATGCCGGGGCGATGATCTGCAACAGCACCTCTCCGCGGCCGTTCAGCGCGCGCAGACGCATTTCGCGGCCCTGCGCCTCGATCATCAGAGGCGGTTCTGCAAATCCGAATTCCCAGCGGGTATAGCGGCCGGGATATTCGTAATTCGACGACAGCAGGACCCCGCGTTGGGAATCGAGCCGTTCGGCCAATGCTTCGGAGGAGGTCAGGTATTCGGCGGAACGCGAACGGCGGGAGACGGTCACGCCCCCCCGCGTCAGGAAAGTCAGATCGGTCATGTCAGGTCTCTTCAGGATCGGGCCGGTAGGGCCGGCCTCATGTCGGGAAGGGTCGGAACAGGGGTCACGCGACGGTGAGCGTCACCATCGCCATCCCAAGTGCCATTCGCGCCATCGCTTGCCGGTCATCTGCCGCGTCCCCGAAACCTATCCGCCGGGCGCGGCCTGTCGGGCACCTCGGCGCGGGTAAAGTCGGCAGGTTGCGCCCCGGTGTCAACCCCGCTTTCGCGCCTCACCGGGGCAGCGGGCGCGGCGCCCCGCCTTGCCCCCATCCGGCCCCGCGCCTAGGTTGCGCGCGATCTCTCCTTCCCGACACCGCCCGAGGACATGCCATGACGACCACCGAATTGCCCGCCCTGCCCGATCGTCCGCTGAACATCTGCATCGTCGGCGCCGGGGCCATCGGCGGGTCCGTCGCGGCGCGGCTGGCGCTGTCCGCGCCCGCCGGGCTGGGCAAGGTGACGCTGATCGCGCGGGGGCCCCACCTGGAAGCGATCCGCCGCGACGGGCTGCGCCTGACAACTCCGGACGACCCGGAGGGGCAGACCGTGCGCATCGACGCCACCGACGACCCCGACAGCCTGCCGCCGCAGGACATCGTGGTCACCGCGCTCAAGGGTCACCAGATCCCGCCCATGGCCGCGACCCTGGCCCGCCTGCTGGCGCCGCATGGCCGAATGGTGCCCATCGTGAACGGCGTACCCTGGTGGTACCCGCTGCGCGGCGCGGACGGGCAGATGCGCGGTGCGCAGGAGGTCGATCCCGACGGCGTCCTGTGGCGCGAGATCGGGCCGCGGCGCGCCATCGGGGCCATCGCCTATTACGGGGCCTCGGTGTCGGCGCCGGGACATATCGCGATCCAGATCGACGGCTACCTGGACCTGGGGCGCCTGCCCGGCGAGGACCGCACGGATGTGACCCGCGTGGCCGATCTGTTCCGCCATGGCGGCTGGACGATCCGGGAAACGGAGCCGTTTCAGGACGCGCTCTGGTCCAAGATGCTGGGCAATTGCGCGATGAACTCCGTGGCTGCCATCGCCCAGGCTCCTACGGCGCGGGCGTTGCAACATCCGCCGCTCTACCGTCTTGCCGGGGGCATCATGGAGGAGATCCGCGCCATCGCCGCCGCCACCGGCGCCACTATCCGCATGACCACGCAGGAGCGGTTGAAATGGGGGATGCGCGACACCGGGTTCAAACCCTCGACCTTGCAAGACCTTGAAAAGGGCCGCCCGATGGAGATCGAACCGATCTTTGGCGCCGCCATTGCCGTGGCCCGCGCCCATGACGTGCCCTGCCCCGACCTGGAACTGGCGACCGCGATCCTTCGCTCCATCCAGGAGACCCGCGACCTGGCGGAATGATCCGCGACCGAAAATGCACCGGCTGGTCTTCGCGGCGGCAACGGCGGACCGCATCGGTCGTGGCCCGACAAAGGGACCGCCCGTGCCAGGCGGCGCGCCACGCGGCGGCATGTCCCATCCAAGGGCGGACGTCGTGCGCCCCTGAGCCCAAGGTGGGGCCGGCTCAGATACCCAGCCGGGACATCAGGCGGGCCTCGGCACCGGGCAGGTCGGCGCGGTCGATCCGGTCCACCATACGGCCGTTCTCCATGACAAAGACGCGGTCGGCCAGGGCGGTGACCGCGTCGACGCGCTGTTCGACCAGCAGCACGATCAGCCCCTGATCGCGCATTTTCTCCATCACCTCCCGGATCGCCGCGATCATCGAGGGTTGCAGCCCCTCCGTCGGTTCATCCAGCAACAGCAGCCGGGGCCGCAGACACAGGGCGCGGGCGGTGGCCAGCATCTGCTGCTCTCCGCCCGACAGGGTTCCGGCGCGCTGCGACAGGCGTTCGCGCAGGCGTGGAAACAGACGCAGCGCGTCCTCCCGCGCAGCAGCACGGCCCTTGGCGGGGCCGGCCATCAACCCGATTTTCAGGTTCTGCGCCACGCTGAGTTCGCCGAACAGCCGCCGCCCCTGCGGGACGTAGCCGACCCCCTGCCCCGGCACCCGGTTGGCGGGCAGCGCGGCCAGGTCGGTGCCATCCAGCACGATCCGCCCGGCACTGGCCCGGACCAGCCCGATCACCGATTTCATCAGCGTCGTCTTGCCCGCGCCATTGCGCCCCATGATCGCGGTGATGCGGCCCGGTTCGGCCTCCAGCGCGATGTCGCGCAGCACCGGGGCGGGGCCGTAGCCGGCGGTCAATCCGTCAATCCCGAGCATTCGCGCCCCCCGTCGGTCCCGGAGCCGGGCGACCCAGGTAGGCCGCCTGGACCCCCGGATCGGCGCGGATCTCCCGTGGTGTGCCCTCGGCCAGGACGGCGCCGGCCTCCAGCACGGTGATGCGGGTGGCCAGGTCCATCACCACGGCCATGTTATGTTCGATCAGCAGGATCGTGGTCTCCTCCCGCAGCGCCCGGACCAGCGCGCCGAAGCGGGCGATCTCCCCATCCGACAGGCCTTGCGTCGGCTCGTCCAGGATCAGCAGGCGTGGCCGCTGCACCAGGCCCATGGCGATCTCCAGCAGGCGCTGGTGCCCGTAGGACAAGTCACCGGCCAGCTGCTCCGCCTGATCGGCCAGGCCGACCCGCTCCAGCGCGTCGAGCACGGCGCGGGCGGGTGCCTTGGGCGGCGCCGCCAGGGCGACGTTCTCCGCCACCGGCAGACGCCCGAAGACCGAGGTGATCTGAAACGTGTAGGCCATGCCCAGGCCCACGCGCCGATGCGCGGGCAGGCCGGTAATGTCGCGGCCGTCGAACAGGATGCGCCCCTGGCCGGGAGCCAGCCGCCCGATCAGCATCGACACCAGCGTCGTCTTGCCGGCCCCATTGGGGCCGATCAGGGCACGCACCTCGCCGGTTTCCAGCGCCAGATCGACATGATCCACCGCGCGCAGACCGTCGAAATCGCGGGTCAGCCCCTCGGTCCTGAGGATCACGCTCATGGCAATCGGCTCCAGATCCGGCGGCGCAGTTCTCCGGCGATGCCCTGCGGCGCAAAGAGGGTCAGCAGCACCAGCGCGACGCCCGCCAGCAGCATGTAGGCCTGGGTGATGCCGGTGCCGATGTCGATCAGGTAGAACATGAACAATGTCCCCAGGAACGGCCCGATCATAGTGCCCGCGCCGCCCAACAGCACGTAGAGCAGCGGGAAGATCGAATATTGCACCGCCGCGAAACTGGCCCCTGCATAGCCAAAGAGCACCCCGTAGGCGCCGCCCGCCGCCGCCGACATGGTGCCCGAGAGGACCAGCGCCACCAGCTTGCGCGCGCGGATGTCATAGCCCAGCAACTGCGCCCGCTCGGCGTTTTCGCGGATCGCGATCAGCACCCGTCCGAACCGGTGCCGCACCAGCCAGAGCGACCCTATCAAGCAGACCGAGAACAGCCCCCAGGCCACCAGATAGCGTATCCCCTCTCCCCCCAGGGCCAGGCCTGCGACCTGGCGGGTGGCGGCCGGCAGGACGAACCCTTCGTCACCGTGGGTGAGATCGCCGAAATAGAGGATCGCAAGGTAGAACGCCTGCGAAAACATCAGCGTCACGATCATGAAAGCCACGCCCGCCGTACGCAACGCCAGCGCCCCGACCGCCAGCGCCAGCGCCGCCCCGCAAACCAGGCCCAGCCCCCAAGCCGGCGCGGCGCTCCAGCCCAGGTGCAGACTGGCCAGGCCGGTGCCATACATGCCGGCGGCAAAGAACATCGCATGCCCGAGGCTGAGCAGACCGGAATAGCCGAACGCCAGGTTGTAGCCCATGGCATAAACAGCCAGCACCATGATCCGCGCCATGTTGCCGTGGTGATAGGCGGGCAGAACGAAATGCAGCGCCAACAGCAGCGCGACCAGCCCCAGATGCAACATCCAGTCCCGGCGGCTCATCTGTCGCGGGCTCCGAACAGGCCCTGCGGGCGGAATACAAGGACCAGCGCCACCAGCAGCGTGGCCAGGATCTTGGCCAGGGTCGGCGAAAAGAAGACAGAGATGACGCCGTCGCTCATCCCGATCAGGATGGCGGCGACGACGGTGCCGGCCAGACTGCCCAGCCCGCCGATAATCACCACGATGAACGACAGCAACAGTGCCTCCCCGCCCATCAGGTAATGCGCCTGCTGGATCGGCACCACCAGCACCCCGGCCAAAGCTGCCAGCGCCGCGCCCGCGCCGAACACACCGGCATGGACACGCGCCACAGGGATGCCGAAGGCGGTGGCCATGTCGCCGTCCAGCTGGGTGGCGCGCATGATCAGCCCGGTGCGGGTACGGGCCATGAACAGGCGCAGCGCGGCGACCAGCGTGGCGGCGGCGGCGATCACGAACAACTTGTAGGAGGTGATCGACAGCCCCCAGGGGTAATAGAGGGACGGTCCCCCCTCGCCCCATTCGATCCAGGGCAGCGCGATGCGGCTGTTGAAGGGTGCGGTGACCGGGCGGGCCTCGGGGCCGTAGCCCATCAGAGTCGCCTGCTGCACGATATAAAGCAGCCCGATGGTGGCCACGATCACCCGTTCGGGATCATGGTCCAGCCGCTTCAGGATCGTCGCATCCGCCGCCGCCGCCAGAAGTCCCACCGCCAGCGGTGCCACCACCAGCGCCGCCGCGAAACCGACGACCGGCGAGCCGCCCAGCCCGGTCGAGACGACCCAGGCCAGAACCGCGCCAAGCATGTAGAACTCGCCATGCGCCACGTTGACCACACGCATGACGCCGAAGACGAGGCTGAGCCCCGAGGCCATCAGCGCCAGGACAGAGGCCAGGACGGCGCCCTCCAGCATGGCCAGCATCAGATATGGTCCGAAATCCATGGCGGAACCTTCCCTGCCGAAGGGGTGAGGGGCAATGCGTCCGCCGCTTCAGGCGGCCGGAACCCCCACCTGCCAGGACACGCCGAACCGATCCGTCACCCAGCAATAGCGCGGCGAGAACGGATAGGAATCCAGCGGCATCAGGGCCTTGCCACCCTCTGACAGGGCGTCGTGCAGGTGATCCACCTCGGAGGCGTCCGCGCATTCGACGTAAAAGGAAAACGTCGGGGTGAAATCGAACCCATGCATCGGCGGGCTGTCCAGCAAGCGCACCTGCTGGCCGCCGATGGTCAGGGTCATCAGCATCGGCTCCCCGTCCGCGTTTTCCTGCTCTACCACCAGGTCGCTGCGGGGGAAGAGGTCGGCGTAGAAGTCTGCCGCCTCGGCGCCGGATCCCTGGAACATCAGGAACGGGGTAATCGTGACCATGTAATCAAAAGCTCCGCGTGGTGTAGTCGACTTGGTCGGGGTAGAAGGTATCTTCCACCGCGACGGTCTTACGGCGGATCAGCTTCCCGCCCTCGACCTGAGAGATATATTGCTGGCCGAAGACCTGGTGCGTCTTGCCATTGAACCGTTTCGGACCCTGCGGATGGGCAATGCCGCCGGGCATCTCCTCCATGGCTTCCACCGCCTCGATCAGCAGCTGGCGGTCCTCGGGGCCGGAATAGCCTGCGGCCTCCATCCCTGCCTTGATGACATGCAGGGTTTCCCAGCAGCCGAACATGTGCCCGGCGGTAGAAACATCGCGCGGATCCTCCACGCTGGCGCCGGTGGCATCGATCCCCACCGCATCACGGTACTTGCGCACGTAATCGGGGGCGTCATCCTGAAGATAGCGGGGCATCCCCTCCCAGAAATATGTCCCCTCCAGGAAATCCAGTCCGGGAGAGGCGATATCCACCGCCTCCAGCGAATCGATGAAGCCGAAGATCTCGGGCCGGGAGGGGCCGAAGAACTCGCCCATTTCCTTGACGAAGGTCAGGACGGCGGGCCCGACCATGACGTGGTAGATCACCTCCGTGTCGCGGGGGATCTTGGGGAAATATTTGGTGAACGACGTCTCCGTCGGCGGGATGGCGATCTGGGCCACCACCTCGCCGCCCGCGGCCTCCACCGCTGGGGTCAGGTTATCGCGGTGATCGTAGCCAAAGCCGTAGTCGGGGTAGATCATCGTGACCTTTTTCCCCAACGTGCCGGTAATGAAGGGCGCCATCGACAGCACCTGGCTTTTGACGTCGGTGATACCCGGCTGCATGGTCCAGCGGTTCAACATCCCCGAGGCGACATGCGTGCCCTCCGACACCACGAAATAGGGCAGTTTCAACTCTCCGGCGCGCGGGGCCGAGCCGATGACCACATGCGAGAACAGCGTGCCGAAGGCGACATCGCATCGGGATTGATTGGCGAATTTCTCCAGCACCTCGGCGCCGCGCTTGGGGTCGGTGCCATCATCCTCCGTCACCAGTTCCAGCGGCCGGCCGTTTACCCCGCCCTCGGCGTTGATCTTGGTGATCGCAGCCTGGCTGGCCCGGTCGTACCAGCGCCCATAAGCCGCGCCGATGCCGGTGGCGTGTTTCTGGAACCCGATGCGGATCGGCGTGGCGGTCTGGGCATGGGTATAGCGCGCCCACAACGGCAGGGCGGCGGCCCCGGCCCCGGCGGCCAGCGTTTTCAACGCGCCGCGGCGGGTGGTGGTCGGCGTCTTGGTAGTGGTCATGGCGGCTGATTTCCCTGTTCACGATGACGTCGGGGCAGCGCCCGTGGGCGGCCTAGGTGGCAAACTACGCCAAGTCACGCCCCCTGCGCCAGTCCTGTCATGCTGCGGATGCACGATCAAGCGGTCGCGCGCCCCCCGGTCCCGGGTCCGGCAAGGGCGGTTGGGACCATTTCACGCCCCGGACCTGGGGCTGTATGGCCTCGCCCCGATCAGCCCCGCCCCGCAACGTCGTCGCCTATCCCGCCGCCACCCGTGCGCCGGGCGGAATCCGGGGCGGGGCGGCATTCAGCGTCTCCTGGGCAAAGCCCGCCGCCGCCTTGTAGGCGGACATGAAGGCGCTGCGTTCGGCCGCCGGGACCACGTCGTCGATCCGGTTGAACCGCCCGCCGCAGCGGTCGTCCACCAGGTTCAGCAACCCGAAGGGCCCCGCACCACGATTGCGCAGCACCACCTCGGACACCGGCCCGCAAAGCGCCGCGTCGTAGGCCGCCAGCGCCGCCGGGGTCACCCCGTGGACCAGCATACGCGCGCCCAGTTCGCGGCCGTCGACAATAGCCTGGCTGGCCCCGTTGGAGCCGGTGGGATACATGGCATGGGCTGCATCGCCCAACAGCGCCACCCGCCCGTCGACCCAGCTTGGCACCGGATCGCGGTCGATCATCGGGTATTCCCAGACCGGACCGGCGGCGCGCAGCAGGGCGGGCACATCCAGCCAGTCGTAATTCCAGTTCTCGAAATGGTGAATGAACTCCTCCACCCCGACCTGCCGGTTCCAGTCACCGCCGCGCCAGCCGGCGCCGGGATCCACCGTGACCTCGGCAATCCAGTTGATCCGGGCCAGCCCGGTCTCGGGATCGGCGGGGGTGATCGGATAGATCACCATGCGCTGGCGATGCGTGCCCAGCCCGACAAAAGACGACCCGCTGCGAACCGGTCGCCCCGGCGAAGTGCCACGCCACATGATCGCCCCGCCCCAGTTCGGGCCGGGCTGGTCGGGATACATCCGGGCGCGCACTGCCGAATGGATGCCATCGGCGCCGATCAGCAGATCGCCCGCGACCTCGGCCGGGCCATCGGGGCCGTCGACAAACGCCGTGACCCCTGCGTCCCGCATCGCATAGCCCGTCACCCGGTGCCCGGTGCGCAGCGCCTGCGGGCCCAGCCGGTCCAGCACCGCATCGTGCAGCATCATCTGCAACTTGCCGCGATGCACCGAATATTGCGGCCAGCCATAGCCGGCCTCCAGTCCGCGCGGCTCTGCGTGGATGTCATTGCCGTTCAGCCCGACCAGCGCCCATTCCCGCGTCTGCACCCCGATCCGGTCCAGCGCGCGCGCGTCAAACCCCATCTCGTACAGTTCCCGCACCGCGTTGGGTTGCAGGTTCACCCCCACCCCCAATTCGCGCAGCGTGCCCACTGCCTCCAGCACCGTGCAACGGACGCCGATGGCATGCAGGGTCAGCGCCGTGGCCAGCCCACCGATTCCGCCACCCGCGATCAGGACATGCGCATTGCCCATTCTATTTCCTCCCTGCGGAATATTCTGCCTGAACAAGGGCTTCGCCACCGCCCTACCCTCTGCAACACCTGTTCCGTGACGCAGCGACGCAGGTGACTCTGCCCCATCTCTTTGTCACAATAGACGCCGCATCGGGCGATGCGCACCCCCTGTCGGGACCACCATCGTCCGTAAGAGGCTCCGCGCCGCGGGGCCATGAACTTTCTGGGGAGGAATCAGACCCGTGGCCGTGCCCGAAATTCTCAACTCACTTCGCATTCCGCTGATCGGCAGCCCGCTGTTCATCATTTCCAACCCCGATCTGGTCATCGCCCAGTGCAAGGCCGGGATCGTCGGATCCTTCCCGGCGCTGAACGCCCGCGAGAAGGACGGCGAAGAGATCGAGCTGGTCAAATGGCTGACCCGCATCAACGAAGAGCTGGACCGTCACAATCAGGCGAACCCCGATACCCCCGCCGCGCCCTATGCGGTGAACCAGATCGTGCACAAGTCCAACTCCCGGCTGGAACGGGACGTGGAAATCTGCGCCAAGCATGACGTGCCGGTCTGGATCACCTCGCTGGGGGCACAGACCTGGGTGAACGAGGCGGCACATTCCTGCGGCGGGATCTCCCTGCATGACGTGATCAACAACCGCTTTGCCAAGAAGGCCATCGAGAAAGGCGCCGACGGCCTGATCGCCGTGGCGGCCGGTGCGGGTGGCCATGCCGGTGCACTGTCGCCGCTGGCGCTGATGCAGGAAATCCGCGCCTGGTTCGACGGCCCTGTCTACCTGTCCGGCGCCATCGCGCGCGGCGATGCGATTCTGGCGGCACAGGCCATGGGCGCCGACGGCGGCTATGCCGGATCGGCCTTCATCGCGACCGAGGAAGCAAACGCCGTCGACGGCTACAAGCAGATGATCGTAGAAAACGGTGCCAATGACATCGTCTATTCCGACCTCTTCACCGGGGTCTGGGGCAATTACCTGAAGCCCTCCGTCGCGGCGGCCGGGATGGACCCCGACAACCTGGAACGCTCCGACCCGTCCAACATGGATTTCGGCCCCGGTCGATCCAAGCCGAAAAGCTGGAAGGAAATCTGGGGCGCCGGTCAGGGCATCGGAGCGGTTGAGGAGATCCTGCCCACCGCACAGCTGGTCGCCCGGTTCGAGCGTGAGTACATCGCCGCCCAGCAACGGCTGGCCGCGACCCTCGGCTGGAACGCGACCGCACAGGCTGCGGAGTGACCGCCAGGCGCCCCTGATCCGAGGACGCGGCAGGCGATTGAAAGGGGCGGCGAACCGATGGGTTCGCCGCCCTTGTTCGTTCGGCACCTGGATCGAGGCGGTCGGGGAGCGGGGGGGGGGGCGGCCCGCATCCGGCGGGCGACGTCACCCCGACCCGCGGACTGCCAGACCTATCGAATGCCCAGGCACGCAGATCAGTCGACAATCGCCTTGACCAGCAGGCTGGCCGCCGCGACCAGATAGATGTCGGAGCCGTCGATCACGTAATTTTCCCCGCGCGCGGGGCGCGGCAGGCCACGGCGTTGCCAATCATTGATCACGACCACCTTGTCCTGGCTGACCCGCGATCCCACTGAATGACGATGCGTGACGCGCGCCTTGGCCGCGCGGCTGTCACGATTGTCGCGGGCATCGCGGCGGTCCTGGCTTCGCTCGGCACCGCGCTGGTGGCCACGGTCCTGCTTTTGGTCCTTTTCGCGATCGACCTTCACCACGACGACATCGTTGTCGCCGCGCCGGTCGTTCCGGTCATGGCGATCTGCGGCCGTTGCCGGCAGTGCCACCGAAAGGGTCATGGCTGCGGTCAGGCCGCCAAGGATGAGTGTACGCATGGGTCGCATGTAGGGTCTCCTGCTGTCGTGATCGGCCCGGTTCGGCGCCGTTACAGGAGTGATACGCTGACCCGCCAACCTTCCGTCGCCCGATATCGCGGAAAACCGCCAGACCGCCGCGTGTCACCGGCCTCGCGTCCCATGTCAGCCATGCAAAAGGGCCGGTATTCCCCCCGGCCCTTGCGGATTTCGCAGCCCTGCTGGTGTTCAACCCGCCTGGCTTTCGCCTTGGCCCGGGCGGCGGCCCATGCCCTGCGCATCGAAGCCTTGGAAACTGGTGATCTCCGACATCGGGCGGCGGACGCTTTTGACGTCATTGGCGGGGAATTCGGCGTCCGGCCAGCCCAGGGCGACACAGGTCAGGATCACCTGGTCCTCCGGGATCTCGGCGCATTCTCGGACCACCGGGGATTGCATGATCCCCTGCCCGTTGATCACCGCGCCCAGCCCCCGCGACCAGGCCGCCAGTACCAGCCCATAGGTCGCGGCCCCGGCATCGAAGATGCCGATGGGGCCGTGGTCTTCCAGCGCGCGGTCGTAGGTCACGACGACCGAAACCGGCGCGTCGAACTGGCGAAAGCCGCGCATCACCCAATCCTGCCGACGCTCCGCATCCTCCCGCGCGATGCCCATCGCCGCGAACAGCTGCTTGGCGATATCCACCTGCCGGTCGCGATGCACGCCCTCGTATTTGCCATGGGCCGGGATCTCCCGGCTGGGCGGCACACCGGCCAGCATCCGTTCGGTATTGCCCTTGCGCACCCGCTCCAGCACCTCACCGGAGAGGACGTGGAAATTCCACGGCTGCGTGTTCATCGAGGATGGAGCACAGCCCGCAAGCTCCAGAACCTCTTCCAGCAGGGCGCGCGGCACCGGCTTGTCAGAATAGCCGCGAATGCTGCGCCGGTCGCGCATCGCCTGTTCGATATCCATCTTCACTGCTCCTCGTGTCTCCGGGGTGGCCGCCTTCCGCGCGGCGCCCCCGCTCTCCCTCCGGTGGCGCGGATCAGACGCCCTGCGTGGCCTTGACCTTTGCGTCTTCCTCGTCACGAAGCGCCCGGCGCGAAGCCTTCCCCACCACGGTGCGCGGCAGGTCGGTGCGGAATTCCAGGTGGCGCGGGATCTCGTGCCGGCCCAGCTTGTCGGCCAGGAATGCCTGCATCTCCTCCAGCGTGAAGGCCTCCGCCCCGGGGTTCAAAACCACAAAGGCCTTGGCGCTTTCGCCGCGGTAATCGTCCGGCACGCCGATTACCATCGCTTCCAGCACGGCGGGGTGCTGGTGGATCGCGTTTTCGATCGTCAACGGATAGACATTGAAACCGCCCGACAGGATCAGGTCCTTCTTGCGGTCCACGACGAAGAACCAGCCGTCCGCATCCATGTAGCCGATGTCGCCGGTCAGCAGATAGCCGTCGGGCGTGTAGCAGGCGGCGTTTTCCTCGGCACTGCGGTTCCAGTAGCCCGACGTCACGTTCGGCCCCCTGACCGCCATTTCCCCGGCTTCGCCCACCGGCAGGTCGCGCGACGGGTCGTCCACATCGACGATCTTCAGATCCAGCCCACAGGTCGGGATCCCGATGGAGCCCAGCTTGTCCTCCGGCATGTTGGCCGGCACCGTGGTGCCCGCCGCGGCGGTTTCGGTCATGCCCCAGCCGCCGCGCAGTTTCAGCCCGGTCAGCCGTTCCACCCGCAGGAAGACCTCGGAGGGCAGCGGCGCGCCGCCCGACCCGATATAGGACAGGCTGGACAGGTCTCGATCCTCTACCCCGGGGGTGCCCAGAATGGCGATCCAGCCGGTCGGAACCGAGGTCAGATATTCGATCTTGAATTTCTCCACCTCCGCAACCGCGCGGGCGGCGTCAAAGCGCGGGCGCAGGTAGATGCTGCCGCCTTCCACCGCGCGTTTCAGCATCCCGGCGCAAAGGCCCATGATGTGGAACAGCGGCGAATAATACAGCCCCCGTGACCCCGGCACCGCCGAGGGCTCGCCGGTGAACGCCATGGTGTACATCTGCTGCGAGGCCGACAGGTTGCCTTGCGTCAGCATCGCCGCCTTGGGCACGCCCGTCGTGCCACCGGTATATTGCAACAAGGCCAGATCGTCGGGCGTGACATCAGCGGCCGGTGCCATCGGCGCGTCGGACTGGCCGGCCAGCAGATCCTCCACCGGGTGCGCCCCTTCAGGGATCGGGCAGTCGCGCCCCTGCGCCGACACCGGATCGGGACAGAGGTAAAGCGTCGGGCAGGTGCCATCGGCCAGCAGCGGCAACAGCTTCTCGCTCAGCTCGGGGGTGGAGAGGGAAAATACCGCCGCCGCGCCGCTGTCGGTGATCTTGTGCGCCAGCTCTGCCGTGGCATCCAACGGAGACAGGTGGGTGACACTGGCCCCGATCCACATCGCGCCCAGGAACAGCACCGGGTGCCAGGGACAATTGGGCAGGTGAAGGGCAATCCGGTCGCCCTTTTTCACCCCGGCGGCGGTCAGGGCGCGGGCAGCCTGACTGACCCGGCCATGCATCTGCGCATAGGTGATCTCCTCGCCGAAATATTCAACCATCAGGATCGGACCATGGGTCAGGAAACTTCCGTGGACACGTTGGGCGATGGTGTCCCGTTCGGGCACGAAATCGCGGGTCGCGCCGGGTGCGTACCAATCCTGCCAGGGCCGTTGAGGCGTCGCCGTCATGCGGTGTCCTTCCATGTTCGGCGCGCCGGGGCGCCGGGGCGGCCACGCGGGCCGCATCGTTTCGATCGGGGAAGGTCTGACCACGCCGCCTGTCCCACCGCGACGGCCGGGCGGCCCGTCCGCAGGGTCAGACGGCGGCGCAGGACCGGCGATCCGTTGGTGGTCAAGGCTTCCCTCCCTGCGCTACGGTTCCGCAATGCAGAACCGATTTTCGCGCAAGCCCAAGCTATGACATGCGCAAACCGGGCGTCAACACGAATTGACCCGCGAGTAGAATTCCGCGCCGCACGCAACGGCCGCGCCGCGCCCGGCTGCCGCTAGCACCCTTGCTCGGCCTGATGGGATCCGGCAGCCTGTAGCGCGGCCCAGATCCGGTCCGGCGTGGCCGGCATGGCAAAATCGCGCACGCCCGCGCTGGCCAGCGCGTCGTTGACAGCACTCATCCCGGCGGCCAGCCCGCCGACCGATCCGGCCTCCCCCACACCTTTGACCCCCAGGGGGTTGCCGGGCGTGGGCACCTGATGAAAGGCACAGTCGAAATTGGGAAAATCCTCGGCGCGCGGCATGGCGTAATCCATGAATGACCCGGTGATCAGCTGCGCGTCATCGCGGGAATAGGCCAATTGCTCCATGAAGATCTGGCCCAGGGCCTGGCCGACACCGCCGTGGATCTGGCCCCTGGCCAACTGCGGGTTCAGCACGCGGCCGATATCCTCCACCGCGTGATAGGCGGCGATTTCACAGCGGCCGGTTTCGGGGTCGATCTCCACTTCGCAAACATGGCACCCGTTGGGGAAGGTCGGCGCCGGGTTGCGGAACCGGCCTTTGCCGCGCAACGCCCCGCCCGCCGCATGGGCCCGCCGGGCGATGTCCTCCAGCGACAGATGGCGGTTGGTGCCAGCCAGGTGAAAGCCACCATCGCGATAAGTGATCTGCGCCTCCGCCGCGTCCAGCGCTCGGGCCGCGAGACGCCGGCCCTGCGCCACCAGGTCGCGCGCGGCATCCAGCGTGGCCGAGCCACCCTTGACCATCGCGCCAGAGCCGCCCATGCCCGCGCCCTGCTCCATGACATCGGTATCGCCCTGGACATGATCCAGCCGGTCAGGGGCAATCTGCAACGCCTCGGCGGCCAGGTCGATCAACGTGCTGGGGATCCCCTGCCCCGCAGAAAACGATCCGGCAGCAAGGGTCAGCCGCCCGTCGGGCCCGGCGATCAGGTCGGTCACGTCTTCGGCCGGTTTGCCATAAAGACTGCCGGCCGTCTCGATGCACAGCGCCACGCCCAGGCCGCGCAGGCGCCCGCGCTGCGCCGCCTCTGCCCGCCGCGCGGCAAAGCCCGCGACATCGCCCTGCGCGATCCCCGTATCCAGCACCTGTTCGAAGGCGCCACAGTCGTAGTCGTACCAGAATGGCGAGGTCCAGGGCATCTGATCCGCCCCGATCAGGTTGCGCCGGCGCAGCGCGACGGGGTCCATCCCAAGCTGTCGCGCGGCCCGGTCGATCAACTGCTCCACCGCGAATGTCGCCTCGGGACGGCCGGCGCCGCGATAGGCGGCGATGGGCACCGTGTTGGTCAGGTAGCCCTCCAGCCGGCCGGCGATCAGCGGGGTGCGGTACATCCCCGCCACGCCGCCGAAATTGTTCATCATCGACAGGGAGCGACCGGTATAATAGGCGCCCATGTTCTGCGTCAGGGCAAAGCTCATGGCAAGGAAATCGCCCTCCTCCGACAGACCCAACCGAGCCTCCACCTCGACATCGCGCCCGGCCTCGGAGGTCAGGAAATCCTCTCCCCGGTCGGCCCGCCACCGCACCGCCCGATCCAACCGTCGCGCGGCCCAGAAGATCAGCATCTCCTCCCGCAGCGGCCCGCCCTTCATGCCGAAGGAACCGCCGACATCAGGCGCCACCACCCGCAGATCCGCCACGGGCAGGTCAAAGGCATCGGCCAGCGTACCGCGCAGCGCCTGCGGGTTCTGGTGGCTAAGGTACAGCGTCATGCGCCCATCCGCCTCCGGGCGCGCCAGCGCCGCGCGTGGCTCCAGCGCGACGGCGGTGACGCGGGAGACCGGTGTGACCATGCGCAGCTGGTGCGGCGCGGCGTCGATGGCGCGGATCACAGCGTCCCAATCGCCGCGCCCCCATTGCGCCGCCAGGTTGCCGGGGCAATTGTCATCGACCAGCGGCGCGCCCGTGGCCCGCGCCTCTGCCAGGGCGGCGACGGCGGGCAGATCCTCGAAATCCACCGCCACCGCCTCTGCCCCGTCCTGCGCGGCGGCGGCGGTGGCTGCCAGGACAAGGGCCACCGGCTCCCCCGCGTGGCGCACCCTGTCCGCGACCAGCAGCGGCCGTGGGGTGACCGGCCAATCGCGCCCGTCCGGCCCCGTCAGCTGCGCATCGGCCTGTACCGGGCCGATGCCGTCGGCGGCCAGGTCTTCGGCTGTCAGCACCTGGATGACACCAGGGGTGGCGCGGGCTTCCGACAGATCGATCCCGGTGATCCGTGCCGCTGCGTGCGGGGACCGGACAAAGACGGCGTGCAACGCGCCTTCCCCGATGGGTCCGTTGGCGATGTCATCGGTGAAGCGCCCCGCACCGGTCACCAGCCGTGCGTCCTCCACCCGTCCGCTGCGTTTCGCTGCCATGGTCTGTCCCCTTGGTCCTGTGCCAGGGGCAGGGTAATGCGACTTGGCGACAGGGGAAATGCGAGAATTGCGGCGATACGAATAGGGATCGGGACGGGGTGACCAATGATCATTCCTGCACATAGGCGCGCAGATGCAGCCAGTTATCCCCAGAATTCGGCACCGAATAATACCTTTTCCGACATTTCGTGGATAACCTCGCCCAAACTGCGCCGGGACCGCCCGACGCCAGCGGGCCGGCCCGGCCAAATCAACGGCTTGGCCGCCGAAGTTGAGATGCCGGGCCGAGCGACCCCAGCCTTCCCCCAGGGCAAAAGCCACGCGACACCAACTGGTTGCGTGCCAAACTTCACCCAGAAATGCGAACCGCCCGCCGCAGGATGCGACGGGCGGGACGTTTCGGCGATGTCCTGCGGCTACCTGCCGTAGAACATGTCCGGCAGATACAGCGCGATCCCCGGGATCAGGATGATCAGGACCACCCCCAGCAAGGTCACCAGCACATAGGGCACGACCGAGCTGTAGATGTCCCCCATGGAAACATCCGGTGGCGCCACACCCTTGAGGTAGAACAGGTTGAACCCGAAGGGCGGGGTCATGTAGCCGACCTCCATCATGATGATGAACAGGATGCCGAACCAGATCGGGTCGAAACCCGAAGCCTGAACCACCGGCAGGAACACCGGCAGGGTGATCAGCATGATGCCCACCGGGTCCAGCACCATCCCGAAGACGAACAGGATCAGCAGCATGAAGGCCAGCGCCCCCCATTTGCCACCGGGGATGAAGCCCATCAGGTTCTGGATCAGGCTTTGCGCGCCCAGGGCCGTATAGGCGGTGGAGAACGCATGCGCCGCGAACAGGATCCAGATGATCAGCGCGGTCAGCTTCAGCGTCGCAAGCGCCGCATCGCTGATCACCCCCCAGGACAGCTGACGGTTCACCAGCGTGGCGAACATCGCACCGAAGACGCCGATGGCCGCAGCCTCCGTCGGAGTGGCAAAGCCGCCGAAGATGGCCCCCAGCACGATGACCACGATCATGATCGGCAGGATCACGGCCTTGAGAGAGGCGAACTTGACGCTCCAGCCGGCGCGCTCTTCCTTGGGCAAGGCCGGGCCCAGCTCGGGCTGGAACCAGCAGCGCACGCCGATATAGACGGAGACCAGCGCGAAGAGCAGCAGCCCCGGACCGACACCGGCGGCGAACAAACGGCCCACCGAAACCTCGGTCAGCAGGGAATACAGCACCATCAGGATCGACGGCGGGATCAGGATGCCCCAACCGCCGCCCGCGTTGATCGCCCCCAGCGCCAGCCGCTTGTCATAGCCGCGTTCCAGCATTTTGGGCAGCGCGATGGTGCCCATGGTCACGACGGCGGCGCCGGAAATCCCGGACATGGCGGCGAAGATCACGCAGATCAGCACGGTGCCGATCGCCAGCCCGCCGCGCAGCCCGCCCCACCAGACATGCATCATGTCATACAAGTCATTGGCGACGCCTGACTTTTCCAACAAGATCGCCATGTAGACGAAGAGTGGAATGGCCATCAGCGTCGGGTTTGACATGGATTCCCACATCTTCGAGGCCAGCAGATAGAATCCGATCGGACCCATCTCGAAGAACAGGAAAATGACGGAGACACCGCCCAGGACGAAGGCCAGCGGCGTGCCCATCAGCACGAAAACCAGCAGCGACCCGAAGAAAAGAATAGTCAGTAGTTCGACGCTCATGCCTGGATGCTCCCGGTTTCGCTGTCAGTTGCATCTGCGGCCTGTACGCCGAATGTCGCCTCGTCCACGGGCAATCCCATCAGGATGCGCACATCGGCCCAAAGCCGCACCAAACCCTGCGCCAGCAGCAGCGCGGCGGCGATCGGGATGAACGCCTTGGTCGGCCAGAGGGGCGCTTTCCACACGGAATTCGACCGCTCCATATCGGAAATCGCTTCGTGTGCGATGTCATAGCCCTGCCACAGCAGGACAAAGACGAACAATGCGAACAGCGGCCAGGTCACGATGTCGATCAGCGCCTTACGCTTGCGCGAAAACGACCCGTAGATGATGTCGACATTCACGTGCCCCCGTTCGGCCAGCAGATAGCCGCCGCCCAGGATCGCATAGACCCCAAAGATCAGCGTGGCCAGTTCGGCCGTCCAGATCGCCGGTTGTCCGACGAGATACCGCATGACCACATCGGCCAGCAGCAGCGCAAAAATGATCAGAACCGCGAGGGAGATCCACCGTCCGATCCACCTGTTCAGGCTCGTGACCGCCCGAGCGAGCTTGAGCATACCCATTCCCTTTTCGTGAGGCGCGACATCCGCGCCGGTGGCCTGTGCGTGCGGCGCGTGCCGCGCGCCGAAGGTCGGTTGCCGCGCCTGGTCTGGCGCTCGGCAAATGCGTCGGAACGGCGCGGTCCTCCCCGCGCCGTTCCCCGTTTCAGATCAGCTTCGCCGCCCGATCAGACGTAGCCCAGGTCGGACATCAGGGACATGTAGATGTCCTTGGCCTTGGCGGCGTATTCGCCTTTTTCCGCCTCGGCGTTCATGATGTTCGTGGAGGCCTCCGCCAGCACCTGCAACACGTCGTCCGGCAGGGTCATGACTTCGAGACCCTCGTTCGCCTTGCCTTCGGAGATGGCGATCACCTCGGCATGGCTGTATTCGGCCGACCGCTGGAAGAACCGGACTTCCATCAGATCCAGCAGCGCCTGGCGCAGGTCGTCGTCCAGGCTGTCCAGTTCGGATTGGTTGACGATCCAGCTGTCGGTGGTCTGACCCAGGGCGGGCTTGTAATGGTATTTGCAGACTTCCCACAGGGACATGGATTGCGCGCCCACGGCCGCACCCCAATGGGCGCCGTCCACCACGCCGGAGGACAGGGATTGGTAGAGTTCCGAGCCGGGGATGTATTGCGGCGCGGCGCCTGCGGATTGCAGGTAGTCCAGCATCGCCCCGGAGGACCGGATTTTCAGGCCACGGAAATCATCCGCGCTTTCGATCTTCTTGGACACGACCATTTCGACCGGAAGGACTTTTTCCGACATCAGCAGGACGCCGTCCTCGGCCAGTTCCTCGTTGATCAGGTCTTCCAGGCCCAGATTCTTCACAGCGTGCTGCATTTCCCAGCTGGCACGGAAGGTGCCCGGGATGCCGTAGATAAAGTTCGCGGTCGTCGCGTGATCCTGGATGTAGGACGCTGCGATGGAACCCATGGGCACGACGCCCTTGCGCACGATGTTGAAGATATCCGGGCCTTTGGCGAATTCGCCGGCGCCGAAGGTTTCCAGCTTGAAGGCGCCTTCGGTGCGCGCGTCCAACTGCTCGGCCAGCACGGCCAGGCTGCCGGAGAAGGAGCTGGACGCCTTGGGCCAGTGCGATTGCACGCGCCAGGTCACCTTGCCCTGCGCCAGGCCCTTGCCCACCAGGGCGGGGGTCGCGACGGCCGCGACAGCTGCGCCGCGCAGCAGGGCGCGACGATTCACTTGGGTTTTCTCGATGGTCATAGATGCCTCCCTCAACCATTCGGATGGGGGGCCTCCCCTCGGTGACCCCCTGCGTGCAGACACGGCAATAACCGGCCGACGGAGCGCCCGGTATCCTCCCGTCGAACTCAAGAGAACACTTTTTTACTCACGCGTCAACGAATCCGCGATATGTTGTCTTTCAGGCAGCACAGCCCCGGTTATATTCCGCAGAGCGGTTGACGGCGGGAGAGATTTGATGCTGATCCGCGACAGGCCAAGGGAGAGGGTATGGCAAACTGGAACGGCGCAGTCGCCACACGGGAGGAAATCCGCGAGCTGAAGCGGCGGGCGGCGGTGCGCGTGGCGGCACGGATCTTCAACGAAAAGGGCTATCACGCCACCTCGCTGGACGAGATCGCGGACGAGATCGGCGTGACCAAGACGGCCCTGTATTACTATTTCCGCAACAAGGAGCAATTGCTCTACGAATGCTTGAAGATGACCTATGACAGCGGGCAGGAGGCCCGGCTTGCGGCGGAGAAACTGAACGGTTCCGCCTTTGAAAAGCTGCAATATTTCTACCGCTCCTTTATGGAACAGCTGATCGAGGAGCGCGGCGCCTACACCACCACCGCCAATATCCGTGCCCTGCCCGAAGACCACCAGGCAGAGGTGATGGATCGCCGCCGCCAGTTGGAAGCCTACACCCGGATGCTGCTGGAAACCGCCATCGCGGACGGCGCGGTACGGCCCCTCAACGTGACCGCGACGTCCAGCTATTTCCTGGGGTCCATCAACTGGTTGCTGCGCTGGCGGGTGGAAGAAGAAGAGATGTCCGCCCGCGACACGGCCGAGACCTTCCTGGACCTGTTCATCAACGGCATAGCCCTGCCTGCCGGTTGATCGCCCCGGCCGGCCGGCGGCCCGGCCACCTGCCCCACCGGTCCTGCCCCTGAGCTTGACGCGCCGGTCAATTGCCGGGTCCGGTCAGGACGCGGACTTACCCACAGGTCAAATTGCCCTTGCGGCGGCGCGGGTCGCCCTTAGGATGGCGCTGAAACAACGGAGGATTACGTGATGAACGGCGCGGACAAGGTGGTCGAAGCCCTGGCGGACGAGGGGATCGACCTCTGCCTTACCAATCCCGGCACGTCCGAGATGCATTTCCTCGCCGCGCTGGATGCCCGCCCGGATATCCGCCCGGTGCTGGCCTTGCAGGAGAACATCGCCACCGGCGCCGCCGACGGGTTCTTTCGCATCGCCGGGCGCCCGGCCTCCACGCTGCTGCACCTTGGGCCGGGGTTGTCGAACGGGCTGGCCAACCTCCATAACGCGCATCGTGCAATGTCCGCCGTGGTCAATATCATCGGCGATCATGCCACCCATCACCGCAAGCTGGACGCGCCCCTGACTTCGGACATCGAAGGGCTGGCGGCGCATCTGTCGGCCTCTGTCCGCACCGTCCAGCCGGGCCATGGCGCCAAGGCCGAAACCCGCGCCGCCGTGGCGGAGGCCGCAGCCGGCCGGCCGGGCATCGCCTCCCTTCTGTTGCCGGGTGATTCCGCCTGGGACGACGCGGGCGACGCCGACCGTGAGGGCACGCCTGCGGCACCGCACCCCCGTGCGCCCGCCCCGGACGAGGCGACGCTGCGTGCCTGCGCCGAGGCGCTGCAACAGGACAATGCGGTGCTGTTCCTGGGCTTCGGCTCTGTCCGTGGCGAGGCGCTGGAAATCGCGGGGCGCATTGCCGCGAAGACCGGCGCGCGGATCATGGGACAAACCTCCAACCCCGTGACCGATCGCGGCGCGGGCCGGGTGCGAATCGAGCGCCTGCCCTTTGCCATTGATCAGGCCATTCAGGTGCTGTCGGATGTCGAACACATGGTGCTGGCAACATCCAAGGCCCCCGTCGCCTTCTTTGCCCATCCCGGCAAGCCCGGCGTGCTGACACCGGAGGGCTGCGAAATCCACGAACTCGCCCCGCCCCATGGCGACGCGACGGAGGCACTGGCCGCGCTGGCCGCCATTCTGGACGCCGCCGAGGCCGAGCCGCAGCGCAACGCGGCCCATATCCCGGATATCCCCGAAGGCAGGATCGACGCCCATGCCATAGGCTGCGTGCTGGCCAAGGCGATGCCGGAAAATGCGATCTTCGTGGACGAATCGATCACCAATTCCTTCCCGATCACGGCGGCGACAATGGGCGCCGCGCCGCACCGTCAGTTGCACAATCTGGGCGGTTCCATCGGGTATTCGCTGCCGGTGGCGATTGGCTGCTCCCTGGCGGAACCCGACGCCCAGGTGATCACCATCTGTGGCGACGGATCGGCGATGTACACGATCCAGGCGCTGTGGACCCAGGCACGGGAGAACCTGAACATCGTCACCATCATCCTGGCGAACCGGTCCTACCGGATCCTGCAAGGAGAGGTCGAGCGGCTGGAAAAAACCAACCGGGGCAAGGCGATCACCGACATGCTGGACATCGGGCGACCCAATATCGGCTTTGCCGAAATGGCCGAAAGCATGGGCGTCACCGGCATTCGTGTCGAAGATGTCGCCGGATTCGCGCTGGCGCTGGAAGAGGCGCTGGACCGCGACGGCCCCTCCCTGATCGAAGCGGTGCTGGATTGATCCGCCGCGCCGGGCCAACCCCGGCGCACGCCGCCGCCCTGGCCGCCGCGCCCCGGCCTTGTGCGCCCCCGGTCACGCTTTCGTCAGGCCGGCCGCGTCTTATCATTGTCATCCCGGCAGGTTAGGGCCTGCCGGATGACCACGGATAGACCGCATATGCCCGACCAGCCCCCCGGCCCACGTCCCGACCAGACCGTCCCGCAGGAGTGCGATCTCTTCGTGATCGGCGGCGGGGTCAACGGATGCGGGATTGCTCGCGACGCCGCCGGACGCGGGTTGCGGGTGGTGCTGGCGGAAAAGGACGATCTGGGGGCGCATACCTCCTCTGCCTCGACCAAGCTGTTTCACGGCGGGCTGCGCTACCTCGAATATTTCGAATGGGGGCTGGTCCGCTCGGCCCTGCAGGAGCGGGAGGTGCTGTTGCGGATGATGCCGCATATCTCCTGGCCGCTGCGTTTCGTGCTGCCGGTCCGGTCGGAAATGCGGTTCGACGGCGACACCCCGACCTCGCGCCTGCTGGCGCGGGTCATGCCGTGGTCACGCGGGCGGCGGCCCGGCTGGCTGATCCGGCTGGGGCTGTTTCTGTACGACACGCTGGGCCGGCGGCAGATTCTGCCGGGCACCCGCCGCGTCGACCTGGCCGGCCCCGAGGGGCAGGCCCTGGCGCCCGGTGTCTCCGTCGCCTGGGAATATTCCGATTGCTGGGTGGACGATGCCCGGCTGGTGGCGCTGAACGCCCGCGACGCGGCAGCGCGCGGGGCCACGATCCTGACCCGCGCGCCCGTTGCCAGCGCCACCCGCGAGGGCCACGGCGCCGACGCGCAGTGGCAGATCACGCTTGCGGATGGCCGCCGCTTTGCCGCGCGCGCGCTGGTCAATGCGACCGGTCCCTGGGCGGGAGAGGTAGAGACCCGGACCGGGGCCCCGCGACAGCCCCTGCGGCTGGTGCGCGGCAGCCATGTGATCACCCGGCGGCTGTATGAGCACGACAAATGCTACTTCCTGCAAGGGGCTGACCGGCGCATCGTCTTTTTGATCCCGTACGAGGATGATTTTACCCTGATCGGAACCACCGATGCCGACCACGACGACCCCGACACCCCCGCGATCTGCACAAAGGCAGAGCGGGACTATTTGCTGCGCATCGCCTCCGATCAGCTGGGTCAGACCCTGACTCCGGCGGATGTCGTGCACAGCTATGCCGGGGTGCGGCCCTTGCTGGACAGCGGCGGGGCGACTGCCGCCGCCGCGACACGGGATTACGACCTGCGGCTGGAACAGGACGCCGGGGCGCCACGCTTGTCAGTCTTCGGCGGCAAGATCACCACCTATCGCAAGCTGTCCGAACAGGCCGTGGACCAGCTGGCGCCGCTGCTGGGGCAGCCCGCGCCGGGCTGGACCGCCGGCGCGCCCCTGCCCGGCGGCGATTTCGCCCAAACCGACCGCCCCGCCCTGCATGACCGCATCGCGGCCGCCGCGCCTTTCCTGACGCCGGCCGAGGTCGCGCGCCTGCTACGCAGCTACGGGACCGAGGCGCTGGCTCTGCTGGCGGGCGCAACGACCCGCGCCGACATGGGCCGGGCCTTCGGCGCCGGCCTTACCGCACGCGAAGCCGATTGGCTGGTCGCTCATGAATTCGCCACCGAAGCCGAGGACATCCTGTGGCGCCGGACCAAGCGAGGCCTGCACATGAGCATGGCGGAGCGCACCGAATTCGCGGAATGGTTTTCCGCTGAACGAAAGATTCTCTGACCTCCCGACTTGCGCCGGACGTGGATTGCCGCCAGATTTGCCCCGACAAGCGCCGCAAATGCCGCGCCATACCGGGAGGAAATATATGGATATCAGCAAGTTGTTCACCCTGGAGGGCCGCGTTGCCGTGGTCACTGGCGGGACGCGCAACCTGGGCCGCCACATGGCCGAGGCCTTCATCGCCGCCGGGGCGCGGGTCTACATCACCTCGCGCAAGGCCCCCGATTGCCTGAAAACCGCCGAGGAGCTGGGAGAGAACTGCATCGCCATCCCCGCCGACCTCTCCACGCTGGAGGGGATCGACAGCTTTGTCACCGAATTCTCAAAACACGAGAAGAAGCTGGATATCCTGGTCAACAACGCCGGCGCCGCCTGGGGTGAACCGTTCGAGGAATATTCCGAAAAGGGCTGGGACAAGGTGATGGACATCAACCTGAAATCCCCCTTCTTCCTGGTGCAGAAACTGCACGGGCTGCTGAAGGCCGGGGCCAGCGCGGAACAACCGGGCAAGGTGATCAACATCGCCTCCATCGACGGGCTGCGTCTTAACCCGTGGGAGACCTATGCCTATCACGCTTCCAAGTCCGGACTGATCTACCTGACCCGCCGCATCGGCGCGCGGCTGATCGCGGATCATATCAACGTCACCGGCATCGCGCCGGGGGCCTTTGCCTCGGACATGAACCGCGCGGCGCGCGACCATGGTGACGCGGTGGCGCAGAAGATCCCGGCCAAACGCATCGGCGCGCCCGAGGATATCGCGGCAACGGCGCTTTACCTGGCGGCGCGGTCGGGCGATTACGTCGTTGGGGACACGATCGCGGTTGACGGTGGGCTGGTCTATGCCGCCATCGGCGCCTCGATAGATACCGATTGATCCGCCGGGCCGGTCTGGGTGATCGGCCCCCTTCCCGGCCCGGCCCTGCACAGGAGAGCATGATGCCCCCATCCCATTTCCCCGCCCCCGGCGGCCATCCGGGCCAGGACCAGCTGCTGACCGGGCGGGCGGTCTTTACCGAGGCCTATGCCGTGATCCCGCGCGGCACGATGGGCGATATCGTCACCAGTCTGCTGCCCGGCTGGGAGGGAACGCGCGCCTGGATCCTGGCCCGCCCGCTGACCGGCTTTGCCGAGACCTTCGCCGAATACCTGGTGGAGGTCGCGCCCGGCGGCGGCACATTCGCCGACCGGGCCGAACCGGAGCCACAGGCCCAGGGGGTGCTGTTCGTGCTGTCGGGAACCGGGGTGCTGACGCTGGACGGGCAGGAGCACGCGCTGCGCCCCGGCAGCTATGCCTGGATGGCCCCCGGTGCCCCCTGGCGGGTGCGGAACGCGGACGCGGCGCCGATACTTTTCGCCTGGGTTCGCAAACGCCATGATCCCGCGCCCGGACTGGAGACACCCGAAAGCTTTGTCACCCACGAGGACGATGTCACCGCCAATGCGATGCCCGGCACCGAAGGCCGCTGGTCGACCAAGCGCTTTGTCGAACCCGACGATCTGCGCCACGACATGCATGTCAACATCGTCGCGCTGGAGCCGGGCGCGGTGATCCCCTTTGCCGAGACGCATGTGATGGAACACGGGCTGCTGGTCCTGTCGGGCAAGGGCGTCTACCGCCTGAACCAGGATTGGGTGGAGGTCGAAGCCGGCGATTTCATGTGGCTGCGCGCCTTCTGTCCGCAGGCCTGCTACGCTGGCGGGCCAGAGACATTCCGCTACCTGCTGTACAAGGATGTGAACCGCCACCCCCGGCTGGCGCTGTAGCAGCCCGCGCAGAACGAAAAAACGGCCGGGCAATGCCCCGGCCGTTTCGCTGTGCGGAGGACGCGCGGGCAGATGCGCCTGCCGCGCGCCGCTGCTACTTCCGCCCCGACAGCCCGCCGGAGATATCTTCCGTCGCCTCGGCCGCCAGGTCCTCGGGCAGCAGGAGGTTCAGCACGATGGCGATCAGCGCAGCGGGGAGGATACCCGAGGTCGCCAGCACCTTCAGCGTGGCGGGCAGGTGTTGCAACGCGCCCGGTTCCAGTTGCAACCCCAGGCCCAGTGACAGGGCGATGGCAAAGATCACCATGTTGCGCCGGTTCCACTCCACGTCGGACAGCATCGACACGCCCGCCGCCACCACCATGCCGAACATCACGATCACGCCGCCGCCCAGAACCTCGATCGGTACGGTCGAGATGATGGCGCCTACCTTGGGCACAAGGCCGCAGAGGATCAGGAACAGCGCGCCGATGGTGACGACGTGGCGGCTCATCACGCCGGTCATGGCGATCAGCCCGACGTTCTGGCTGAACGAAGTGTTGGGCAGCGCCCCGAACAGCCCCGCCAGCGCCGTGCCCAGACCATCGGCCCAGGTGGCGCCGGTGATCTCCCGGTCCGTCGCTTCCCGCCCGGCGCCGCCCTTGGTGATGCCGCTGACATCGCCCACCGTCTCCACCGCCGAGACAAAGCCCATCAGGCAGAAGCCCAGCACCGCCGCGACCGAGAATTCCAGCCCGAAATGCAGCGGATCGGGCAGCGCCAGCACCGCCGCGCGCCCCACATTGCCAAAGGAGACCATCCCCAGCAGCAGAGCCACCACATAGCCCGCGATCAGCCCCAGCAGCACCGCCGAGACGGACAGCATCCCCCGGGCAAAGAACTTCAGCGCCAGCGTCACCACGATGACCACGCCCGCCACGAACCAGTTCTGCGCCGAGCCGTACTCCGGCGTTCCGATGGCAGGTACCCCGCCGGCGGCGTACTGGATGCCGACCTTGACCAGCGCCAGCCCGATCATGGTAACCACCAGCCCGGTGACCAGCGGCGGCAGCGCAAAGCGGATGCGCCCGATGAACAGGGCCAGTACGGCGTGGAACAGCCCCCCCGCCAATACGCCGCCCATCAGCGGGGCCATCGCCTCGACCCCTTTTCCGGCGACCAGCGGGATCATGATCGGGATGAAGGCAAAGGAGGTGCCCTGCACGATCGGCAACCGCGCCCCCACCGGGCCCAGGCCGATGGTCTGGAACAGGGTCGCCACCCCGGCAAAGAACATCGACATCTGGATCATGTACAGCATCTGCGGAAAATCCGCGCTGTCAGAGCCGAAGCCGAAGCCCGCCGCGCCACAGACGATGATCGCGGGGGTCACGTTGCTGACGAACATCGCCAGCACGTGCTGGATGCCCATCGGCACGGCTTTGTGCAGGGGTGGTGTGAAATTCGGATCACGTAGCTGTTCGGCGGTGCCGATGGATATGTCTGCCATGTCTGGCCCTTCCCTGTCGTTGGGTCTGTCGTTTGTCCTGGCTCCGCCTGTGTCGACGGTTGCGCCATTCGGGGGGCGGCGATGCACGCCGCTATCGGGTGAGGTCTGGTGCGGTCCTTCTGCCTTGAGGGTCAGTCCGCCGCCGGAGCGGCAGGGGTGGGGAGCCGGACGGTATAGGGTGCCCCGAACCAATGTTCCTGAAGATTGTCGCCGGGGCCGATGCGATCCACCACGGCAAACAGGCCCGGCGCATGCAGCGGGGTCAGAACCCCGTGCCAGGTGCCGCGCGCCAGGTTGATCGCCTGTCCCGGCGCGGTGCGAAAGGCCAGCGGGCGGCCTGGAATGCCGTCGTGATCCGGCGCCACGATCACCAGGAACGGATCCATCGACATCGGGATGAACGCCTGGGAGCCGTCAGGATGACGCTCCACCATGTCCAGCCGCAGGGGCAATGCGCGCGGCTCTGCGCGGAACAGGCTGATCCCGGCGCGCCCGGTGCCGAACTCCATCGCGGCCCGATCGTTGTAGCGCCCGCACAAGCCCTGGTTGATGATCCGGTCGGGATCGCCTTGCGTGTCGATCACCTGTCCGAACGGCGCGAACGCGCCCGCGTCCAGCGCGGCGATGACGATGCTGTCGACCGTCGCCGCCCCTGGCCCTGCCCTGCCCTGCGGTTCCTCCGCCCCGCCCTGCGGCGTCATTGTCCTGTCGGTCACATCCGTCCTTTCCGCCCGCGCGACTGGCGCGGGGTCTTCGCAATTGTCTGAAACGATGAGATAGTCGTTTGGCAAAGCCTGCGCCGACACCTGCGCACAGGCAACAGGAATCACCACCCGAGGGAGCGCAACCATGCCCGGCTACCTGACCACCCATGTTCTGGACACCGCGCGGGGCCAACCTGCACAGGGCTTGGGCATTTCATTGTTTCGCATCACCCGCTCAGGGCGGGAGGGGCTGGCCAGCATGACCACCAATGCCGATGGCCGCACCGACAGCCCGATCCTGCCAGAGGCGGAATTCGTCACCGGCACCTATGAGCTGGTCTTTGCCGCCGGGGCGTGGCTGGACAGTATCGGCACCCCGGCAGAAGATCCCCGGTTCCTGGACGTGATCCCGATCCGGTTCGGCATGTCGGAGGCGGTGCATTATCATGTGCCGCTGCTGCTGTCGCCGTTCGGCTATTCGACCTATCGCGGCAGCTGAACCGCCCCTGCCCGGTCGCGGGCCCGATCTGCGGCGGACCGCGCAAGATCTGCGGACAGGCCCCGTCGGAGGGCCCGCGCACCGGCCCAATGGTCACTCTGGCATGAAGCGCTGTGCCATACGCACTTCCTGGCCGCGCATCAGTGACCAGGCGGTTTCCATATGGGCGCGCATGATCGCCTCCGCCGCGCCGGAATCGCCTTCGCGCAGGGCCATCAACAGGCGTGCCTGATAATCCTGCCCCCGGCGCCACAGCTCGATATTGGGCGGAGCGTAGAGTTTGCGATAGACGGTCAGGTCGGACAGCAGGCTGACCATGAAATCTATAACGAAGCCCAGCAGCGGGTTCGACGATTGCTCTGCCAGGATGGCGTGAAATTCCAGCGATGCGATATGTTGAGCCCGCTCTTCCTCCACGCTGGTGGAGGGGTCGGAATAATCGGAGATATGGGCCGCCAGCCGGTCCAGCACAGCCGCGTCCAGCTGACCGGCCAGTTGCCCGGCCAATTGCGGCTCCAGCGCGAGCCGCAGTTGGTAGATGTCGCCGATGGTCAGGTTCTTGAAGTAGAAGTAATTGCCCAGCAGGGCGCGGGCGCGCTGGCGGCTGACCTCGTGCACGAAACTGCCGCCGCCGGGGCCGGTGCGGGTCTTGATCAGACCCTGGGCCTCCAGGATGCGCATCGCTTCCCGGATCGTGCTCTTGGCCATGCCGAACCGCTGGATCAACTCGGCCTCGCCGGGCAGGCGGTCTCCGGCACGCAGACCCTGTTCGACGACCCAGTCCTTGATCGCCTCGGCGACCTGGACGGGGCGGCTGACCTTGGCGTCACGGGGTGATCGGGTGGTGGCAGGCGGCAAACTGGTCCTCTTCCATCTGTTCCAGGGCCGGATCTTCGGTCCGGCAAAGATCCGTGGCGCGCGGGCATCTGCCGGCAAAGGCGCAGCCCGGCGGCGAGTTCAACGGGTCGGGCAATTCGCTGCCCTTCTGTTCCGGCGCGGTCAGAGGGCGGCCGACCACCGGTGCGCTATCCGCCAGAAGTCTGGTATAGGGGTGTTTGGGCGCGTTGAAAATCGTCTCCGCCCGTCCGATTTCCACCACGGCACCGAAATACAGCACCATGACCCGGTCGCTGACCGCCTCCACCACCGCAAGGTCGTGGCTGATGAAAAGGTAGGTCAGGCCGAATTCGCGCCGCAGATCGGCCAGCAGGTTCAGAACCTGCGCCTGCACCGACACGTCCAGCGCCGAGACGGGCTCGTCCAGAACCATGATGCGCGGCGCTGCGGCCAGGGCGCGGGCGATGCCGATCCGCTGGGCCTGTCCGCCCGAGAATTCATGCGGATAGCGCGACAGGAACTCCGGCCGCAGGTTCACGCTGTCGAAGATCTGGTTGATCCGCGCGCCGCGATCCGCACGGGCCATGCGGTGCAGGTTCTTCAGCGGCGCCTCCATCACCTGGCGGATGGTCTTGCGCGGGTTCAGGCTGCTGACAGGATCCTGAAAGACATATTGGATCAAACGGCCGAAGGCCGCCGGATCGCCGGTGTCCAGCGCTTGCCCCGCGATCTCGATCGCACCGGTGGAGGGGCCCAGCAGACCGACCAGCATCCGCGCCAGCGTGGACTTGCCACAGCCGGATTCGCCGACGATGCCCAGCGTCTCCCCCGTCGCGACGGAAAAGGACAGCGGCCGCACCGCGCGCACCCCCGGTTGCGCCTTGCCGAACGGGGGCGCGGGCCGGGCGAAGGTCTTGGACAGGTCGCTGACGCGCAGCGCCGGTTGGGCGGAATCGGTCATTGCACGGGCTCCTCCGGGAAGAGGCAGCGCACCGCGCGCGGCGCGCGACCGGCCAGCGGGATCTCCCCCGCGCGGCATTCGGCGCGGGCCTTGTCGCAGCGCGGCGCAAAGGCGCAGCCGGGCGGCAGGTCGTCGACCACCGGCGGCAGCCCCGCGATGGCCTCTAGCCGGCGGCGGCCACCGCCCAGTTCGGGCACACAGGCGATCAGCCGTCGGGTATAGGGATGGGCGGGCGCGTCCAGCACACGAGCGGTCGGCCCCTCCTCCACGATGCGCCCGGCATACATGACCGCCACCCGGTCACAGAGCTGCGCGACCACGCCGAAATCATGGGTAATGAACACGATGGCCAACCCGCGTTCCCGCCGCAGATCGTCCAGCAGCGCCAGGATCTGCGCCTGAACCGTCACGTCCAGCGCGGTGGTGGGTTCATCGGCGATGATCACGTCCGGGTCATTGGCCAGCGCCATGGCGATCCCGACACGTTGACGCAT
The DNA here is from genome assembly GCF_010614805.1 of Pseudooceanicola aestuarii. Taxonomy (NCBI): domain Bacteria; kingdom Pseudomonadati; phylum Pseudomonadota; class Alphaproteobacteria; order Rhodobacterales; family Paracoccaceae; genus Pseudooceanicola; species Pseudooceanicola aestuarii. The sequence continues at coordinate 196,647 of NZ_JAAFZC010000001.1, forward strand.
CCCGCCCGACATCTCGTGCGGGTAGTCCCGCAGCCGGGCCTGCGGATTGGGGATGCGCACGGATTTCAACAGATCCAGGGCGCGGGCGCGGGCCTCGGCGCCGGTGGTGTTGTGATGGGCCTGGATTGCCTCTGCCAGTTGATCGCCAACACGGTAGAGCGGGTGCAGTGTCGACAGAGGATCCTGAAAGATATAGGCGATACGGTCACCGCGAAGCTGCCGCAGCCGGGCATAGGGCGCGGCCAGCAGATCCTCCCCCGCGAAACGCACGGCGCCGCCGGTGATCACGCCTGGCGGCGAGGCGACAAGCCCGGTGATCGACAGCGCGGTGACGGATTTGCCCGACCCGCTTTCCCCGATGACGCCCAGGCATTCGCCGGCCCGCACCGACAGGGAGACCTGGTTGACCGCGCGAAAGACACGCGGGCCGACGTGAAACCGGGTGTCCAGCGACTGGACCTCCAGCACGCCGGCGCCTTCGGCCTCGGGGACCGGGCCCTGGCGATCGACCTGGGTGCGCGCCCGCGGCCGCGACAGCGCGCCGGAGCGCAGGCGCGGGTCCAGCGCATCGCGCACCCCGTCGCCCAGCAGGTTCACGCTCATCACGATGAGGAAGATCATCACCCCCGGCACCACCGAAGTATGCGGCGCGGTGATCAGCGCCGCCCGTGCCTCTCCCAGCATGGAGCCGAGATCGGCCTGCGGCGGCTGGCTGCCCAGCCCCAGGAACGACAGCCCGGCGGTTTCCAGAATCATCCAGCCGACAGTGGTGGACATGGCGATGACGATGACGGGCAGAACATTGGGCAGGATCTCCGTCGCGATGATGCGGCCGTGGCCCATCCCCGCCAGCCGCGCCGCATCGACGAATTCGCGCCCGGAGAGAGAGACGGTGACGCCGCGGATGTTGCGGGCAAAGAACGGCACGTTCACCGCCGCCACGGCAATCAGCGCGTTCATCAGCCCCGGCCCCAGGGCCGCCACGATGGCCAGCGCCAGCAGGATATAGGGAAAGGCCATCAGCATATCGACGCCGCGCATGATGATGTTGTCGGTGCGTCCCCCGAAATAGCCCGCCACGATGCCGATCGCCGACCCGATGCTCGCCGCCACCACCGCCGCCGCGATCCCCACCGCCAGCGACATCCGCGTGCCGTACATCAGTCGCGACAGCAGATCCCGGCCCAGGTGATCGGTGCCCAGCAGATGGCCCGGCGACATCGGCCGCAGGAACCTGTTTCCCGTATCCGTGACATTGGGCGCGGGCATCGGCAGCAACGGCGTGATCAGCGCCAGCAGCAGGATCGCGGCAAGCACCACGGCGCCGAAGGCCGCCAGCCGGTTGCGAAACAGCAGGGACAACGTGCGCCTCATGTCTTGATCCTCGGGTCCAGAAGGCCCTGCGCCACGTCCACCGCGATGTTGAACAAAACGTAGCAGGCAGCGACGAAGACGACACCGCCCTGCACCAGCAGGATGTCCCGTTTCAGGATCGCATCGACCAGCATTCGCCCGACGCCGGGCCATTGGAACACCATTTCGATATAGACCGACCCGGACAGGACGAACCCGGCCTGGATGCCCAGCACCGGGATGATCGACACCATCGCCGCGCGCAGGGCATGGCCCATCAGCACCCGACGCTCCGACACGCCCTTGGCGCGGGCGGTGCGGATGTAGTCCTGCCGCAGCACCTCAAGCATGGCGGAACGCGCCAGCCGGGCAATGACCCCGGTGGCCACGGCAGCCAGGGCGGTGGCGGGCATGATCAGGTGATTGATCAAATCGGGCAGATCCCCGCCACCGTAGATCGCATACATCCCCGACACCGGCAGCCATCGCAGGTTCACCGCGAAGACCAGGATCATCATCATCCCCAGAAAGAAGCTGGGCACCGAGATCCCGATCAGCACGACAAAGGTGATCGCCTTGTCCGCCAGCCCGTATTGACGCGCGGCAGAGACGACACCGGCCAGGATGCCAAGGATCGAACACAGCACAAAGGACGTGCCCGCCAGGATAAGCGTCGCGTTGAAGCGTTCGATTATCTCGTCCAGCACCGGACGGTTCAGGGAGAAGCTGCGCCCGAAATCCCCGGTCAACATAGAGCCGAGCCAGATGAAATACCGCTGTACCAGAGGCTTATCCAGCCCCAGATCCCGGTTCAGCTTGGCCACGTTCTCCGGTGTCGCATAGCTGCCCAGAATCGCCGTCGCCGGATCGCCGGGGATCATCGCCATGATCAGGAACACGATCACCGTGATCCCAAGCAGAACCGGAATGGCGGAGATCAGGCGTTTCAGGATGTAGCTGCCCATGGCGTGCCTCGCAGGGTGGCGGCGTGTGTCGTGGCGTTTCTGGTTGCGGGGGCCATCGGAACGGCCCCCGCCCTGACATCAGGAGCGGATCAGTTCTTTACCACGTCGCGCAGCAGCAGGAAGAACGACGGTTCCAGCTGGAAGTTCTCCACATTGGCGGAGGTGACGGCGTTCTGCTTCCAATTCGCGACAAAAACCCAGGGTGCGTCGTCCTGCACGATTTCCTGCATCTCCTTGTAAAGGGTCGCGCGCTCTTCCTGGCTGGTGGCGACGCGGGCGTCCTCCAGCAGCTTGTCGACCTCCGGGTTGGAATAATAGCCGGAGTTGAACCCGCCCTTGTCCGGCCAGGCATCGGTGCGCAGCGCCAGGAAAGGCAGCGTATCCGGGTCATTGGTCATCCAGGCCATTTCCGCCATGTCGGCCTTGCCCTCCAAACCCGGATTGACCTCGCCCAGGAAGGTATTCCATTCGTAGGTCTCGATCTTCACGTCAAAGCCCACGGCCTCGAGATCCGCCTGGATCGCCGTGCCCATGGCCACCGGATCCAGCATGCCGGACCCGCCTTCGGTGACGTAGAACGTCAGCTCCGCGCCCTCTGCACCGGCCTCCGCGATCAGGGCCTTGGCTTTTTCGGGATCATAGGGATAGGGTTCCAGCGCCTCGTTATAGGCCCAGGAAAAGGCCGGCGGCGTCGGGCCTGCGGCAACCTGCGCGGTGCCTTCCAGCACGTCATCGACCAGCGCCGACTTGTTGATCGCATAATTCGCGGCCTGCCGGACCTTCTTGTCCGCGAAGGGCCCTTCCTTGGCATTCAGGATCAGGAACCAGACGTGCGGACCGGCCTGTTCGACGATCTTGAATTCCTCCCCCTGAAATTCCGACAGGGTGACGGGCGGCACCTCGACCATCAGGTCGATGCCCCCGGCCAGCATCTCGGCGGTGCGGGTGTTGGCGTCGGTGATCGGGCGATAGACGACCGCCTCCAGCTGCGGCGCGCCGTCCCAGTAATCGGGGTTCTTCTCCACCACGACCGCCTCGTTCGACCGCCATTCGACGAATTTGAACGGCCCGGTGCCCGACGGCATGCGCCCGAAATCCTGGCCCTGCGCCTCGACGCCCGCCTTGGACACCATCAGCCCCGGCGTATAGGCGAGATTGGAGAGGAACGGCGCGTAGGGCTCGTTCAGGGTGAATTTCACCGTCATGTCGTCCACCGCCTCGACGCTGTCGATGGCGGAGAAGAAGAAGGCCAGCGGGAAGGGCCCGGTGTCGTGCTGGGGGTGATCCTCGTTCAGCATCCGGTCGAAGTTGAACTTGATCGCCTCCGCGTTCATCGGGCTGCCGTCGTGAAAGCTCACCCCCTCGCGCAGGGCAAAGGTGTAGGTCTTGCCGTCATCGCTGATCTCCCAGCTGGTGGCGAGGGCCGGTTCGACCTCCAGCGTGCCGGATTTGTAGCGCACCAGCCCATCGTACATGTTGTAGAGGATGCGGAAATCATTGACCGCCGTCACGGTGGACGGGTCAAGCGACTTCGGCTCGGCGATCTGGCCGACGATCAGCACGCCCGGCGGCGTCTGCGCCGCGACCGGCAGCGCCAGCGGGGCGGACAGCATGGTGGCACCCATGGCGGCCACCACCGCGCGGCGGGTCCAAGCGGTAAGGTTCATGTGGGGACTCCCTGTTGATGGATCTGTGTCGGGGTTGCGGATGTCTTTGCGACGTTCTTCTTAGCTTAAATTATCATGATAATTTGCATCGGTCAAATTATCATGATAAATGTTCGGATACCCAATCAGGATTGCCATGACCTTCTCTCTTCTCGCCCGCGACCCGGAAACAGGCACCCTGGCCGCCGCAGCGGCCACCGGCAGCCTCTGCGTGGGCGGGTGGGTCTTGCGCGGGCGATTGGAAGCCGGTTTGTCGGCCAGCCAGGGCGCTGCCCCCTCCACCTTCTGGGGGGAGGACGTGCTGGCCTCCATGGCCGACGGGCAGGATGCGGCGGCTGCGGTTGCGGCCATCACCGCCGCCGATCCCGGTCGCGATCAACGCCAGCTGAGCGCACTGGACCCCCAAGGCGGCACCGGCGCGTTCACCGGGGCGGAAAATACACCGCAGATGGGCACGCAACGTTTCGAACACGGGATCGCCGCCGGTAACATGCTGACGGACGTGGATATTCTGGATCGATTGATCGACGCCTACATGGATACGCGCGGCACGCCCGGTCACCGGCTATTGGCCGCGCTGCACGCTGCGCAGCGGGCGGGGGGCGACAGTCGCGGATTGCTGTCTGCCGCGCTGCTGGTGCTGCACCCCTCCCATGCGCCACTGACCCTGCGGGTGGATCACGACGCCCGCGACCCGCTGGCCGCGCTGGACAATCTGCACAAAGTTGCCACCAGCGGCGATTACGCCGATTGGGCCCGGCAAGTGCCCAGCCGCCTGGCCCCGCACCGCGGCCTGGACTGAGCCGCCTCCGCGGGCGCCCCTTGCGGTGCCTCCCTGGTTGCCGCCGCGCGATAGATCAAACTTTAGGTAAGCAATCCTTGAAGCCATCCGCCACGACCGGCAGGCTGCCAGTGTTTTGTGACGTGTTTTTCCTGTTCCCGATGTTAACGAGTTTTGCGCCCATGCGACGCGCCTTTGTCACCGGCTCTGCCGGGTTTATCGGCTGTCATCTTGCCGACCTTCTCCTGTCCGAGGGGTTTGCCGTTCATGGCTATGACGGCATGACCGATTATTACGATGTCGGGTTGAAACGTCGCCGTCATGCCATGCTGATGCAATCCGCGCAGTTCACAGCGACGGAGGCGATGCTGGAAGATGACGACACTCTCTCTGCCGCCATCGACGAATTCGCCCCCGACGTCATCATCCACCTCGCCGCCCAGGCGGGGGTGCGGCATTCGCTTGAAAACCCCCGCGCCTATGTACAGGCGAACCTGATCGGCACCTTCAACGTGATGGAGGCGGCGCGCCGGCGCGGTGTGGACCACCTGTTGATGGCCTCCACTTCCTCCGTCTACGGGGGCAATGCCGACATGCCCTTCGCGGAAACACAGCAGGCCGATCTGCCCCTGACCATCTACGCCGCCACCAAGAAGGCGAACGAGGCGATGGGCCATTCCTATGCCCATCTGCACGACCTGCCGGTGACGATGTTCCGGTTCTTCACCGTCTACGGCCCCTGGGGCCGACCGGACATGGCGCTGTTCCGCTTTACCGATGCGATCCTGGATGGCCGGCCGATCGACATCTACAACCACGGCGACATGTCCCGCGATTTCACCTATGTTGCCGACCTGGTGCGCGGCATCCGGCTGCTGATCGACGCGGTGCCCCGCCGCCCCGCCAGCCCGACGGAAATCGCCCCGGGCGACAGTCTCAGCCCGGTGGCACCCTACCGGGTGGTGAATATCGGCAATTCGGACAAGGTGCGTCTGCTGGATTTCATTGATGCCATCGAGCAGGAAACCGGGCGCCCCGCGATCCGCAACTACATGCCGATGCAACCCGGCGACGTGCCGGCCACATGGGCCGATTCCTCCCTGCTGCACAGCCTCACCGGCTACCGACCCAACACCGGATTCGCCGACGGGGTGACCCGTTTCGTCACCTGGTTCCGGGAGTATTACGAAAAATGAACTGTCCCGCGACTTGCCCTTGGGGCAAAGCTGCCACATTTCCGCGACCGGCACCGACCCCGCATGGCCCCGCCGGTGCGGGACGAAGGCGCAACGGCCGGAAAATCGAAACCCTCCTGAAACCAGTTGCTTGCCCCATCCGTGGCTGAAGCGGTCCCCGGGCAGGGCGGCGAAACGGGGCAAGTTAGGCGGAAATGCGGGACAATTATGCAGTTGCGGCAAAGTCTCATTGCCACATTTTTACAGCCTCATCGCCTCAACTTGACCCCAACTTGCCGTGTACACCCGTAATTCAAGTGAAATTCCGTCTGTATCGCTATTCCGGAGAATAGGGCATGGCCACCATAAGTATCACGACTGCGAACTGGAACAGTCCCTCTTTCTGGTCCTCCATCAACTATGGCTCTGGTGGCCATACGTTCGATTTCAGTTCGCTTCCCAGCAATTTCACCGTTTCGGTCAACCAGATGTCCGGCCAGCTGACGATCGACAACGGATCGTCGGATTTCACCGTGCGGGACGCGACCACCAATGCCTCCGCCGATGCCAGCATGGGCGGCAATACGGAGTTCAGTTTCTTCGACTTCGTGCTTCCCGACGGCAACGATTGGGGCCGCGGCGACGAAAATGCCAACAACTTTGACGGCGGCGGCGGCGACGACACGATCGAAGGCGGGACCGAGGACGACACCATCAGCGGCGGCTCCGGCAACGACGTATTGTACGGCGATGCGGAATCGCCCATCGGCGTCACCGAATCATTCGAGGTCGGCAGCCTGACCATGTCCCCGAACGAGGTGCGCGACGGCTCCGCCCAGGGCGGGAACCCCTCCAACGCGAATGACGGCACCTCGGTCATCTATGACAATGCCGCCCAGCTGGAAGACGGCACCAACGTCGCGATGCGCGTCACGCTGGTCGACAAGTCCAGCAGCAACCTGAACGTCAACCTGACCAACGGAACGACGAATCAGACGATCCTTCTATCGGGCGGCAGTAGCCAGCAGGGCGAGACGGCGGAGATCCGCATCGAATTCCTGGACCAGGCCACCGGCGAACCGCTGGTCCTGTCCGGCTCGGCCACCTTCAGCGATCTGGACGACAATTCCGGCAGCACCGGCACCGCTGAAAACCTTGTACTGGACGCGGGCTATTTTTCCTCCTTCGCGGTGTCTCAGGACAGTTCCCTGGAGGTCAGCCAGTCCAACGGCATGGTGACGGCCAAGGGGACAGAACAGAACAACCCCAATGACCAGGACGCCTGGTTCCAGGCGATGTTCGACGGCAAGTCCGAGATCAATTTCACCCTGATCTACCCCGGCGTCACGGCTGGCTTCGGCTTTAACGGGCAGGACATCACCAATTCCGTCGTGACCCCGGTGATCGCCGGCAACGATACCCTGGATGGGGAATCCGGCGATGACCAGATAGACGGCGGTGGCGGGGATGACACCATCCTCGGCGGCCAGGGCGATGACACGCTGATCGGCGGCGCCGGCAATGACGAGATTTCCGGCGGTTCGGGGGAAGATTTCATCCGCGGCGGCGGTGGCAACGACACCATCCTGGCCGGTGGCGACGACACGGTCAGCGGCGATGACGGAGATGACGTCTTTCGCATCGATCCCGATGCGCTGACCGGCGGCGGCACGATCTCCATTACAGGTGGCGAAGGCGACGAGACGCTGGGCGATACGCTCGATTTCAACGGGCAGCTGGACTGGGGATCGGTCGTCATCACCGATGACGACGACGAAAACGGCGGGCTGACCGGCTATGCCACCCTGCGCGACGGGACGGTCGTCAACTTCAGCCAGATCGAGACGGTGTTGTGTTTCGCTGAAGGCACCCGGCTGAGCACCCCCAAGGGCGACATCGCCGTCGAGGACCTAGCGGAGGGCGACCTGATCGACACGCTGGACCACGGCCCGCAGCCGATCCGATGGAAGCGCGCTTCTCCGCATGGTTGGGCCGCCGAAAGCAATGACCAGAAGCCGGTGCAGTTCAAACCCGGAAGCCTGGGCGCGGGCCTGCCCCGGCGGGAGCTGGTCGTTTCGCCGCAGCACCGGATGCTGGTGCCCGACGCCGAAGACGGCCAACTGGTCGCGGCCAAGGCGCTGTTGGATCTGCCGGGTGTGCGCCAGCAGAACGGCCGCCGCCGCGTGACTTATCATCACCTGTTCTTCGACCGGCATCAGGTGCTGTTTGCCGAAGGAGCACCCACGGAATCCTTCTACCCTGGCGTGGCCGCCCTGCGGTCGCTGTCGGCTGCGGATCGCAACAGCCTGCGCCCCCTGCTTCTGCACCAGGAAGGCGAGGGCTATGCGCCGGTGCGTCCCTTGATGAAAGTGCAATGCGCCCGACACCTGGTGGCAGCCGGCCTCGCCACCTGGAGCGCGGGCACGTTGAAACGACTGACCGGCCGGGCCAGCCGCAGCACCTTGCGCGTGGTGTCCCGCGACGCGGGCTGAGCGCCGCCCCGCCGGACAGGATAGAACGGCCCGCCCTGAACGGCGGGCCGTTTCGCGTTTCCATTCCCCAAAAGTGCCGCCTCGCCCCGTCGGAGATTTGCACATTCGCGATTTGAAATGAGGTCCATCATAGCCTCACGCCATGAGAACTGCATAAATTTCAACCTCACGGGGCGAGAGTCAGATTGGGGTCGGCGCCGGCTCGGCCACGGGGCGGGGCGTGGTGGGACGGCTGCGATACAGGATCAGCAACATGATCGCGATATTCACTCCGTTGAAAGCGATGCCGTTCAGGAAGGCGAGGGTATAGCTGCCAGAGACCTCGTAGATCAGACCCGACAGCCAGCCGCCCAATGCCATCCCGAAAATCGTCAGCATGATAACGAAGCCGACCCGCGCCCCGGCCTGTTGCGCCGGCATGTATTCCCGCACGATGATCGCGTAGGACGGGACGATCCCTCCCTGCGCCAGGCCGAACACCAGGCTGACCACGTATAGCGATGTCAGCCCCCCGGCCGGAAGATAGAGCGCCAGCGCCAACATTTGCAGGACCGAGCCGATCAGCAGTGTCTTTACCCCGCCCAGCCAGTCCGCCAACACCCCGCTGACAAGGCGCGACCCGACCCCGCCCAGCAACATCAGCGACAGCATCTCCGCCCCGACGGCCGGGCCGAACCCCATGTCGACGCAAAGCGAAACGATATGCACCTGCGGCATCGACATTGCCACGCAGCAGCCTACCCCGGCTACGCCCAGAACCCAGGTCAGTTTGGCGGGCGACCACGACAGGCGGCGCGCCGACAAGGCTGATCCCTGGGCTTCGGCGGAAAGTTCCGCCGCCGGAAGGCGCCGGCGCAGCGCCAGGCTCAGCGGCACGATCAGAACGGTGGCGCAGACCCCCAGCACCAGGTAGGCCGCGCGCCAGCCGCTATCGGCCAGTACCCCGGCCAGCAGGATCGGCCAAATCGCCCCGGCCAGGTAATTGCCACTGGCCGCGATGGCCACGGCAATGCCGCGACGACGGCGGAACCACAGGGAGATATCGGCGATCAGCGGCCCGAAATAGGCGGCCGTACCCAGCCCAATCAGCAATTGCGCTGCCGAAAGCAGGCCGATTCCGGGGCTGGCCGCCGCCGCGACATAACCCAGTGAACAGATCAGGGCCGCCACGCTCATCGACCAGACGACACCGAACCGGTCTACCGCCCGCCCGATGGACATGTTTCCCAGGGCAAAGCCGATCATCGTCAAGGTATAGGGCAACGACGCCTCCCCCCGGCCGGTGGCGAATTCGGCCTGGACGGCGGGCATGACGACGACGGCGGACCACATGCCGGCATTGCCGACCACCGCGATCAGAAGTGACAAAGCAAGCCGCGCCCAGGAATATCGGCTGTCGAGAGATCTGTTCATCCGGGCACCCTAGCCCCCGGTCCCGGTGCCTGACAGGGCGGAAAGGGCGAAGCTGCCCGATATTTGTGCAAACTCGGGCATGTCAGGAGCAGGGAAAGAGCGGCGCGAGTGGGGACCGCCCGTGCCGGGCGGTGCGCTCCGCGCGGCGGTATTTCGCGCCCGAAGGGAGCGGGGCGGGGCACCCGGCGGGGGGAGGCCAGACGCAGGGGGGCAGAGGCGGGTGCCCTGCCCCCCAGCGAAGCAGCTTCAGTTTTCGGGAAAGAAACAGGCGACCGGGCGCGGCGTTCCCTCAAGCGGCGGACGCTCTGCCCGGCATTTGTCCTGCGCCTTCCAGCAGCGCGGCGCAAAGGGGCAGCCGGCCGGCACCGCCAGTGGCGAGGGCAATTCGCCCTCCAGCTTGATCCGCTGCCGGGTGCCGTGCGGGTCGGCCATCGGCGTCGCGGAAAGCAGTGCCTTGGTATATGGGTGGCGCGGTGCGTCGAAGAGATCGTCCTTGGGGCCGCGCTCCACGGGACGACCAAGGTACATCACGATGACCTCGTCCGCGACATGGCGCACCACCGACAGGTCGTGGCTGATGAACAGGTAGGCCAGCTGCAACCGATCCTGAAGATCCAGCAGCAGGTTCAGGATCTGCGACTGGATCGACAGGTCCAGCGCCGAGACGGGTTCGTCCAGCACCAGCAGCTTGGGTTCCAGCATCAGGGCGCGGGCGACGGCGATCCGTTGCCGCTGCCCGCCGGAGAACATATGCGGGTAGCGGTCGTAATGCTCGGGGCGCAGGCCGACCAGGGCCATCATTTCGCGGGCCTTGGCCTCGCGATCCCTGGCTGACATCTCGGGGCGGTTTATCTTCAGCGGCTCTTCGAGGATGGCGCCGATCCTGTGGCGCAGGTTCAGCGACCCATAGGGGTTCTGGAACACGATTTGCACGGTTTCCCGCATGGATGCCCATTTGTCCGGCGTGACCGGCACACCGTCGATCGTCAGACTGCCGTTGGTCGGCTCCTCGATCAGCGTAACCATGCGGGCCAGCGTGGATTTCCCGCAGCCGGATTCACCCACCACAGCCAGGGTTTTCCCGGCCTCGATGGAGAAGCTGGTACCTTCGACCGCGCGCACGGTCTGCGGCTTGGAAAACAGGCCGCCGCCAACCTCGTAGTGGCGGCTCAGTCCCTCGGCTGTGACGACGCTCATGCGGTGACCTCATGCTGTTCGGTGGCAAGCGGGTAGTGGCAGCGCGCGCGGCCCAGTTCGGGCGGCTGCACCGGCGGAGCCACGGCGCGACAGGTGTCATCCGCGAATTTGCAGCGCGGCGAGAACAGGCAGCCCTGCGGCCGGTCGAACTGCCCCGGCACCACGCCCGGAATGGTCGGCAGGCGCCGTTCGGTCGCCCGTTCGGGCAGCGCGGCCAGCAGGGCGGCGGTATAGGGATGGTGCGGCGTGTCGAAAAGATCCCCGACCGGCTGGTCCTCCACCTTCTGGCCGGCATATTGCACGCAGACGCGTTCGGCGGTTTCGGCCACCACGCCCATGTCATGGGTGATCAGGATCAAACCCATGCCGGTGTCTTTTTGCAGGTCGGTCAGCAGATCAAGGATCTGGGCCTGGATGGTCACGTCCAACGCGGTGGTGGGTTCGTCCGCCACCAGAAGGCGCGGCTTGCAGGCGATGGCCATGGCGATCATCACCCGCTGGTTCATCCCGCCCGACAATTGGTGCGGAAAGGCCGACAGCCGTTTCGCCGGATCGGGAATGCCGACCATCTCCAGCAGCTCGACCGCGCGGGCATGGCGCGCGCGACGGTCCAGTTGCAGGTGTTGGCGCAGCGCCTCCTTGATCTGGAACCCCACGGTGAAACAGGGGTTCAGCGAGGACATCGGCTCCTGAAAGATCATCGACATGTCCTTGCCGATCACCCGGCGGCGGGCGGCGGCGGACATGCGGCGCAGGTCATGCCCGTCAAAGGACAGCTCGTCCGCCGTGATCGTGGCAGTCCAGGGCAGCAGGCCCATCGTGGCCAGCATCGACACGGATTTGCCAGAGCCGCTTTCGCCCACGATGGCGAGCAATTCGCCCTCTTCCACGGTCAGATCGACGCCGTCCACCGCGCGGAACGCGCCGGAGGCGGTGGCGAAGTCCACCGACAGGTTGCGGATAGTGAGAAGGGACATCGGTCAGCTCCTCTTCAGCTTGGGGTCAAGCGCATCGCGCAGGCCGTCGCCCATCAGGTTGATGGCCAGCACGGTGATCAGGATGGCGAGGCCTGGGAAGGTCACGACCCACCAGGCGCGCAGGATGAATTCGCGGGCCTCTGCCAGCATGGTGCCCCATTCCGGCGTCGGCGGCTGCGCCCCCATCCCGAGGAAGCCAAGCGCAGCGGCATCCAGGATCGCGGTGGAAAACGACAGCGCGGCCTGCACGATGATCGGTGCCAGGCAATTGGGCAGCACGGTGATGAACATCAGCCGCCACAGCCCGGCGCCTGCGACGCGGGCTGAGATCACGTATTCCTTGGTCCGTTCGTTGATGACCGAGGCGCGGGTCAGCCGTACGTAATGCGGTTGCAGCACCAGCGCGATGGCGATCATCGCGTTCAGCAGCGACGGCCCCAGGATCGCAACCAGCACCAGCGCCAGCAACAGCGAAGGGAACGCCAGGATGATGTCCATGACCCGCATGATGATCGTGTCCAGCCATTTCGGCGCGAACCCGGCCAGCAGCCCGATCAGGATACCCCCCGTGGCAGAGACCACGACCACCACGATCCCCACGAAGAAGGAGAAGCGCGCCCCATGCAGCAACCGCGACAGCATGTCCCGGCCCAGCGGATCGGTGCCCAGCGGGAATTGCCAGCTTCCGCCCTCGGCCCAGACGGGGGGCACCAGCGTGAACTGACGGAATTGCTGCGTCGGGCTGTGCGGCGCCAGCACATCGGCCAGGATCGCGATAAGCACGAAGGCGGCAAAGACGTAAAGCCCGATAACCGCGCCCCGGTTCTCCTTGAAGTAGCGCCAGAATTCCTTGAGGCGGCCGGGGCGGTCGTCGATGACATTGCGGGCGGTCTGCGAGGATGCGTCGGCCATGTCAGCGTTTCCTGATCTTGGGGTTGATGAGGCCATAGAGAAGGTCGACCGTAAGGTTCACCAGCATGACCATGACAGCGATGAGAAGAAGCCCGCCCTGCACGACCGGGTAGTCGCGGCGGAAGATGGAATCGACCATCCATTTGCCGATGCCCGGCCAGGAAAAGATGGTTTCCGTCAGAATGGCGCCAGCCAGCAGCGTGCCGACCGACAGGCCGATCACGGTGATCACCGGGATCATCGCGTTGCGCAGCGCATGCAGCCCGTTCACGCGCGAGGGGCGCAGCCCCTTGGCGCGGGCGGTGCGAATGTAGTCTTCGGACAGGACTTCCAGCATGGCGGACCGGGTCTGCCGGGCGATCACCGCCAGCGGGATCGTCGCCAGCACGAAGGACGGCAGGATCAGGTGGCGCAGCGCCGAGACAAAGGCGCCGTCCTGCCCGGACAACAGGGAATCAATCAGCATGAAGCCGGTGACCTGCGGGAAGTAATACAAAAGATCGATCCGTCCCGACACCGGCGTCCAGCCAAGGTTGCCGGAGAAGACGATGATCAACAGCAGCGCCCACCAGAAGATCGGCATCGAATAGCCCACCAGCGCGGTGGACATCAGCGCCCGGTCGAAGAACTTGCCCCGGTTTACCGCCGCGATCACCCCCGCGGGCAGGCCCAGGCAGATCGCCAGCACGATGGCACAGAGCGACAGTTCCAGCGTCGCCGGGAAAAGGGCGAAGAATTCATCCCAGACGGGTTTCTTCGTCACGAAGGAATTGCCCAGATCGCCCTGCAGCACCCCGGTGAAGTAATCCCAGAATTGAACGTAGATCGGCCGGTCAAAGCCGAATTGCTGCACCAGCTCGTCATAGCGTTCCTGGCTCAGCCCGCGTTCACCGGCCATCACGATGATCGGATCACCCGGCAACACGCGGATGAACGCGAAAGAGATCAGCGTCACCCCCAGGAAGGTCGGGATGAAAGTCGCAAGTCGCGAGAGAATATATTTCAGCATCAGCCCACCACCCTAAGGTCTTTGGGGAAGGTCGTCAGGGATCGGCAGCCGGTATCGGTGACCAGCACGTCATCCTCGATCCGAACGCCGAACCCGCCCAGTTGGTATAGTCCCGGTTCGTTGGTAAAGACCGTTCCAGCCTCCAGAACCTCGTGGTTGCCCCGCATGATATAGGGGGCCTCGTGTACGTCGCGGCCTAACCCGTGCCCGGTCTTGGTGCGGATGCGGTCCGCAAAGGGAGAGGCCTCCAGCACGCCGGTCACGGCATCGTCGATTTCATGCGCGGAGACGCCCGCGCGGGTCACCTCGTGGCCCTTGAGGTTGGCGGCCAGCACGGTGTCGTAGACGGCCCGCCCCTCTTCCGGGACGTGGCCAACAAAAACGGTGCGCGTGATATCGGCGGCAAATCCGTCCTTGCGGGCACCGAAATCGAACAGCAGCGCATCGCCCGGCTGCACCGCATAATCGCCCGCATGGGCATGGGGTTTCGCCGAATTGGCCCCCGCCGCGACGATCGGGCCAAATGACATGTCATCCGCCCCGTGGGCGAACAGCGCCTGGATCAGCCGCGCCTCGATCTGCTTTTCCGTCTGGCCTGCGGCGACAGTGGACAGGACATCCTCCAGCGCGGCCTCGGAAATGCGGATGGCGCGGGTCAGCGCAGCGATATCGGCGGGCGTCTTGATCAGACGCAGGCCGGAAATTTCACGTTCCCCGTCGCGCAGGGCGATACCGGGATTGGCACGGCGCAGGGCCTCGGCCACGAACACGCGCATCGCCTGCCCCTCCACCGCGAGGGAGGTCAGCGGCAGATGCGCGGCCAGAGTGTCGAACGCCCTTTGGTAGCCGTCCTGATCGCGCCAATCGAAGGTCTCGCCTTCGAAGCCGGCATCGGACCATGATCCGAGTTCGAGATTGGGCATGATGGCCGCGGGCGCGCCTTCCGCCGGGATGACGACCAGAAAGGGCCGTTCGTTGGTGTGGAAGCTCACGCCCAGCGCACGGGTGAAATTCGGCCCGGGCACCAGCCCCACCGCCTGAACCCCCATTTGACGGGCAAGTGCGCGATATTCGAAAAAACGATCCATCAGACCCCCGGTTGGCGAACGGGGCCGTCTCCGGCCCCGTTCTTGCGTTGATTTACTGGCTCAGGCCCACTTCGGTGAAGATGTGGCCGCCCAGCGGGTGCACCACGTAACCTTCGACCTCGGGACGCATCGGCATGTAGACGACCGAATGGGCGATTGTGGCCCAGGGTGCCTGATCCTTGAAGATCTGCTGTGCTTCCTCATAAAGCCGCGTCCGCTCGGCCTGATCCGTTTCGGACTTGGCTTGCTGCACCACGTCGTCGAACGGCTCATGGCACCATTGCGCGCGGTTGGAGCCGCCCACGGCGTCACAGCCCAGCAGCACGGCCAGGAAGTTGTCGGGATCACCGTTGTCCCCGGTCCAGCCCAGCAGGACGGCGCCGTCACGGTCTTCGGCCTTGGAACGGTCCAGATATTCGCCCCATTCGTAGGAGACGATTTCCACGTCAACACCGACCTTGGAGAAATCTTCCTGCATCAGCTCCGCCATGCGGCGGGCGTTGGGGTTGTAGGGACGCTGCACCGGCATCGCCCAGATCTTCATGGACAGATTTTCCACGCCCGCATCCGCCAGCGCCTGCTTGGCGGCCTCGGGATCGTAGGCATCGTCTTCCACGGCGTCGTTGTAGGACCACATGGTCGGCGGGATCGGGTTCTTGGCGATCTGGCCGGAGCCCTGGAACACCACGTCGATGATGCCCTGCTTGTCGATCGCCATGTTCAGGGCCTTGCGGACCTCGGGACGGTCGAACGGTTCAACCTTGGTGTTGTAGGCCAGGTAGCCGACGTTCAGGCCTTCCTGCTCCTTGACTTCGATACCCTCATCGTCCTGCATCGCCTGCACGTCGGCAGGGTTGGGATAGGGCATGACGTGGCATTCGCCCGCTTGCAGCTTCTGGTAGCGGACCGATGCGTCGGGCGTGATCGCGAAGACCAGGTTGTCGACCTTGGGCAGGCCTTCCTTCCAGTAATCCGCGTTCTTGGCGTAGCGGATCACCGCGTCCTTCTGGTAGGCCACGAAGGTGAACGGGCCGGTGCCGACGGGCGCCTGGTTCATCATCTCCGGGGTGCCGGCATCCATCATCGCATCGCCGTATTCGGCGGACAGGATGGAGGCGAAATCCATGGCCATATTGGCGATGAACGGCGCTTCGGGACGGGTCAGCGTGAATTTCACGGTCATGTCGTCCACCTTCTCGATGCTCTCGATCAGGTCGGACATGGACATGGCGGCGAAATATTCCCAGGTGCCGCCGGAGACGCCGTTATAGGGGTGATCCTCGTTCATCTGACGCTCGAACGAGAACAGCACGTCATCGGCGTTGAAATCGCGCGAGGGGGTGAAGCCGTCAGTGGAATGGAACTTCACGCCTTCCCGCAGATGAAAGGTGTATTCCAGGCCATCCTCGGACGCTTCGAAGCTTTCCGCCAGGCCAGGGACCACTTCCGTGGTGCCGGTCTTGAACTCGACCAGACGGTTGTAGATCGGGTGGCTGGACGCATCAAAGGTCGTGCCCGCGGTGAACAGCGCCGGGTCGAACCCCTCGGGGGAGCCTTCGGAGCAATAGACCAGCGTCTGCGCCTGGGCGCCCGCTGCCAGCGCGCACAGCATGGCGCCGGAGGAAAGTAGTTTCTTAAAAGACATTGCAGTCTCCCTGTGTTGTGGTTTCGGCTCGATAGCGGTCTTGCCACGATCCGGTTGTCCCGGATCCGCGTCCGCCTCGACCCTGCCCCGCGCCAAGCCACCAGATGGGCGGCAGAACGCAAAGCCGGGCCGATTTGCCTTGTTTTTCGCCAGAGTCCAAAGGTTTCCCCGCGTCACCCGCAGCCACGGAAAGGACTGTCGGCGGCGGCTGGTACCGGTCCGCCAGCAATCGGGGCGGAGCGGACGATCAGCTGCCTGGACGCGGAACGGGTGCAGTACCTCCTTCGCGATTGGGTGGCGAATCCGGGCCGGTTCGCCACGTTTCGCAGCACCCGTACCCGTTCGGATAGCGCCACCATATGGGATTGCCTATAAAAACGGCAACACCTGCGGGTCACTCAACCCCGCAAAAGCGCTATCCCGCTTTGATCAAGGCGAATTTTTCTCCGAACGGCGGATCGGCAGGGCCGTCAGGGTCGCGCGTTTCCCGCCATGCGGGTGCGACCGCACGACGGCACATGCGGCGCGGTGCCTGGCGCCGGTGTCGGCGCGTCCCGCCAGGCGGGACGCCGAACCATCGGCAAGGCCCGGCGCCCCGGACAAGCAAACAGGCGGCCCGGTTCGGGGCCGCCTGCGTTTACGTCATCGTTCGAAAGATCAGGCCGCGCGATGCCGGCGCGGGCGGCGACGCTTGGCCGCGGGTTGGCCATTGGCGGGCTTTCCGCCACCGCCCCCGCCCTTGCCGCGACGGTTGCCACCGCCACGGCGGCTGACGCCCTCTCCCGTTCCGGGCGCCGGCGCGGTGCCCGAGGCGACGGGGATATCGACCTTCATCAACTTCTGGATCTGGCGCAGCAGATCGCCTTCCTCCGGGGAGCAGAAGGCGATCGCCTCCCCCTCGCGCCCGGCGCGGGCGGTGCGGCCGATGCGGTGAACGTAATTATCCGGCACCTCGGGCAGATCGTAGTTGATCACGTAGGCGACGCCGGGAATGTCGATACCGCGCGCGGCCACGTCGGTCGCCACCAGAACGGTAACGGTGCCATCGCGAAACGCCTTGATGGCACGGTCGCGCTGGCCCTGGCTCTTGTTGCCATGGATGGAGGCGGCGTTATAGCCATCGGCCACCAGCCCCTTCATCAGCTTTTCCGCGCCGTGTTTGGTGCGGCCAAAAACCAGCGTCAGCGCATCGGTATCGCGCGACAGGATTTCCCGCAGTTTCGTCGGCTTCTCGGCCTTGGGCAGGAAATGCACCGATTGCGTGACCTTGTCGGCGGCTTTCCCCGGCGGAGAGACCTGAACCCGTTGCGGATTGGTCAGATAGGCGCGGCTCAGCTCCTCCATCTGCTTGGGCATGGTGGCGGAGAACAGCATGGTCTGGCGGGGCGTGCCCAGTTTCGGCGCGATACGGCGCAGCGCATGGATAAAGCCCATGTCAAGCATCTGGTCGGCCTCGTCCAGCACCAGATGACGCACCTGGCCCAGATCGACGGAGCCGCGATCCATCAGGTCGATCAGGCGGCCCGGCGTGGCCACCAGGATATCGGTGCCGCGTTGCAGCATGTTGATCTGGCGGTTGATCGATTGCCCCCCGACCACGGTCGCAACCTTGACCTTGGTGTGGTCGGTCAGCCGCCGCAGGCTGTCGGCGATCTGGTTGACCAGTTCGCGGGTGGGGGCCAGGATCAGCGCCTTGGCGGTTTTCGGCGCGGGTTTGCCGGGCTGGGCCAGCAGGTGATCGACCAGCGGCAGGCCAAAGGCCAGCGTCTTGCCGGTGCCGGTCTGGGCCAGGCCCAGTACGTCATGGCCGTCCAGCGCCAGCGGGATGGCGCGTTGCTGAATGGGGGTAGGTTCGGAGAACCCGGCCTGGGCAATCGCGTCGTTCAATGCCTGGGACAGGCCCAGCGTGTCGAATTCGGACAAGTCTATTCCTTCATCTCCGCACGGGCAGGCCCGGCGGATGTTATGCTTGGCCAGGCGGGGATCGCACGACCAACGGAGGGCGACGGGGCCTCTGGACGATCGGGCGTATCCCGGCCTGTCCGGCCACGGCGTCAAGAACCCTGCGTGATTGGGAACTGGAAGTTGGTACGCTGGTGTGCCCAGGGGCACGGCATGCTCACGCGGCAGCGCAGCGTAGGGGGGATTTGGGGCATCGGCGCCGCAAAGTCAAGCCATGGCCGCGCGCCTTGGCAGCGCACGGCTCCGACAGGCCATCCGACATCGATACATCCCGGCGGCCTTTTCGACGCCCCTGCCGGGCGGCGGGCGCGGCGGGCAGTCTGCCGCGCCGCAGCGCGATCAATCCGCTGTCCAACCGCCATCGACCATCAGCGCCGTACCGGTGACAAGCGCCGCCGCGTCGGAGGCCAGGTAGAGGATGGCGCCGGCGACGTCTTCCACCTCCCCCACGCGGCCCAGCTTGATCCGGTCTTCCACCCAGGCCCGGCGCGCTGGGTCGTCCAGGGTGCGCGCGCCCAGCGGCGTGGCGATGAAGGTCGGGCAGACGGTGTTGATCCGCACCTGCGCCGGCCCCCATTCCACGGCCATGGCCCGCACCATCCCCTCCAGCCCGTGCTTGGTCGCGCAATAGACCGCGCGGTCGATCCCGCCGACATGCCCCATCTGTGAGCCGACATGCACGATGCTGCCCGGTTTCCCCTCGGCGATCATCCGCTCTGCCGCCCAGGCCGACAGGAAATAGGCCGCCCGCAGGTTCAGCCCCATCACCGCGTCATAATCCGCAGGATCGGTCATCACGGCCGGGGAATGCCGCGCAGTCCCGGCGGAGTTCACCACGATGTCGAACCGCCGCGTCGCCAGCACCGGGCGCAGCGCATCCAGATCGGCCATGTCCAGGACCAGCGCCTCCGCGGAATAGCCCCTTTCATGCAGCGCGGCGATTGTCCCCTCCAGCGCCTGCGCTCCACGTGCGGCGCAGACCACATGCGCGCCGGCATCGGCCAGGGCCACCGCCGCCCCCTGCCCGATCCCCGAGGACGCCCCCGTGATCAGGGCGACGCGGTCCTGCAGACCAAAGGCGGGCGGGCGGGGCAGGTCGATCATGGGGCGTCTCCTGTGGCGCGGGGCGCGGGCGGGGTGTTGCGACGGGAGTCCGCCTCGGCCCGGGTTCTCTGCTACGGCGCCGGGCCCCGCCCTGGCAAGCCCCGACCGATCTCAGACCAAACCTGCCACAGGCGAAGATTTTTCACCGCCAGTGATTCCATGCGCGCGGGTGACACGCTATCTGCCCCATATGGATATCGTTCTGATCACTGCTGTCATCGCGTCGCTGTTTCTGGTCATCGGCGCGGCCGAGCCGCTGGCGGCCCGGTTGCGGCTACCCTATAGCGTGATCCTGGCGCTGTTGGGCATCCTGATCGGCGCCGGGGCGATCTTTTTCCTGCGGACGGATCTGACCGATGCGCTGAACCCGGTGGCCGAAGCGATCCTTGGCTTGCCGATCCGCTCGAATGTGTTCCTCTACGTCTTCCTGCCCACCCTGATCTTCCAGGCAACGCTGGGCATGAACCTGCGGCGGATGCTGGACGACTGGGTGCCGATCCTGGTGCTGGCGGTGGTGGCCGTGGTGGTGGCCACGCTGGTGGTGGGCTATGCGCTGGCGCTTGTCAGCCCGCTCCCGCTGGCGGCCTGCCTGTTGATCGGCGCCATCGTGTCGACCACTGACCCCTCGGCGGTGGTCAGCATCTTCCGCTCGATCTCGGCCCCGCAGAGGCTGGCGCGCATCATCGAAGGCGAAAGCCTGCTGAACGACGCCGCCGCCATCGCGTTGTTCGGCCTGTTCATGAGCTTTGTCATGCTGGGCGTGCCCAACCCCGCCCTGGGCGATGCGCTGGCGCAATTCCCGTTGCTGATCGGCGGCGGCGCGGTCACCGGCTGGGTCGCGGCACGGCTGGCGGTCTGGGTGATGGCGTTGTTCGAACGCTACGTGCTGGCGCAGATCTCGATCTCGGTGGCGCTGCCCTATCTGGCCTATATCGGCGCGGAACAAAGCATCGGCGCCTCGGGCGTGATCGCCGTGGTTGCGGCGGGGCTGACGTTGAACCTGACTGCGCCGGGGCGCCTGCCGCCGCAAGCCTGGACCCAGCTGCGGGAGGTCTGGGATTTGCTCGCCCATTGGGGCGGCGCCCTGATCTTCATCCTGGCCGCGCTGCTGATCCCCCGCCTGATGGAGGAGATCCGCCTCACCGACCTTGGCCTGATCGGCGTGGTCGTCGCGGCCGCCATCGCGGCGCGCGGGCTGATCCTGTTCGGGCTGATGCCCCTGCTGTCGGTGACCCGCCTGTCGCCGGTGGTGGAACGGCCCTACCGGGTGGCGATCCTGTGGGGCGGCCTGCGGGGCGCCGTCACGCTGGCGCTGGCCCTGGCCGTGACCGAAAGCGTCCGCGTCCCGCTGGAGGTCAAGCGGCTGGTCGGCATCCTGGCCACCGGCTTTGCCCTGTTCACGCTGCTGGTACAGGGGACGACGCTGCGCAGCGTGATCCGCTGGCTGGGACTGGACCGGCTGTCGCCCATCGACCGCGCGTTGGCGCGGCAGGTCGTCGCCGTGGCCTTGCAGACGGTGCGGGCCGATGTCTCCCGCACGGCGGAGAATTACGAATTGTCCCGCGACATCGTCCGCGCCGAGGCCAAGCAATTCGGCGACACCCTTGAAGCGGCGGTCAAGGCGGCGGAGGACGGTGGCGAAATCCTGGACCGCGACCGCATCACCCTGGGCCTGATCGCGCTGGCCGGGGCGGAGCGGGACACCATCCTGGCGCGGGTGCGGGACCGCATGATCTCGGCCCGGTTGGCGGAACAGATCCTGTCCGACAGTGACCGCCTGATCGAGGCGGCACGCTCCGGCGGGCGATCGGGCTACAACCGCGCGGCGCGCCGGGCGATCGGCTACGGCCCGACGTTTCGCATCGCGGTCTGGCTGCGCAACCGGCTGCGAATTTCCGCCCCCCTGGCGCGGGTCACGGCGGACCGGTTCGAATTGCTGCTGACGCAACGGTTGATCTTACGCGACCTGGGGCGGTTCCTCGACCAACGTCTGCGCCGCATCCATGGCCGCCGCGTCACCGATCTGCTGCAAGAGCTGCTGTCGCGCCGGGTGGAACGGATGGAAACCGCGCTGGAAGGCCTGCGCCTGCAATATCCGGGCTATGCCGAGGAGCTGGAGCGCCGTTTCCTGCGCCGCACCGCCCTGCGCCTGGAGGAGGCCGAATACGGTGCCATGCGCGAGGACGGGCTGATCGGCGCGGAACTGCACACCGTCCTGTTGCAGGATCTCGGCGCGCGGCGCGCCGCCGCCGAAGGCCGCCCGCCGCTGGACCTGACCCTGCGCCGGGCGGAACTGGTGCAACGCCTGCCACTGTTCGCCGACCTGGACGAGACGACGCGCAAACGCCTGGGCCGTGCGCTGGTGGCGCAATTCGCCGATGCGGGCGATGTCATCCTGCGCAAGGACCATCCGGCGCGCAGCGTTTATTTCGTGGCCTCCGGCGCCGTGGAGCTGGAGACGGCGGGCCAGACCTGGCGGCTTGGTCAGGGGGAGATGTTCGGCCAGATGGCCGTGCTGATGCAGAAACCCCGCCGGACGGAGGTCCGCACCATCGCGCCGACGACCTTCCTGGTACTGGACGAATTCCGCTTTCGCCGGTTCCTGCGCCGCAGCCCTGCCCTGCGGCAGGCGGTGCGCCAGGCCGCCGAGAAACGCGGGATGGACCTGTCCGCCCTGCTATCCGAAGACGATTCCGCGACGAAGGACTAGCCTGTAGCTGCCATGCGGGTGTGCGCCATTCCGGCAGGCAGGCAGGCAGGCGGTGCGGAGGAGGGGCGACCTGCGCCCGAACCTTCCGCCCTCACCCTGCCCGCACCGGTCGGTCATCCGGCGCGCAGGTGGCGCGGATTCACCGCCACGCGGGTCTCTCCGCCCATCAGGTCCATCAGCACCCAGACGCGCTGATCCTTGGCGATCGATTCGACCCGCGCCACGAAATCGGCAAAGGGCCCATGGGTCACGCGCACCGTGTCGCCGGGCTGCGGCGTGGCGTCGGGGACCAGCTGGCCGGTGTCGTCACAACGCGCCTTCAACCCTGCGACCAGATCGGCGGGCACCGGTGCCGGGCCGCCGCCGAAACTGATCAGCCGCGTCACCCCGTAGGTTGAGTTCACCTTGCGCCACACGCCCTGCGCCACGTCGAAAGCCACGAAGATATATCCCGGAAACAACGGCCTGCGCGCGGTGACAAAGCGCCCGGAGCGTTGGCGGGTCTCTTCCTCCATCGGCAGGAAGGTCGCAAAGCCCTGCCGGGTCAGGTTCTTGTCGGCGATCGCGGCGCAATTGGGTTTGAGCTGCGCCAGGAACCAGGTTTCCTGCGGCCGCTCTGCCAGATGCTCCGCCGTCTGTATCTCGCTCATGCAAGCCCCCATCTTTCGCAGTTTCTTCTGTCATTGCCGCCGACCAAAGGTCCACAGCGACATTGCAGTTCGATGACGATCCGGCCATTCCCCGCCGCCCCTGCCCGATTTTGTCGCGCGCTCACGCCTCCAGCCACAGGGCACCGGACAAGACGCGCCGCACCAGGCCGGGCTGACCGGACACGCCCAGCCGGGCAAAGATCGCCTTTGAACAGGTGCGGGCCGTGGCTTCGGTCCAGCCCAGGCGGTGGGCCGCGTCGCGCAGGGAATGGCCGTCGCAGATCAGCGCGGTCAGCCTGGCTTCGCTGAGGGTCAAGGCGAAATGGCGGGCGATCCTTGCGGGCGGAATCGCGGCACAAGGCATGGAATGGCGCAGGCGAGCCAGGATCGCCGCGTCCCCCGGGCCGGGGTCGCGGGTCAGGACCAGTTCGACCAGCGGATCGCGCGACAGGGTCAGGGGCACCGGCCCCTCCCCCGCCAGGCAGGCCGTCAGGCCGCCGCGCAGCGCCAGCGCCCGCGCTCCATCTGCCAGATCCAGCCGCCGCCGCGCGGCCAGTTGCAGACCCAGCGCCGCACCCCAGGTGCGGGCGGCAGGCGACAGGTCCAGGATCAGCCCTGTCGCATCCAGCAGCAGCCACCCGGCCCCCAGCCCGGCGGCGAGCCCGGCGTCGCGCGCGGCCCGCTCGCGGGCGGCCTGATGCCGGGCCCAGATCTCTGCCGCCTGCCCGAGAAACGGCGCCAGCGCGTTCAGCTGCTGCCCGTCGGCACTGCGAAAATCCTGCCGGTGCGACTGCCGCGCGATGCCCAACGTCGCCTGAAGATGCGTGCCCGCCCGCGCCTTGACCACGCGCAGGGCCCCCGCATCGCCCGGATCGCCGGGCAGTTCGTCGGCGCCATAAACCCGATCGAACCGCAGGCTGCGGCGAATCGCGGCCTCCGGCCCGGCCATCGTGCCGTGGACCCAGGAGGGGCCGCGCCCCCGCGCGGGATCCAGCCACAGCGCGGCGCCATCCGCTCGGGTCACCTGTCGCAGCCGCTGCAACATGTCCTGCCAGGGCGCCCCGGCGACCGCACTGTCGCCACCATCGGCCGCCTCGCACTCCGTCGCGCCTCCTGCGGCAGCCGCGAAAAGCGCCCGGATCAGGGCCGTCTGTTCATCCACATGTGCCATGCGGGCAGCATACCTCCCATTTGGGAGGTTCGCCAAGAGGCGCCGCGCCTTAGCTAGGCGAAACCCCCTCAGCAAGAGATGATTCGAGCATGACCGCGAAACCCCTCACCCATCTTCAGCGCCTCGAAGCCGAAAGCATCCACATCCTGCGCGAAGTGGCAGCCGAGGCCGAGAACCCTGTCATGCTCTATTCCGTGGGCAAGGACAGCGCGGTCATGCTGCATCTGGCGAAAAAGGCGTTCTTTCCCGCGCCGCCGCCCTTTCCGCTGATGCATGTGGACACGACCTGGAAGTTCCAGGCCATGTACCAGCTGCGCGACCGCGCCGCGCGCGAGGCCGGGATGGAGCTGATCGTGCACCAGAACCCCGAAGCCAAGGCGCAGGGCATCAACCCGTTCGATCACGGCTCTCTGCATACCGACATGTGGAAAACCGAGGGGCTGAAACAGGCGTTGGACCTGCACGGGTTCGACGCCGCCTTTGGCGGCGCCCGCCGGGACGAGGAAAAATCCCGCGCCAAGGAGCGGGTGTTCTCTTTTCGCACCGCCTCGCACCGCTGGGATCCCAAGAACCAGCGCCCCGAATTGTGGCGCCTGTACAATGCCCGCAAGGCCAAGGGGGAATCGATGCGCGTCTTCCCCATCTCAAACTGGACGGAGCTGGACATCTGGCAATACATCCATCTGGAGGGGATCGAGATCGTGCCGCTGTATTTCGCCGCGCCCCGTCCCACGGTGACCCGCGACGGCATGTTGCTGATGGTCGATGACGGCAGATTCCCGTTGCGCGAGGGGGAGACGCCGCAGATGCGCTCTGTCCGGTTCCGCACGCTGGGCTGCTACCCTCTGACCGGCGCGGTGGAAAGCACCGCCACCACCCTGCCCGAGGTCATCCAGGAAACCCTGCTGACCACCACCTCCGAACGCCAGGGCCGCGCGATCGACCATGATCAGGCTGCCTCCATGGAGAAGAAGAAGCAGGACGGATACTTCTGATCGCCCTGCCCCCTTCCCGGCCCTTCCAGATTTCCAGGTGACCCCATGACGACCGACAAGACCCCCGCCCAAGACGACGCGATCTACCAGACCGAGGCGCTGATCGCCGAGGATATCGACGCCTATCTCGACCTTCACCAGCACAAGACGATGCTGCGCTTCATCACCTGCGGATCGGTGGATGACGGCAAGTCCACGTTGATCGGGCGGCTGCTGTACGACAGCAAGATGATCTTCGAGGATCAGCTCGCCACGCTGGAAGCCGACAGCAAGAAGGTCGGCACCCAGGGGCAGGAGATCGATTTCGCCCTGCTGGTGGACGGGCTGGCGGCCGAGCGCGAACAGGGCATCACCATCGACGTGGCCTATCGGTTCTTCGCGACGGAGAAACGCAAGTTCATCGTCGCCGACACGCCCGGCCACGAACAATATACCCGCAACATGGTCACCGGCGCCTCTACCGCCGATCTGGCGGTGATCCTTGTGGATGCGCGCAAGGGCGTGCTGACCCAGACGCGGCGCCACAGCTATCTCGTGCAGCTGCTGGGCATCCGCAATATCGTGCTGGCGGTGAACAAGATGGATCTGGTTGACTACGATCAGGTCGTGTTCGACCGCATCGTTGCGGAATACACGGAATTCGCCCGCTCCATCGGGATCGAGACCTTCGTGCCGATCCCGATCTCCGGCTACAAGGGCGACAACATCACCGCGCCCTCCGCCAATACGCCCTGGTATGACGGCACCGCATTGCTGCCCCATCTGGAAACGGTGGAGATCGACAGCACCCGCGAGCCGCAGGCTGCCCCCTTCCGGATGCCGGTGCAATGGGTGAACCGGCCGGATCTGGATTTCCGCGGGTTCGCCGGTCTGATCGCCAGCGGCCAGGTGCAGCCCGGCGATCCGGTGCGGGTGCTGCCCTCGGGCAAGACATCCAAGGTGGCGCGGATTGTCACCTTCGACGGGGATCGCGGCCGCGCACTGGCCGGCGAGGCGATCACCCTGACCCTGGAGGACGAGATCGACTGTTCGCGCGGGCAGGTGATCGTGGCGGCGCAATCGCCCCTGGAGGTGGCCGACCAGTTCGAGACGACGCTGATCTGGATGGACGAACAGGAAATGGTGCCGGGCCGCGCCTATGCGATGAAGATCGGCACCCAGACCGTTTCCGCCACGGTGCAGGCGCCGAAATACGAGATCAACGTCAACACCCAGGAACATCTGGCGACCAAGACGCTGGATCTGAATGCCATCGGTGTGGCCAATATCACCACCGACCGCGAGATCCCCTTTGCCGCCTACGCGGAAAACCGCGATCTGGGCGGGTTCATCCTGATCGACCGGATGACCAACCAGACCGTCGCGGCGGGGATGATCCACTTTGCCCTGCGCCGGGCGCAGAACATCCATTGGCAGGCGACCGACATCAGCCGCGAAAGCCATGCGGCGATGAAGAACCAGAAACCCGCCGTTGTCTGGCTGACCGGGCTGTCGGGGTCCGGCAAATCCACCATTGCCAACATGGTGGAGAAAAAGCTGGCCCGGATGAACCGCCACACCTTCCTGCTGGACGGCGACAACGTGCGCCACGGGCTGAACAAGGATCTGGGCTTTACCGAGGCGGACCGGGTGGAGAATATCCGCCGCGTGGGCGAGGTTGCCCGCCTGATGACCGATGCGGGGCTGATCGTGATCACGGCCTTCATCTCGCCCTTCCGCTCCGAGCGGGAGATGGTCCGCTCCATGATGCAACCGGGCGAGTTCATCGAGGTCTTCGTGGACACCCCGCTGGAAGTGGCCGAGGCCCGCGACGTCAAGGGCCTTTATGCCAAGGCCCGGTCCGGTCAGCTGAAGAACTTCACCGGGATCGACAGCCCCTACGAGGAACCGCATGGCGCGGAGCTGACGATCGACACCACGGAGATGACCCCGGAGGAGGCCGCCGATGCCATCGTCGCCCGACTGATCCCCTGAGCGGCCCGCCGCGCCAAGCCCGCGGCCGGCGCGACCCGCAGACCCACCATCCAAGGCCCGCCGTGACCCGGCGGGCCTTCGCCTTTGGGCAACGACAACCATGCCGGGCATGGGTGTCAAGTCGATCACAGCCTGGCTCAACGAGAACGGTTATCGAACCCGGCGTAGAAAATACTGGACTATCGGTATGGTTCACAAGCGGGTGACGGACAGCGCGGTCAAAGGGGACTACTTGTACGGAAAAAAGGCAGGCATCGATACCGCAGTCCACGTTCCGATTACGGAGATCATTCCTGCGCACCGCTTCGACATGGCGCAGAGGATCCTGCGCGGAAGAAGCCCCAAGAAGAAACCTCCGCGGGACACCACCAGTGACATCCTCCTCTCGACAGTAGCTGTCTGCGGTCACTGTGGTTCCGGCATGAAGCTCGCAAGGGGCAAGAGCGGAAAATATCGCTACTACAACTGCTCCGGGGAGAGGCGCCGGGGCAAGTCCACATGCCCAGGAATGCGCGTTCCCATGGAAGCCTTCGACCAGTTCATCATCGAGACGGTCAGCACGCACCTGTTCTCAAGCCAGCGGGTCCGCGAAAATGCTCTCGGATCTAATGGATCGCCAAGCGATCAGGCGCCACGAGAACAGCGGTCATCTGGACCGGATCCGTGCCGAACTCAACGAGGCGGAAAAAAGGCTCAGGCGCTTCTACGATGCAATGGAGACAGGCGCGATCGATCCCTCCGAACCTACGTTCAAGGAGCGGCAGGCCGAGCTCACGGATAAACGAAACCTCGCCAAAGCCGCCGAGGACCGCGCGCTGGCCGAGCTCCAGCCGACTGCCGAACTGACCGAGAAGGCCGTGAAGAAGTTCGCCGACTTCGTCAGAAAACAGCTCGCCGAGGGTAACCTCCAGTTCAAACGCCAGTACCTGCGCGCCGTCATCGACAAGATCACAGTCAACGAAAACAGCGTGAAGATCCTTATAGATCAAAGAGATATCGAGTCAGCAGCTCTTACCCATGCAGCCGGAAACACCGGACCTACAGTAGTGCCCATTTTTGTTCGGGAATGGCGGAGGAGGTGGGATTCGAACCCACGGTAGACTTTCACCTACGTCGGTTTTCAAGACCGGTGCATTAGACCACTCTGCCACTCCTCCGTTCTGACGGGGATTAATCCGGGCGGAGCGATTCTGGAAGGGCATCCGCGCAGCGGTGGCGTCGCCTCCTGCTTGCGCCGGTGCGGCGGGGCGCGAGCGCGGGCATTGTGCGGACGCACGCCGGCGCGGCACGGGCCGCTGCTTCCCCTCGCGACGGGGATACGTGTCGGACCTTTCCAGATCGCGCGCGGCGCGCTAGACTGACGCAAAACAATGACGCCTCGGGCAGATCCGGGGCCGAGGCATCACGGCAGTGACCGAACCATCGGTCGGCGGGGCAGCCCGCAGCAGGCAAGGGGCAGGAACATGCAGGACTCCGGCACAGGGGACGCGCGCGATCTGGCAGGGCGCGGCGGCGACACGGGTGGTGCCGCCCGCGCCCGGCGCAACGGGTTGCGCGCCGCGTTGCTGCTGAGCGGAGCACTGACCCTCGCGGGCTGCACCGGCGACAACCAATTGCCGCTGTTCCAGAAATCCGAAACCGCAGATGGCGGAGAGCCGCAGGTGGGGCGCGCGACCAAGCTGGTGGAACGCGACATCGAGGCCCCCGAAGTCTTTCAGGTGACCGAGGCCGGATTGTGGGACGGCAGGCCCTCGTTGGGTGGCGTCTGGGTCGCCCATCCCGATGTGCAGGATCCCGAACGGGTGCTGATCCGCAACACCACCAACGACAAGTTCGTCATCGGCGCTCTGTTCCGGCGCGAGCGGGACAACCCCGGCCCCCGGCTTCAGGTTTCCTCGGACGCGGCGGCGGCGCTTGGAATCCTGGCCGGCGCCCCGACACGGCTGAACGTCACCGCCTTGCGGCGGGAAACCGTGACCCCGCAGGCAGATGTGGAGACCGCGCCCGCCAGCACCGCGCCCGCCGCCCTGCCCGCCGCCAACACGGTGCAGGAAACCCGCCTGGACCCCGCCGCCACGGCGCGGGCGATCGAGGCCGCGCCCGACACCTCCGCCGGCGAACGCGCCGCAGGCCAGGCCGCGCAGCCCGCCGCCAGGGCCGGCGCCGCCGCCCCGTCCACGCTGGCCGCCACCGGGGCGGCCTCCGGGACCGCTGTCGCCTCCGCCGCACAGGCCACCCCTGCCGAGGCCCCGCGCAAGGGGGGACTTTTCGGCTGGTTGCGGCGCAAGGACAGCTCCGAAACGACCTCCGGGCCCGATACCGCCTCCGCCAGCGCGAACGACGTGCAGACCACGCAGCAGCCCGCCGGCACACCGGCCCGGTCTCCTGCCGCGCCCACGCCTGCCAGGCCGGCCTCCAGCTTGGAAAAGCCGTTCATCCAGCTTGGGATCTTCAGCGTCGAACAGAATGCGCGGAATACCGCCACCGCGATGCGCCAGCGCGGGATCGTCCCGCTGGTGCGCAAGCAATCCTCGCGCGGCAAGGATTTCTACCGCGTCATCGTCGGCCCGGCCAGTTCCACCACCGAACGCGCGGTCCTGCTGAAGACGATCAAGCAGGCCGGTTTCGCCGACGCCTACGCCGTCACGAACTGATGAAGGCGCCGCACTGGACCCCGTCAGTGGCAGCGGCTATCACCTGAACTGGCTGCTGTCCGGGTCGTCCGGGCCTGCCGCATTGCCCCTCCGGGCCCCGGCCCGAACGTTTGGACCACGCCAGGGAGAGAGCCCTTGATGCTTTCCACGCTCCGACAGGCCGCCGCGGCCACCATCGCGATCCTGCTCTGCGCCGCGCAGGTGCAGGCCTTTGACACCCGCGCCAGGACCGCCTTTGTCATGGACCTCGGCACGCGCACA
This sequence comes from Pseudooceanicola aestuarii, assembly GCF_010614805.1. Classification (NCBI taxonomy): domain Bacteria; kingdom Pseudomonadati; phylum Pseudomonadota; class Alphaproteobacteria; order Rhodobacterales; family Paracoccaceae; genus Pseudooceanicola; species Pseudooceanicola aestuarii. Next base: position 226,802 of record NZ_JAAFZC010000001.1, read on the forward strand.
GTGCTGCTGGACAAGAATGCGGACCAGCCGGTGCCGCCGGCCTCCATGTCCAAGCTGATGACGCTTTACGTCGCCTTCGAGGCGATCCGCGACGGCCGCCTGTCGCTGAACGAGGAACTGCCCGTCTCCAGCCACGCCATGAGCTATGGCGGGTCGACCATGTTCCTGGACACCACCGACCGCGTCCGGGTGGAGGACCTGCTGCGCGGCATCATCGTGCTGTCGGGCAATGACGCCTGCGCCGTGATCGCGGAGGCCCTCAGCCCAGACGGGACGGAGGCCGGGTTTGCCCGCTACATGACGCAGCGCGCGCAGCAGATGGGCATGACCGGCTCCACCTTCACCAATTCCAACGGCTGGCCCCAGGCCGGCCATCGGATGACGATGCGCGACCTGGCCCTGCTGGCCCGCCACCTGATCGAGGATTTCCCGAACTTCTACCCGATGTTCGCCGAACAGGAATTCGAATTCGACGGACGCGCGCCGCAGAACATCCGCAACCGCAACCCGCTGCTGGGGCTGGGGATCGGCGCCGACGGGCTGAAGACCGGCCATACCGAGGAAGCCGGCTACGGCCTTGTCGGCTCGGCCAAACAGGGCAACCGTCGCATCGTCTTCGCCTTCGCCGGGCTGAGCAGCACCAAGGAGCGTGCCGAGGAGGCGCAGGCGCTGGTCAACTGGGCCTTCCGCCAATTCGCCGAGCGCGAGATCATGCGCCAGGGCGATGTCGTCACCCGCGCGCCGGTCTGGATGGGCAGCCAGGGCGATGTCGGCCTGGCCGCTTCGGAGAACGTGATCGCGCTGTTGCCGATCCTCTCGGGCAAGGAAGTGGAAGCGGAGATCGTCTTTGACGGGCCGATCCATGCCCCGATCTCCAAGGGGCAGGAGCTGGGCACCCTGATCCTGACCCCCACGGACCTCCCGGAGACGCGGGTGCAGCTGGTCGCCGACACCGACGTGGCGCGCGGCGGCTTTGCCACCCGGATCAAGGCTGCGGCCCTGCACCTGGTGCGCCGCCTGAACGAAGGGCCGGAGGGCGCTTCTTGACCCCCACGAACGCCCGACGCGGGGCGTTCGTCTCCTTCGAGGGTATCGACGGCTCCGGAAAATCCACCCAGGCCCGCCGCCTGGCGGAAACCCTGCGCGCCGCCGGACGCGACGTGGTGCTGACCCGTGAACCCGGCGGCAGCCCGGGGGCCGAGGAGATCCGCCGCCTGGTGCTGGAGGGCGATCCCGACCGCTGGTCCGCGGAGACGGAGATCCTGCTGTTCACCGCCGCGCGCCGCGACCACATGGAACGCACGATCCTGCCGGCGCTGGCCGCGGGCCAGGTGGTGATCTGCGACCGGTTTGCCGACAGCACCCGTATGTACCAGGGCCTGTCGCGCGGCGATCTGCGCGGGTTGGTGGACCAGCTGCACGACCTGATGGTCGGGCGCGAGCCTGACCTGACGGTGCTGATCGACATGGACCCCGAAACCGGCCTGACCCGCGCTCTGTCCCGCCAGGGCAGGGAAGAACGGTTCGAAACCTTCGGCGCCGATCTGCAACGGCAGATGCGCCAGGGTTTTCTGGACCTTGCCGCCGCCGCGCCGGACCGGGTGCGTGTGATCGACGGTGCCCGCCCGGTGGAAGACGTGACGCGCGACGTGCAGGACCTGGTGACCACCTTCCTCGCCGGGCGCTAGCCCGCCACCGGATCCCCCTCGCCCGCTCACCTCTCTCGCATATCGCGCGCCCGGCCCCTTCGGGCTGAAATACCGCAGAGGGGTGAATTGCGCGCAGCGCAAGAGGGGGGACAGCGTCCCCCCTGCCCGCGCCACCCGCTTCCCCCCAACGCTGTCAACCTGCCCGCCACCCCACCCGTTGCCACGCCTCCGGCGCGCTGCTGTCACCGTCCCTCTGGACATCCCCCCGCCCCCGGCGGCATGAAGAGGCATGAGCGATGACACCCGTCCCGAACCCGACCGCGTCGACAACGCGCCGCACCCGCGCGAGACGCCCGTGATCCACGGGCAGGACGCCGCGCAGGCGGAGTTCCTGGACGCCTTCGCCTCGGGGCGGTTGCACCATGGCTGGATGCTGACCGGGCCACGTGGCACCGGCAAAGCGACGCTGGCCTGGGCGATTGCCCGGTTCCTCCTATCCACCCCCGATCCCGATCAGGACGGCGGCCTGTTCGGCGATGCCCCCCCGCCCGCACCTGACAGCCTGCACATCCCCGCCGACCACCCGGTGGCACGCCGCATGACAGCCGGTGCGGAACCGGGGCTGTTCGTGCTGCGGCGCGGCTGGAACGACCAGACCAAGCGCCTGCGCGCCGAAATCACGGTGGAGGAAGCGCGCAAGCTGAAATCCTTTCTCTCGCTGTCGGCCGCCGACGGCGGGCGGCGGGTGGTGATCGTCGATGCGGCGGACGAGCTGAACACCTCCGCCGCGAACGCCCTGCTGAAGCTGCTGGAGGAACCGCCCGCCCGGACCACCTTGCTGCTGGTGGCGCATAATCCCTCGGGCCTGTTGCCCACGATCCGGTCGCGCTGCCGGGTGCTGCGCCTGTCGCCGCTGACCCCTGCGGACATGGCCGCCGCCCTTGACCAGGCCGGCATCGCCGCGCAGGACACGACGCCCGCGCTTTCGGCGCTGGCGGCGGGGTCTGTCGGCGAGGCCGTGCGCCTGGCCAATCTCGACGGGCTGAAGATCTATGCGGAGGTGATGGCCCTGCTCGGCTCCCTCCCCCGGCTGGACCGCGCCCGCGCATTGGCCCTGGCCGAGGCCTCTGCCCAACGCGGCGCCGAAGATCGCCGCGCCATGCTGCATGTGCTGATCGAACGCGCCCTGTCCCGGCTGGCGCGCAGCGGGGCAGCGGGCGATCCCGGTGGCGGGGCAGAGGCGGCACCGGGCGAGGCCGAGATCTTTGCCCGGCTGGCCCCCACCCCGCGCCACGCGCGCGACTGGGCCCTGGCCGCACAGGAGGTCAGCGCCCGGCTGCGCCATGGGCAGGCGGTCAACCTTGACCCTGCCGCGCTCATCCTAGATACGGTCTTCAGGCTCCAGAAAACGGCTCAGGGCTGACCGCGTGCCGCGCCGGGCCTTGCCGCCGCACGGAAGGATCGCATGACTACCCCGCCCCACATGAGCGCCCCTGACGCGGCGCAGCCCCCCCGGATCACCGACAGCCATTGCCACCTGGATTTTTCCGATTTCGATGGCCAGCAGGCAGAGATCATCGCCCGCGCCCATGCCGCCGGGGTGACCCGCATGGTGACGATCTGCACGAAATTGCCGCAAGAACCCAAAGTCCGCGCCATAGCCGAGGCACATGACAGCGTCTTCTACGCCGCGGGCATCCACCCGATGTCGGTCGCCGATCACGCCCCCACCACGGTCGAGGATCTGATCGCGCTGGCACAGCATCCGAAATTCGTCGGGCTGGGCGAGACGGGGCTGGACTACCATTACACCGCCGAAAGCGCACAGGCGCAGCAGGACAGCCTGCGCATCCATTGCGCCGCCGCCGCCGAAACCGGTCTGCCCCTGATCATCCATTCGCGCGACGCGGATGACGATATGGCCCGCATCCTGGCGGAGGAACACGCCAACGCGCCCTATAGCTGCGTCATGCATTGCTTTTCCTCCTCGGCCGAGCTGGGGCGCGCGGCGCTGGACCTGGGGTTCTACCTGTCGATGTCGGGCATCGCCGCCTTCCCGCGCAGCACGGAACTGCGGGAGATCTTCGCCGCCGCCCCCGTGGATCGCATCCTGGTGGAGACAGACAGTCCCTACCTCGCGCCGCCGCCCCATCGCGGCAAGCGGAACGAGCCGGCCTACACCGCCCATACCGCCCGCGTCGGCGCCGAGCTCTTCGGGCTGGACTACGCTGCCTTCGCCGCCCGCACACAGGCGAATTTCGACCGCCTGTTCTGGAAGGCCGCGCAATGGCAGGCGCCCGCGTGATGGGCGGACTGCGTTTCACCATCCTGGGCTGCGGCTCTTCCGGCGGGGTGCCGCGCCTGGGGGGCGTCTGGGGCGATTGCGACCCACAGGATCCGCGCAACACCCGGACCCGCTGTTCCATGCTGGTGGAACGCGAGACCGAGGCCGGCACCACCCGCGTGCTGATCGACACCTCGCCCGACATGCGCGCCCAGCTGCTGACCGCCGGCATCGGCACGCTGGACGGGGTCGTCTACACCCATTCCCATGCCGATCACGTGCACGGGCTGGACGATCTGCGGATGATCGTCTTCAACATGCGCCGCCGCCTGCCGGTCTGGGCCGATGGCGATACGCAGGGCGCCCTGCTGCACCGGTTCGGCTATGCCTTCGTGCAGCCGGAGGGGTCGCCCTATCCGCCCATCCTGGACCTGAAATCCATCGACGGCCCGTTCGAGATCACCGGCGCGGGCGGCGCCATCCCGTTCCGCCCGTTCGCGGTCAACCACGGTTCCATCGATGCACTGGGGTTCCGCATCGCCGGGCTGGCCTATCTGCCCGATGTCGCCGCCATGACAGATGCAGCCTGGACCGAGGTCAGCAAGCTGGATTGCTGGATTCTGGACGCGCTGCGCCGCGATCCGCATCCCACCCATTCGCACCTGGCGCAATCGCTGGACTGGATCGCCCGCGCCGCGCCGCGCCGGGCGGTGCTGACAAACATGCATATCGACATGGATTACGCCACCGTCGCCGCCGAGACGCCGGACCACATCACCCCCGCCTTTGACGGGATGCAGATCACCCTGCCCCGCTGATGGCGCAACTTCTGACGGTCATCCTGCCGGTCTTCCTGTTGATCGCCGCGGGCTACGTGGCGACGCGTACGGGATCTTTCCCGGTGTCTGCGGTTGGCGGGCTGATGAACTTTACCCAGCGGTTCGCCTTTCCCTGCCTGCTGTTCCGGGCGGTCAGCGGGTTCGACATCTCCGAGGAATTCCACGCCCCCCTTCTGCTGACCTATTACCTCGCGGCCACGATCTGCTTTGCCCTGGGCGCGGTGGGCGCGCGGCTGCTGGGACGCAACGCGCAGGACGCTGTGGTCATCGGGTTCTGCTGCCTGTTCTCCAACACGCTGATGATGGGACTGCCGATCACCGAACGCGCCTTTGGCCCCGATGCGCTGGAGGCCAATTTCGCCATCATCGCGATGCACGCGCCGTTCTGCTACACGCTGGGCATCCTGGCGATGGAGCTGGTGCGCGCCCGCGAAACCGGCCTGAACGCGGCCAAGCTGGCGGGCCAGATCGGCCGGCAGGTGCTGCGCAACCCGCTGGTGATCGCATTGATGGCCGGCTTTGTCGTCAATCTCGCCGCCCTGCCCGTCCCCGAGGTCGCCCGTGTGGTGATCGACATGATGGCCACCGCCGCCGTTCCCGCCGCGCTATTCGCCGTGGGCGGCGTGCTGGTTCAATACAAGCTTGAAGGCGACTGGCGGCTGATTGTGATGATCTGCGCCATCACCCTGGCGGTGCATCCCGCCCTGGTCTGGATCTTTGGAAGCCAGGCAGGCCTGGCACCCGATGCCTTCCGCTCTGCCCTGATCACGGCGGCGGTGGCGCCGGGGATCAACGCCTATGTCTTCTCGGACATCTACGACCGGGCGAAGCGCACGGCCGCCTCTTCGGTACTGATCACCACCTCGGTGTCTCTGCTGACCATCTGGTTCTGGCTGGGGCTGCTGCCCTGATCGCCCCACCGCGCCGCCAACCGTGGCGCGGCGGCCAGCCCCGGCAGCTTTCTCCCGCAAATCTTTCCCTTTTTGCCGATGCTGCGCTATCTGGTGCGCAAACGCTGTTCTGCAAAAGGGTTCCGCAATGGCCGACCTTCTGACCTTCGAAAATCTGGGTAACCTGCTGATGCTCTGCTTCCTTCAGGCGGTGCTGGGGTTCGACAACCTGCTCTATATCTCGATCGAAAGCCAACGCGCCCCCGTCGCCCAGCAACGCGCGGTGCGGTTCTGGGGCATCATCGTGGCCGTGGCACTGCGGGTGATCCTGCTGTTCGTGATGATCAGCCTGCTGGATTCGTTGACCGATCCGTTCTTCGTCTTCAACTGGGAGGGCGTGCTGACCGGTGGCGTGAACTTCGCCACGCTGGTCTTTGTCCTGGGCGGGATCTTCATCATCTACACGGCGGTGAAGGAAATCAGCCACATGCTGGCCGTCGACCATCTGGATACGGATGTGGAGGCCAAATCGGGCAAATCCGCCCTGACCGTGGTGATGCTGATCGTCTTCATGAACCTGATCTTCAGCTTTGATTCGGTATTGTCGGCCCTGGCGATCACGGATGTCTTCCCCGTTCTCGCCATCGCGATCATCCTGTCGGGGCTGGCCATGCTGGTACTGGCCGATGGCGTCACGCGTTTTCTGGAAAAGAACCGCATGTACGAAGTCCTGGGTCTGTTCATCCTGCTGATCGTCGGTGTCGTCCTCTTGGGGGAGGCCGGCCAGGCCGCCGCCCATGCCATGCATGACGACACGCTGGCCCTGCGGTTCTTCGGCTACGAGGTTGTGCCGATGTCGAAGACGACGTTCTATTTCTCCGTCATCGTCCTGTTCGCGGTGGAGATCATCCAGTCCGGCTATGCCCGAAAGCTGAATGCGGAGCGGCGCGCGGGCGGCGGGCACTAGCGTTGGCGCGGTATCGTCCCTAGGTGTAGCCTGACCCGGTTATCGGAGGAATCGATGTCCCGCCTGATCCTGCTTCTGCTTGTCCTGTCCGCCCTGGTGGCGGTGGCGACCCTTGCCCTGGCCGCCCTGGGGGGCGCGGCGGACCACGACCGGGCCCTGCCCACGGCGCAACGGCGTGCCGGAGCCTTGCAGAAAACAGCCTATGGCCTGCTTGTGGCGGTGCTGTTCGGCGTCGGCAGCGGCTGGATGGGGGGCGAGTGATGGCACAGCGCTTTGGTGGCAAGTTCAGTCCCGATGGCCGCAACCGCCCGGACCAGACGACCGGGCCTGCCGGCAAGGGCGGACTGGGCCGCGCCCGGCGGCGCATGGCGCCCGTTGCGGCGGGCGGGGCGCGGGTCAACGTGTTGTTCACCCCCGCCATCGTCCTGGCCGCGACGGTCCTGAACGATGGACCGGTCAACCTGGCCATCGGCCTGCTGGGCGCCGCGCTCTGGGCCGGCGCCGCCTGGATGACGCGTGAGGGGTTGCAGGCTGAACGGGAATACCACGCCCGCGCCGTGGCCCGCCGCCCCGCCATGCCGCGCAAGATCGCCGGCTCTGTCCTGATCGGAATGGGCACGGTTCTCGCCGGGATGGCGCATGGCACGGATCTGTTGGGCTCAGCGATCTACGGGCTGGTGGCGGCGGCACTGCACCTGGCGGCCTTTGGCCCCGACCCGCTGCGCGACAAGGTCATGGAAGGGATCGACACCTACCAGCAGGACCGCGTCGCCCGCGTTGTCGAAAAGGCCGAGGATTACCTGCGCGACATGGGCCAAGCCGTGGACACGCTGCGCGATCGCCGCCTGACCGCCCGCGTCGCCGCGTTCCAGGACACCGCCGCCGCGATGATCGAACAGGTGGAGAACGACCCGCGCGATCTGACCTCGGCGCGGAAATTCCTGGGCGTCTACCTGATGGGCGCCCGCGACGCGACGGTGAAATTCGTCAGCCATTACAGCCGCAACCGCAGCGATGCGGCGCGGACCGATTATGAGGCACTCCTGACCGATCTGGAACAGAATTTCGCCGCCCGGTCGCAAAAGATGTTACAGGATGATGCAACGGATATGACAATCGAAATCGAAGTGCTGCGGGATCGTCTTCAGCGCGAGGGCATCCGCCCGCATTCAGAATCGGAGTAGACCGCCATGTCGCAGACCGTTCGCACCAAGGCCCAGGAAAGCACGCAACTTGTCAATGATGTCGCCGCTGTGGAATTGCCCGAACCAGCTCCGGCCGATGCCCTCGTGACGCTGGATTCCGCGGACGACCAGGTCGGCGGAGAGATCCGCCGCCGCATGGGCGAGTTGGACATGGACGATACCAATTCCATCGTCTCCTTCGGCTCCTCCGCGCAGGCGGAATTGCAGGAGATCTCCCAGGCAATGCTGACCGATGTCCGCAACAAGGATGTGGGCCCGGCGGGGGACAGCCTGCGTTCCATCGTGACCACGATCCGCGGGTTTTCCGTTTCGGAACTCGACGTACGGCGCGACCGCTCCTTCTGGGAAAAACTGCTGGGCCGTGCCGCGCCTTTCGCCAAGTTCACCGCCCGGTTCGAGGAGGTTCAGGACCAGATCGACCGCGTCACCGATGAACTGCTGACCCATGAGCACAAGTTGCTCAAGGATATCAAATCCCTGGACCTTCTCTACGAGAAAACGCTGAACTTTTACGACGAATTGGCCCTGTATATCGCCGCCGGCGAGGAAAAGCTGAAAGACCTGGACCAGAGCGACATCCCCGCCAAGGAAGCGGAGGTCGAGGCCGCGCCGGAGGGTGAGCAGGTAATGAAGGCCCAGCAACTGCGCGACCTGCGCGCCGCCCGCGACGATCTGGAGCGACGGGTCCATGACCTGAAGCTGACGCGCCAGGTGACGATGCAATCCCTGCCCTCCATCCGGCTGGTGCAGGAGAACGACAAATCATTGGTGACAAAGATCAATTCAACGCTCGTGAACACCGTTCCGCTATGGGAAACCCAGCTGGCACAGGCGGTGACGATACAGCGCTCCTCCGAAGCTGCGGCCGCCGTGCGTGAGGCGAACGACCTGACGAACGAGCTGCTGACGGCCAATGCGCGGAACCTTCGTGACAGCAACAAGGTTGTCCGCGAAGAGATGGAGCGCGGTGTTTTCGATATCGAGGCCGTCAAGCAAGCCAATGCCGACCTGATCGGTACGATTCAGGACAGCCTGCAAATCGCCGACGAAGGCAAGAGCCGACGCGCCGCTGCCGAGGAGGAGTTGAAGAAGATGGAAAACGAACTGCGCGATACCCTTGCCGCCGCGCGTGCGCGGGCCACCGGCACCGGCGATGTCGCGGCGACCGCCGTGCCGCAGGGCAACTGAGTCGACGTGATGGCGGATGACGCAACAGGCGGCCTGCGGGGCGGCACGCTTCGCGGGCTGTTGGGCGTCGCTGCGCTGGCACTGGTGGGCGCCTGTCAGTCCTTTCCCTCCGCCCCGCCACAGGTAACACCGCGCGTACGTCCCGCGGCGCTGGCCCCCGCCGATCCGGCGCCCGCGCCGCCCGCACCCTCGGCCGCCAGCGAGGAATTGCGCGGCTACTATGAACGGGTGCAATCCAACCTGTTGGCGCAGGGGCTGCTACGCCGGGATGGCGGCGGCATCGACACGCCGTTCAACGCCACCGACCTGGCGCGGAACTTCGAACGGCTGGCTTTCTTCCACGAATATGAACGCGGCACCGGCTTGTCCCAGGCGCGCGAGACCCCTGATTTCATGCGCCGCTGGTCTGGACCGCTTCGCCTTCAGGTGGAATTCGGCGCCTCCGTCCCACCCGATCAGCAACGCAGCGACAGCGCCGAAATCGACAGCTATGCCAATCGCCTGGCGCAGGTGACAGGCCATCCGATCCAGACCGTGACGCGCGGCGGAAACTTCCACATCCTGGTGATGGGCGAGGATGACCGCGAGGATGCCGTGCGCCGCATCCGCCAATTGGTGCCCAACGCCGCCGACAGCGCCGTCAGCATCATCCGCACCCTGCCCCGGCCGATCCATTGCCTGGTCTTCGGTTTCTCGGCCGAGCAGAACGACAATGTCTATCGCCGTGCCATCGCCTTTGTCCGGGCGGAACATCCCGGGTTGATGCGGCAATCGTGTTTCCACGAGGAAATCGCCCAGGGGCTGGGCCTGGCCAATGACAGCCCGCGCGCACGCCCGTCGATCTTCAACGATGACGACGAATTCGCCCTGCTGACCAACCATGACGAGCTGTTGTTGAAAATGCTCTACGATCCGCGCCTGCGGCCCGGCATGACCCTGGAGCAGGCCCGCCCGACCATTGGCATCATCTCCCGCGAATTGATGGGCAGCTCCAGCTGAGGGGCGCTCAACCGGGGCGGTAGAGGCGCAGGCGGCCCGTCAGGGGGACACCCTGCCAGCCCTGTGTTTCCAATGTACGTGCGATGTCCCGGTAATACAGCGATCCCTCGAACAGGATGACCTCCGTGCACCGGGCCAGCCGCTCGGCGCCGTCCGCGCCCGTCAGCTCCCAGGGGACGAAGGTGCGGTCGCGCGGGAAAAGGGCCGGGTGCAGCCCCATCGCCACCTGCGAGGTGCAGGGCCGTCCCGCCGCAGCCTGCGCCGCCATGGCCGCCCGCATCGCCGGCACCGTGCCCTGCGGCCAGGTGGTGACCAGCCCGGCCCAGCGCCGGACATCACTCGAAGTGCGCAGATACGTCCCCGCTGGCACGCTGGTCAGCACCAGCAGTGCCAGCAGGCCCACCACCGTGCCCCGACCACCGCGCCCCTCCGCCAGCCGCGCCAGCCCCTGTTGCACCGTCAAGGCAATCAGGATCGCCCAGGGCAGCGCGTAATACAGCCGGAACCGGGCCAGCGTGTCGTTCGATGCCGCCAGATACAGCAGCAACAGCGGCGCCATCAGAAGCGGCGGCGCCCACAGGCGACGCAGGTCCAGAACCCGCCAGCGGGTCACGGCCAGCAGAGAGAACAGCACCAGCAGCCACAGATAGGGGCCGGTGCCGGCCTCTTGCGTCAGGCTCCACAGCCGGGCGACCAGCAGATCGGGGATGACATGCGAGAACCCGTCGCCCGCGAAATGGAGATGGAACAGGTCCACCTCCCCTGGGCGGGCGCGTTTCAGGGCCATAGTCCCGACCGCAGCGGCGAAACAGGCGGCAAACAGCGCAACGCCGCGCCAAATCGCGCGACGGTCCAGGGCCGCGCGGTTCATCGTCAGGAAAGCCAGGACCGTGAAGGCCGCGAAGAACCCGCCGTCCTCCCGCGTCAGGATCAGCAGCAGGGCGGGCAGGATTGCCGCCAGGACCCCCCCCCGCCACAGGCAGGCAAACATCAACGGCGGCAGCCCGGCAAACAAAATCTCCACATGCGGATAGCCCAGCGCCCGCATCACCGGCTCGTTCCCCAGCGCGTAGAGCAGACCCAGCCCCAGCGCCAGCCAGCGCCGCCCCGGCCCCATCAGCACGAAGCCCGCCATTCCGGCCAGCCCCGCCGCCGCCGACAACAGGGCCAGGGCAGTGATTCCGTTAACCCCGAACAGGCCGCTGGTCAGCGCGCCCCAGACCACGAGGATCGGCGACAGGTGGTAGTCGTAGAAACTGCGCTCTGGCAGGTAAGGCGGATTTTCCAGGCCAGGACCACCGGTTTCCAGCAGGTAGGCGAACCAGCCGGAATCAAAGAAATAGGGTCCGTTCTCGAAATGCAGGATCACGCTGTTGGAATGATACAGCACCACCACCCCGGCACCCAGAACGACGGCAAGCCGATAGATCAGGGTCAGGGGCATCGGCAGGTTCCTTCGCAGGGGTCCGTCGTCTTGGACAGGGGCGGCGTCAGCCGCTATAGGAAAACCAGCGCCACCGCAAATACGGAGCACCGCATCGATGGGCATTTTCGATTTTCTTTCCGGCGAATTCATCGACGTCATCCATTGGGTTGACGACACCCGCGACACGCTGGTCTGGCGGTTCGAACGGCAGGGCCACGAAATCAAGTACGGCGCCAAGCTGACGGTCCGCGAAGGCCAGGCTGCGGTTTTCGTGCACGAAGGTCAGTTGGCAGATGTCTTCACCCCCGGCCTGTACATGTTGGAAACCAACAACATGCCGGTAATGACCAAGTTGCAGCACTGGGACCACGGCTTTCAATCTCCGTTCAAGTCCGAGATCTATTTCGTCAACACCAATCGTTTTACCGATCTGAAGTGGGGCACCAAGAACCCGATCATCTGCCGCGATCCCGAATTCGGGCCGGTGCGGCTGCGTGCCTTTGGCACCTACACGATCCGGGTCACCGATCCGGCCCGCTTCCTGCAGGAGATCGTGGGCACCGACGGCGAGTTCACCATGGATGAGATCTCGTTCCAGGTGCGCAATATCATCGTGCAGGAATTTTCCCGCGTGGTGGCGGGATCGGGCATCCCCGTGCTGGACATGGCCGCGAACACCGCCGATCTGGGCCGGTTGGTGGCTTCCGAGATTTCCGCCACGATCGAGGAATACGGCCTGTCGATCCCCGAACTCTACATCGAGAACATCTCCCTCCCTCCCGCGGTTGAGGAGGTACTGGACAAGCGGACCTCCATCGGGTTGGCGGGCGACCTGGGCAAATTCACCCAGTTTTCCGCCGCCGAAGCGATGAGCGCGGCAGCCCGCAACCCCTCAGGCGGGGGCGGCATGGGGGCGGGACTGGGCGCGGGACTGGGCATGGCGATGGCGCAGCAGATGGCGCAACAGGGCCCCTGGGGCGCCCGTCCCGCCGCCCAGCCTGGCCCCTGGGGCAGCGCCCCTGCCCAGGCCGGTGCCGCAGCGACACCTCCGCCGCCACCACCACCGCCGGTGGAAAAGGTCTGGCACATCGCCGAGGACGGGCAGACACGCGGCCCCTATTCCCGCGCCGCCATGGGCCGCATGGTCACCAGCGGAGAGCTGACCCGCGCCAGCCATGTCTGGACTGCCGGCCAGGATGGTTGGCTGGCCGCCGGCGAAGTGACGGAACTGGCGCAACTGTTCACCATTCTGCCACCGCCCCCGCCGGGCGTGTAACCGCAGACGCTTCAGCGCCGGGGGGACAGGCGGCTCATCAACAGGGGCGCGCGGCAGGCGTGGGGGGCGAATTCGAAACGCTCCACCCGCCGCGCGGCGAAGGGGCGGCCCGGCGGCACCTGGCTGGGCACGAGCAGCGCGCCGTCATGGCACAGATCCTGCGCCGCATTGCCGATGTTGAAGCCGAAACCACCGGTCCCGCAATCGGTCCCCGCGCCGTCCATGTTCCAGGCCTGCGGCATCGGCGTGGCGGCGCCAAAGACAGCGAAAGCCTCGGCCAGCGGATCGAAGGTCAGGCGCCAGCTGCTGTCTTCCTCCAGCAGCCCCAGCCCCCAATGGCCCAGCGGCGCGCCCTGATAGGTGCCCGCGATCTGAAAGCACTGCACGTCGTGTTCGATCACCTGCGGCGTCTGCGCCAAAGCGTCGGGAAAGGACATCGCCCCGCGCATCTCGTAGCCGTTGCCACCGATCCAGTGGAATGTGTAGATCGCCTGCCCCGCCTGGGCCTGGCCAGGGCGCGGCAACACGGCCAGCAACGTCGCCAACAACAGCGGGAACAGCAGGACGCGGAGCCGGGTAGCATGGGTGCGATAGGTCATGGCAGTTCCCTAGCGCCGGATCCACGCGGCCTCAACCCGCGTGCCGGGGCAAATTTCCATTGCGCCCCTGTCGCTGCCCGGTAGGTTGGCACGGAAGGCAAGAGGGGCAAGACGGATGACGGACGAGACCAGGTTTCCCTGTCCGAACTGCGGCGCCGACTACCGGTTCGACCCGGATCGCGGCGCGCTGATCTGCGATTTCTGCGGTCACTCCGAACCGATGCAGGAGGCCCGCCCCGAAACCCCCGCCATCCGCGAACTTGACTTTCACGCAGCGGTGGAAGCCCGTCTGCCCGACGCCGAGATCGAGGAAACCCGCGTCACCCGCTGCCCCAATTGCGGCGCCCAGGTCGAGGTTTCCGAAGTCACCCATGCCGATGCCTGCCCCTTCTGCGCCACGCCCTTTGTCACCGACACCGGCACCCACCGCCATATCAAGCCGCGCGGTGTCCTGCCTTTTGCGCTGGATGAACGTGCGGCGCGGCAGGCGATGACCGATTGGCTGGGTCGGCTGTGGTTCGCGCCCGGAGGATTGCAGGACTACGCCCGCAAGGGCCGCAAGATGGAGGGGATCTATGTCCCCTACTGGACCTTTGATGCGCAGACCTCCTCGGCCTACCGGGGAGAGCGGGGGACGGTCTATTATGTCACCCGCACCGTGATGCGCGACGGCAAGCAGACGCAGGTGCAAGAGGCCCGCGTGCGCTGGTCCCCGGCACGCGGCCGGGTGTCAAGGTTCTTCGACGACGTGCTGGTGCTGGCGTCGAAATCCCTGCCAAAGCGGTTCACGGATGCGTTGCAGCCCTGGGATCTTTCGGCGCTGCAACCCTATGCCCCGCAATACCTGGCCGGATTCCGGGCCGAAGGCTACCAGGTCGAATTGCAGGACGCCTTTGACGAGGCGCGCGCCCATATGGACCGGGTGATCGAACGCGACGTGCGGTTCGATATCGGCGGTGACAGGCAGCGGGTGCATGACATCGACACCAGGCTGGCGGACGTGACCTTCAAACATGTGCTGCTGCCGGTCTGGCTGGCGGCCTACAAGTACAACGGCAAGACCTATCGCTTTGTCGTCAATGGCCAAAGCGGCCGGGTACAGGGGGAACGCCCGTGGTCGGCCTGGAAAATCGCGCTGGCCGTGCTCGCGGGTGCCATCGTGGTCGCCGGGATCGCCTATTTCGCAGGACAACAATGATGACCGACCTCGCCGCTTTCGATGCGCTGATGGCGCAACGGTTCTCCTGTCGGGCCTTCCGGCCAGATCCGCTGCCCGACGCGGTGATCGCGGGAATCGTGCGCACCGCAGGGCGCACGCCCAGCTGGTCCAACACCCAGACCTGGCAAGTGCTGATCACCCGTGGCGCCGAGACCGACCGGTTCCGGAACGCCTTGCTTGAGGAGGTTCGCGGCGGCGGCACCCCAGCCTCCGACCTGCCCTGGCCCGACGGCTATTCCGGCATCCACCAGGCCCGCAGGCGGGAAGTCGGCTGGGCGCTATACGAGGCCGTCGGCGTGAAGAAGGGCGACCGCGAAGGCGCCGCCCGCCAGGGGATGGAGAACTTTCGCCTGTTCGGCGCCCCCCATGTTGCCATCGTCACCGCCGGCGAAGAGCTGGGCGCCTGGGGCGCGCTGGATTGCGGCGGCTTTGTCACCGCCTTCTGCCTGGCGGCGCGGGCGGCGGGGGTGGACACCATCGCCCAGGCGGCCCTGGCTGGCTACGCGCCGATGATCCACCGCCATTTCGACATTCCCCGCGACCGGCTGGTGCTCTGCGCGATCTCCTTCGGCCACGCGGATGCGGACCACCCGGCCAATTCCTTCCGCGCCTCCCGCGCGGCGCTGGACGAGATCCTGGAGTGGCGCGGCTGATGCGCGCGCTGTTGCAACGCGTCACCGAGGCCGCCGTGCATGTCGATGGCAAATTGATCGGAGAGATCGGGCCCGGCCTGCTGATCCTGGTCTGCGCCATGCAGGACGACAGCAAAGCACAGGCGGAGAAACTGGCGACGCGGATCGCGAAACTGCGGATCTTCCCGGACGAGACGGGAAAGATGAACCGCTCCCTTCTCGATAGCGGCGGCGCGGCATTGGTGGTCAGCCAGTTCACCCTGGCCGCCGACACCACCCGCGGCAATCGCCCCGGCTTCTCTGCCGCCGCCCCGCCCAAGGAGGGGCGCACGCTTTATGAAACCGTCGCCGCGCATCTGGCCGGACAGGGCATCGCGGTCGCGACCGGCCAATTCGGCGCCGACATGAAGGTAAGCCTGGTCAACGACGGCCCCGTCACCATCTGGGTGGAGGCCTGATCCCGCCCGAAGAACGGCGCGCGCCGTGGTCCCCCTTCGGGCGCGAAATACCGCCGCCGGAGGCATCGCCCCGTCGGGGCGATCCATGGCACCGCTTTCCAAGCGGCGCCACGCTGCGCGGCCGGTATTTGACGCCCGAAGGACAAGGGGGCGCGCCCCTTCCCGCCGACAGGATCAGACGGAGACCTCGGCCATCAGGCTGGATTTGGCCAGCTCCGCCTTTGTGCCCGAGGTGGTGATCGCGCCGCGTTTCATGACGTAGAACCGGTCCGCCAGACCGTAGGCGAATTCGAAATATTGCTCCACCAGGATGATCGCCATGTCACCCCGGTCGCGCAGGTATTCGATCACGCGGCCGATCTGCTGGATGATGTTGGGCTGGATGCCCTCGGTCGGTTCATCCATCAACAGCAGCTTGGGCCGTGTGATCATCGCCCGCGCGATCGCCAGCTGTTGCTGCTGGCCGCCGGACAGGTCGCCACCGCGCCGGTGCAGGAAGTCGCGCAGGATCGGGAACAGTTCAAAGATTTCGTCGGGGATGCGATGTTCGGATCGCGGCAGACAGGCAAAGGCCGTCTCCATGTTCTCCTGCACACTCAGCAGCGGAAAGATCATCCGCCCCTGCGGCACGTAGCCGATCCCCTTCTGCGCCAAGTGGTGCGGCGGCAGACGGCCCAGATCCTCGCCGTCCAGCGACATCGCCCCGCCGCTGCGGGGATGGGTCCCCGAAATCGCCTTCAGCAACGATGTCTTGCCGACCCCGTTCGTGCCCATCAGGCAGGTCACCTGGCCGGTGTCGGCCTGCATGTCGATCCCGTGCAGGATTTGCGATTGCCCGTAATGCAGGGTCAGCCCGTCGATTTTCAGCATATTCGTCAGCGCCCCAGGTAAACGTCGATAACCTCGCGGTTGGAGGTCACATGATCCAGAGACCCCTCCGCCAGCACCGAACCCTCGTGCAGCACCGTGACCTTGCAGCCCAGCCGGCGCACGAAATCCATGTCATGTTCCACCACCACCACCGCGCGGCTGCGTGCCGCCTCCCGCAGCAGGTCTGTCGTGTGTTCGCGTTCCGCCAGGGTCATGCCGGCGGCGGGTTCATCGACCAGCAGCAGGCGCGGTTCCTGCGCCAGCAGCATTCCGATCTCCAGCCATTGCTTCTGGCCGTGGCTCAGCTCTCCCGATTTGCGGGTCAGCGCGTCTTTCAACCCGACCTCATCGGCAAGCGCCTCCACCCTGTCGTGATCCTCACCCCTTGGGCGGTAGAACAGCACCGGGAAAGATCCACGCGGATTTTTCAGGGCCATCAACAAGTTGGCCCGCACGGTCTGGTCCTCGAACACCGTGGGACGCTGGAACTTGCGGCCGATGCCGGCCTGGGCGATCCGGGCCTCCGTCATCTTCAGCAGGTTGACCGATCGTTCGCCATAGATCACCCGCCCCTCGTCCGGGCGGGTCTTGCCGGTGACGATATCCATGAACGTGGTCTTGCCCGCACCGTTCGGCCCGATGATGGCGCGCAATTCGGCATCGCCGATCTGAAACGACAGGTTGTTGATGGCACGGAACCCGTCAAAGGTGACGGAAACGCCGGACACTTCGAGAAGCGTGCTCATCCCCGGCCCTCCTCTTCCTGCAACGATCCCTGATCGGGGCCGTAATCCGCGCCGTGGCGGTCGGGCGACAGGCGGTCGGTCAGCAGATCCACCAGCCCGCCGATCCCCTTGGGCGCGAACAGCGTCACCAGCACGAAGCTGACGCCCAGCAGCACGGTCCACCAATCCACCCAGTCGATCCGGTAGAGCCCCAGGTCGATGGAGGGCACCATACCGCCGGTGAACCAGGTCGAAACGAGGGAGACGAAGACCGCACCGATCACCGCGCCATAAAGACGCCCACGCCCGCCGATCGCCACCCAGACCGCCAGGTAGATGGAGGCGATAGGCGCGATTTCCGCCGGATTGATGATCCCCGCCTGCGGGTAATAGAGCGCCCCGGCCACCGCCGCGATCACCGCCGTCAGGGTGAAGATGAACAGCTTGTACCCCTCCACCGAATAGCCGAGGAACCGCACGCGGGCCTCGTCGTCGCGGATGCCGCGCACCACCGATCCGAACTTGCCCGAGACGACCCAGGCCGCCAGCACGTAGCCCAGCCCCAGCGCCAGCGCCGAGGCCCAGAGGAACCACAGCGACACCGCGTCCTGCCCCGCAGTGACGCCCGGCAGGTTTTGCAGGCCCGACAGCCCGTTATTGCCGCGCAACCCGCTGTCGTTCTGGAACAGGTATAGCGACAGCGCCAGCGTCATCGCCTGGGTCAGGATAGACAGGTAGACCCCTGTCACCCGGCTACGGAACGCCAGCCAGCCGAAGACCAGCGCCAGCAGCCCCGGAACCAGCACGACCAGCGCCAGCTGCGCGGTCAGCGAATGCGCCAACCCCCAGATCAGCGGCAGGTCCGAGGCTCCGACCAAGCCGAAAATCTGGCTGGCGATGGCATCCGAGACCTCCGCCGGGGTGGGCGGGATCTGGGCATTGGCCAGCGAGGCGGCCACGATCAGCTCGGTGCGCGCATACATCAGCCACATGCCGATCATGTAGCCGCCCAACCCGAAGAAGGCGAAATGGCCCAGCGACAGGATCCCGCAATAGCCCCAGACCAGGTCCATGGCGATGGCCACCAATGCAAGGCACAGCGTCTTTCCCAGCGTCTTGACGAAGGAGGTGGAGATCACGCCCGTGCCTGCCGCCTCGGACAGCAGAGTGACGGCGAGGGTAAAGAGCGCCAGGCAGGCCAGGAAGATCAGCGTGGAGGGGTGGCGCATCACGAAGCTGCGTCTCATGGCTGGTCCTCCGTCGGGGTCCGTTCTGGCTGCGCACCGGCCTGGCCGGTGGCCTGCGCCTGGGGCAGCACATCGGCCAGCAGCGCTTGCAGGGCGGTGTCCGGGTCGCGGCGATGCACCGCCGTGCTGTCGGGACGAGGGCTGCCGCCCTGTGGGGCCAGGCGCATGGGACGCGGGGGGTGGTCGGCATTGGCGGGGGGAAGAATGGGGATCATGGGGTCAGTCTCCTGCCGCGCGGCCCTTGAGCGCGATGATGCCGCGCGGCCGGAACTGGATGAAGATGATGATGAAGACGATCATGTAGGTCTGCGCGGCCAGGGTGTTGGACGGGTTCATCCACTCGATCCCCTTTTGCAGGAACCCGATCATGGAGGCACCAAGCAGCGTGCCCCAGATGTTCCCGACCCCGCCCACGACAACGGTCATGAAGCTTTGCACGATGTAATCGGCGCCCAGCTCCGACGTCACCTTGGCGTATAGGCCGATGGCCACGCCCGCGATGCCCGCGATGCCGGACCCCAGGCCGAAGGTCAGCATGTTCACACGGTCGGGATTGATCCCCATGGAAGCCGCCATTTTCGGGTTCTGCGTCACCGCGCGGGTTTCCAGGCCCAGGCGGGTGCGGTTCATCAGGAACAGGAAGAAGCCGAGGAACAGCAGCGCCAGCACGAAGATCGCGATGCGGATATAGGAAATCGACACCACGTCGTTGAACACCAGCGCCCCGTCCAGCCAACCGGGTGACGTCAGCGGGCGCGCCTGGGTGCCAAAGACGTTCTTGGCGATCTGTTGCAGGGCGATTGAGATACCGAAGGTCGCCAGCAATGTCTCCAGCGGGCGGGAATACAGCCAGCGGATCACCAGCCGCTCCATCGCGACACCGGCGGCAAATGTGACGGCAAAGGCGGCCGGGATCGCGACAATCAGCGACAGCGTGTAATCGGGGATGAGCTGCTGCACGACATAGCCGGTATAGGCGCCCATCATGATGAATTCGCCATGCGCCATGTTGATCACCCCCATGACGCCAAAGGTGATGGCCAGACCGATCGCCGCCAGGAAGTAGATGGAGGCCAGCGACAGCGCATCCAGCGACAGGTCCAGCACCTGGTGCACGGCGACCTTGGTGCGGATGGCGGCGAGGGCATCCTCGGCTGCGGTGGTGATGCGGGCGTCATCCTCGGTGTAGAGTTCGTAGAACACATGTCCTGCCAGCGCCTCTGCGACATCGGCGTCGGTGGCCGCAGGGGTGGCGCGGCCCTGGGCCACAAGCGCGGCATAGGCGCGGATCCGGGAGGCATCCCGGTCCAGATCGGCCAGGGGCACACCGCCCACGGCGCCGTCCACGATATTGCCGGCCAATGTCTCACGCAGGGCATCGGAGGTCAGTCGGGCGGGGGCCAGACCATCCGTCACCAGCAGGGCATAAGCGTCCTGCGCTGGCAAGGCATCGCTGCCGGGCTCCAGCACTCGGGCGATATTGCCCCGGTCGGGCAGGCCCGTCGCGACGTGGCGCGTGGTGGCCAGGATCGGGTTCAACGTGGCGCGCATGTCCACGCCCAGATCGCCGGCCATATCCCCCATCGCGGCGATCCGCGCCTCGGGATCGGGGGCAAAGCGGATGGTCAGCAGCCGTTCCAGCCGTTGCTTGCGCGCCTTGAGGGTAGGATCATCCTCCCCTGCGATGGCGGCGCGCAGGGCCGGCAGGTGGCTGGCCTGCGCATCGCGGTCGATGGCATCCAGCGCGGCAACGCGGCGGGCGGGGTCGGGATCGGACAGCTGAAATCGCACCAGCGCGGCACCGATCATGGCCCGGATACCGGAATTTGGTTTCAGCTGGTCGATGGTGTCCTTGTCCACCAGGCCCAGGTCGGCGCCGGTGTCGAAATCGGTCAGGCGGTAGCCCCCGTCTTCCTTGCGCGCTGCGACGAACAGGCCGTCGTCCAGCCGCTGCCACATGTCCTTGGCCTGCCAGGTTTCCAGAACCACCTGCGCCTGCGGCAGACCCGATGCGGCGATGGCGTCGATCGCGGGGCCAATGCTGCGACGAGAGCTCTTCTCGATGATGTCGGCATGGGTCTGGAGGATCGGCTGGATCGTCTCCTGCGCCAGCGCAGGGGCGACCGGCATCAGCGCCAGAAGCAGGGTCACGGCAATTCGGATCAGCATGGAAGCCTTCGGAGCGGGAGGAACGTCATGGGAACGGGATCGGGGCAGCGCCAAGGGAGGAGGACGCGCCGCCCCGACCGGGATCAGGTCAGAAAGACCCGATCAGTAGTTCGACTGCATCTGCACGCAGGTCGAGGTGTCGGTGTTGTACATGCCGCAATCCAGCTCGCTCCAGTCGGAGGTAAGAACGGCACTTTCGGGCAGGAAATCGGTCCAGGCATCGCCGGGCACCGGATCGGTTTCGGAGATGATGTCGAACTGGCCGTCTTCGAGGATCTCGCCGATCAGGACCGGTTTCGCCAGGTGGTGGTTGGTCCCCATCACGGCGGTGCCGCCGGTCAGGTTGGGATATTCCTGGCCCCACATCGCCTCGCGCACGGTGTCCACATCGGTGGTCCCGGCCTCTTCGACGGCGTTCACCCACATGTTGAAGCCGATGTAATGCGCCTCCATCGGGTCGTTGGTCACGCGTTCTTCGCCGGCGAAGGCCTTCCACTGGGCGATGAAATCGGTGTTTGCATCACTTTCGGCGGATTGGAAGTAGTTCCACGCGGCCAGATGCCCGACCAGGTTGGAGGTATCGAGGCCCGACAGTTCTTCTTCCCCGACGGAGAAGGCGACGACGGGGATGTCATCGGCGCTGACACCGGCGGCGGCGAGCTCCTTGTAGAACCCGATATTGGCGTCCCCGTTGATGGTGGAGATCACGCCGACTTTCTTGCCGTCCGCGCCCAGCGCCACGACATCGGCGACGATCTTGGACCAGTCGGAATGGCCGAAAGGGGTGTAGTTGACGAAGATGTCTTCTTCCGCGATGCCCTTGTCCTTGAGGTAGCTTTCAAGAATGTTGTTGGTCGTGCGTGGGTAGACGTAATCGGTGCCCAGCAGGGCAAATTTCTCGACGCCCAGTTCTTCCAGATAGTAGTCGGTGGCCGGGATGGCCTGCTGGTTGGGTGCGGCGCCGGTGTAGAACACGTTCCTGGACGATTCCTCGCCCTCGTATTGCACCGGGTAGAACAGCAGGCCGTTCAGCTCCTCGATCACCGGCAGGACGGATTTGCGGCTGACCGAGGTCCAGCAGCCGAACATCACGTCCACTTCCGAGACGGTCAGCAGCTCTCGCGCCTTTTCGGCGAACAGCGGCCAATCTGAGGCGGGATCGACGACCACGGCTTCCAGTTGCTTGCCCAGCACCCCGCCCTTCTTGTTCTGCTCCTCGATGAGCATCAGCATGGTGTCTTTCAGCGTGGTCTCCGAGATCGCCATGGTCCCGGTCAGCGAATGCAGCACGCCCACCTTGATGGTGTCTTGGGCAGCGGCCGCGCCGGACAGCAGGATCGTCCCTGCGGCGGCGCCCAGCATGGTCTTCAGAAAATGCGACATGAAATGCGGTATCCCTTCATCATCCGCCGCAGCGGCACCGATACAGGTCGCGCGTGTTCGACATGTCATGCGTTCCCCCCTATATGGCACGTGCAGCTTGTTGTTGCGTTCGTGCGGTGGTGACATCCGGCCAGGAAAGTTTGCCACCGCACTCCAGTTTCGCCCCTGTTGGCAGGTGCGCCCCCATGAAGGCGGGTTCGGTGGCAAGTGCCTATCCAAGACGCAGCTTTCCGGGGGGCACAACGTCACCTGCACATTACTTGTGCGCTCTTTCCGTGTGCTTGCCAAAAAAACGGGCGGAATATCACATAACGATACCGCTGCAGCGCAGCACCGACTCGCCTGGCCATGTGGCGCGGCGCCGGATCGGGGGGAGACCGGGGCTGACATCGGCCTGCGTCGGAGCCGGGTGGAGATTGTGCCAGCCGCTGGTGAGGGAGGACTCAGCGGAGCACGCGACACATCCATTCGATCCCTCGACACCCGAAAGGACGGGCCGCGCGGCGCAGGATCAGGTCCGCACGCGAGAGATCAATCAATCGTGAAATCCGGCAGGCTGCCAAAGGCGTCACGCAGGGCCACGCCCCAGCCGCGCGAGATCTCGTCGAAATAGGGATCGTCGCGGTTGATGCGACCGGTACGCCCCTCCGCCAGGGTGTCGGTTTCGTAGATATGCCAGTCCAGCGGCAGATCGACGGAGAGATTGGCCTTGATCGTGCTGTCGAAACTGACCAGCAGCAGCTTGATCGCTTCTTCAAAGGACATGCCGCTGTCATAGGCGCGCAGCAGGATCGGACGGCCGTATTTCGTCTCGCCGATCTGGAAGAACGGCGTGTCTTCGCCGGCCTCGACGAAATTTCCCTCGGGGTAGACCAGGTAGAGCTGCGGGTCGCCGCCGGCGATCTGCCCCCCCAGGATGATCGTCGCGTTAAAGGCCGCATCGGCACGCTGGCCGGCATCCGCATGGACGGCAATCGTTTCCTTCAGCACCCGCCCGACCAGCCGGGCGACCTGGAACATGCTGTCCAGCTTGAGGATGTCGGGTTCCCGTTCGGTCGGGGATTTCGACCGTTCCTGAAGCTCCGCGATTACCGCCTGGGTGGTGGCCAGGTTGCCCGCCGTCATCAGGGTGATGCAGCGATCCCCCGGCACCGAGAAGACGTGCATCTTGCGAAACGTCGAAATGTTGTCGACGCCCGCGTTGGTGCGGGTGTCGGACATGAAGACCACGCCGCGTTGCAACCTGACACCCACGCAATAGGTCATGATTCCCGTTCTCCGTACTGGACGGGTAGTGCTATTGCTGAACCTGCACGGAAACGCAAAGCTCTTCTTGCGCGTCGCCCTGGCGCAGGCCGTGCACCGGGGCCGCGTCGGCATAGTCGCGTCCCACTGCCACGCGGACATAGCGGTCATCGGGGCATTGTGCATTGGCCGCGTCGAAGCCGACCCAGCCCAGCCCGTCGATCCAGATTTCGGCCCAGGCGTGGCTGGCCTCCTGATCCACGGTGTCGGACATCATCAGGTAGCCCGAGACATAGCGCGCCGGCCGGCCCAGCAGGCGGGCGCAGGCGATCATCGCATGGGCCTGATCCTGGCAGACCCCCTGCCCGGATCTGGCGGCAGCCTCTGCCGTGGTGGCACTGCCGGTCGTGCCCTTGGTATAAGCCACCGCCTCCGCCACGGCGTCACACAGGCGGTGCATCCCATCCAGCGGATCGTCCTGCGCGTGCTTCTCCAGCGGGGCGGCCAGCGCGCGCAGGGTATCGCCCGGCGCGGTCAGGGCGGTGTCGGCGGTGAACAGCCACAGCGGCGCCAGCGTCCGGCCCGCACCCAGCACGCCGGACAGGTCCTGCGTCTCCACCTCCCCTTCGGAGGTGATCGACAGGCGGGTCGCCCCCTCGTCCATCATGACCAGATCCACGTCATTGCGGAAGTGATCGACGAATTGCACCTGCCGGGTCGCGCCCTGAACCTGCGTGGACCAGCGCCGCGTTTCCTGCCCCGGCCCGCTGCGTGGCGTCAGGCGCAATTGCAGCAATGCATAGCTGACGGGCTGGTCATAGCTGTAGGTCGTGGTGTGGGAAATCGTCAGACGCATCGCATTCTATCCGTAGAACCTGAAATCTTCCTGCACCTGGCTGGCCAGCCGGGCCGTATCGCTGATCGAGCGTTCAAGGAACTCGTGCAGCCCCTCGTCGAATATCTCCTCGATATCGCGACCTGACAAGCGTTCGTCGATCTGCCGGGACAGGGCCACGCAGGGCAGGTCCGGATCCACGCCCCGCCCCAGGTAGGTCAGGTTGCCCAGGATCTTGGAATGGCAGAACGCCAGAGAGCGCGGCATCCGTTTGTCGAGGATAAGGAAGTCCGCGATGGCCCGAGGTGAGGTGTCGCTTTCGTTCAGCCAGCGGAACGACCGGAATGCCGAGACGGAGCGCAGGATCGTCTCCCATTGGGCATTGTCCATCGAACTGCCGATATAGGCGGCAGAGGGCAGCAGCACATAGTATTTCACGTCCAGAATCCGCGCCGTGTTGTCCGCGCGTTCGACAAAGGTGCCGACACGGGCGAAATCGAAGATCTCGTTGCGCAGCATGGTGCCGTGCAGCGCCCCGCGCACCAGTGACGAATGCTGCCGGATGGAGGTCAGCACCCCGGCCAGATCCTTGACCGAGACGGGCCGCGCCAGCGCCGGCTTCATGGTCATCCATGCCTCGTTGGTGGCCTCCCAGACTTCGGAGGACAGCGCGGTGCGCACCATGCGCGCGTTGGACCGGGCGGCGGCAAAGCAGTTCATCACCGCCGAGGAATTGTCAGGATCGCGGAGCAGGAAATTGATGACCGTAGCGCCGTCGAAATGATCGTTCTTGGCCAGATAGGCGTCGCGCACCCCGGCGGTGGAGATGATGGATTCCCATTCCGCTTCGGCCTCGTGCGAGGCGGTCAGCGCGATACGAAACCCGGTTTCCAGAAGGCGCGCGATGTTTTCCGCCCGTTCCAGGTAGCGGAACATCCAGAAAAGTCCGCCCGCCGTGCGTCCCAGCATTGCCATGTCAGTCCCCCAGAACCCAGGTATCCTTGGTGCCGCCCCCTTGGGAGGAATTGACGACCAGTGATCCCTCCTTCAGGGCGACGCGTGTCAGCCCGCCGGCCGTGATGTGCACCCGCCCCGGCGCGACCAGCACATAGGGTCGCAGATCGACATGGCGCGGTGCAAGCCCGGCCTTGGTCATGATCGGCACGGTGGACAGGGCCAGCGTCGGCTGGGCGATGTAATTGCCGGGCTTGGCGCGTAGCTTGTCCTCGAAATCTTTCAGTTCCTTCTTCGAGGCGGCCGGCCCGACCAGCATCCCGTAGCCGCCCGATCCGTGCACCTCCTTGACCACCAGATCCGCCAGATTGTCGAGCACGTATTTCAGGCTGTCCGCCTCCGAACAGCGCCAGGTCGGCACGTTCTTCAGGATCGCCTTCTCGCCGGTGTAGAATTCCACGATGTCGGGCATGTAGGAATACAGCGCCTTGTCGTCCGAGATCCCGGTGCCCGGCGCATTGGCGATGGTGATGTTGCCCGCGCGGTAGACATCCATGATGCCCGGCACGCCCAGCATGCTGTCAGGGTTGAAGGTCAGCGGATCCAGATATTCGTCGTCCACCCGACGATACAGTACGTCGATCGGCACGTAGCCCCGGATCGTGCGCATGCAGACCTGCCCGTCGACGATGCGCAGGTCGCCTGCTTCCACCAGTTCGGCGCCCATCTGGTCGGCCAGGAAGGAATGTTCGAAATAGGCCGAATTGTACAGCCCCGGCGTCAGCACGGCGACACGCGGCTTCGTCCCGTCGAAATTCGGCGGCGCGCATTCGGACAGGGAGCGGCGCAATTCGGCCGGATAGCTGCTGACCGGACGCACCTTCATCTGGGTGAAGAGTTCGGGGAACATCTGGATCATCGTCTCGCGATTTTCCAGCATGTAGGACACGCCCGAGGGGGTGCGGGCATTGTCCTCCAGCACGTAGAAATCGTTCTCCCCGGTGCGGACCAGGTCGGTGCCGACGATATGTGTGAAGACCCCGCCCGGCGGCTGCATCCCGATCATCTCGGGCAGGAAGGCGGCGTTGTTGGCGATGATGTGGCTGGGCAGACGTCCGGCTTTCAGGATTTCCTGACGATTGTAGATGTCCCCGAGGAAGGCGTTGATCGCCCGCACCCGTTGTTCGATGCCGCGTTCCAATTGCCGCCATTCGGCCGCCGCGATGATGCGGGGCACGATATCGAAGGGGATCAGCCGTTCATCGGCCTCCTGCTGTCCGTACACATTGAAGGTGATGCCGATTCGGCGAAAGAAGCTCTCGGCCTCTGCCGATTTCTTCAGCAGTGATCGGGGGTCTTCGCCCGCGAACCATTCCGCATATTGGGCATAGGGCGCGCGCGCAGCGCCGGCCGCATTGCCCATCTCGTCGAAGAACCTGGTATCGTTCATGTTTCCCCTCGCTCCTGACCCGTGGCGGACCCATCACACAGCCCCCGCCAGGCGGTTCGATCGTAGTGACGACAGTCCTGGACGCGAGACCGGACCCCGGTTCCCTTGCGTCGAACAGGTCGCTTGCGGCGGTTCTGCCCACAAATTGGGCACTTACCGCCAGCCCGGTCAACGACAAGCCGATTCCGACGATCATTCGTTTGATGATAAGGTGAAAGACGGGAAATGCCACAGGCACGGCGCGGCGACGACCCATGCGTGGCGGGCGAACTTGCCCGGTCACGGCAAACCGTGCCAAGGATTGAACCAACGGCACCGCGCCGAGGAGGGGCAGATACCCATGGCGATCAATGCAGCGATTCACCACCTGACGCATTACACCTATGACCGCCCGGTCATGCTGGGGCCGCAGATCATCCGGCTGCGCCCCGCGCCGCATTCGCGCACGCGGGTGATCTCCCATTCGCTGCGGGTCTCGCCGGAGGGACATTTCGTCAATCACCAGCAGGATCCCTATGGCAACTGGCAGGCGCGTTTCGTCTTTCCCGAGCCGGTTCGCGAACTGAAGATCGAGGTCGACCTGGTCGCCGACATGTCGGTCTACAACCCCTTCGACTTCTTCGTCGAGGACAGCGCGGAGCGGTGGCCTTTCAAGGTGCCCGCCGACCTGGGCAGCGACCTGTCGATCTACTCCAGTCCCGAGCCCGCCGGCCCCCGGCTCAAGGCGTTCCTGCGCGACATCCCGCAGGACACCGATCACACCGTGGATTTCCTGGTCGGGTTGAACGCCCATCTCGCCGACAGCATCGGCTATGTCATCCGCATGGAACCGGGCGTTCAGACACCGGAGGAAACGCTGGCCTCGGGCCGGGGGTCGTGCCGGGACAGTTCGTGGCTTCTGGTTCAGGTGTTGCGGCACCTGGGGTTCGCGGCGCGCTTCGTGTCGGGCTACCTGATCCAGTTGAAACCGGACCTGAAGGCGCTGGACGGGCCACAGGGCACCGATCACGATTTCACCGACCTGCACGCCTGGTGCGAGGTCTTCCTGCCCGGCGCCGGCTGGATCGGGCTGGACCCGACATCCGGCCTGTTGACCGGGGAAAGCCACATCCCCCTGGCCGCCACCCCGCATTACCGCACCGCCGCGCCGATCTCGGGCGGGTTCACCGCCGATGGAGAGCCCGAGATCAGCTTTGATTTCGACATGCAGGTCACGCGCATCTCCGAACATCCGCGCATCACCAAGCCGTTTTCCGAGGAGAGCTGGCAGCGGCTGAATACCCTGGGGCACAAGGTCGACGCACGGCTGGCGGAGGGCGACGTGCGCCTTACCATGGGAGGGGAGCCGACCTTTGTCTCCATCGACGATTTCGAAAGCGCGGAATGGAACATCGCTGCTGTCGGCCCGGCCAAGCGTGCGCTGGCTGACGACCTGATCCGCCGCCTTCAGGCCCGGTTCGCGCCGGGCGGGTTTCTGCATTACGGCCAGGGCAAGTGGTATCCCGGCGAAACACTGCCGCGCTGGACCTTCTCCCTGTTCTGGCGCCGTGACGGCGTGCCGGTCTGGCAGGACACCGCCCTGATCGCCAAGGAAGACGCCGAAACCCCTGCCACCGCCGCCGAGGCGAGGACCTTCATGCAAGGCCTGGCGACAGAGCTGGGCCTGGAGGAGGATTTCGCCCTGCCCGCCTTCGAGGATCCCGCCGAATGGATGCTGCGGGAGGCCGATTTGCCGCCCAATGTCACCCCCGAGGACAGCAAGCTGAAGGACGCGGAGGCGCGCGCGCGGATGGCGCGGGTGTTTGCCCGCGGACTGACCGAACCGGCGGGCTACGTGCTGCCGATCCAGCGCTGGCAGGCGCGCGCCACCGGCCCACGCTGGCGGTCCGAGAAATGGCGCACCCGGCGTGGTCACCTGTTTCTGGTGCCCGGCGACAGCCCCGTGGGCTTTCGCTTGCCGCTGGCGGCGCTTCCGCATGTGCCGCCGTCGCAATACCCCTATTCCTACCCGGTCGATCCCACGACCCCGCGCGATGCGCTTCCGGATTTCCACGCGGAGCGCGCGGCCGCCCGCCGCGCCGCAGAGGCCGCGCAGGACCGCCAGCGCGCCGACGAGGATGCCGACCGGGCCACCCGCACGCCGCAGGTGGATGCAGGCCGCACCCAATCCTCCCGCCCCGCACCGGAGGCCGCGCCGCGCGCCCGGGGCACTGACCAGCAGGTGACGGACCAGCAAGTGACGGAACAACAGGGCCGCAAGGCCGGTGTCGATCCTGGCCGGGGCGCCGTGCGCACCGCCATCGCGATAGAGCCACGCGATGGGCGGCTGTGCCTTTTCATGCCCCCCTGCGAAGCTCTGGAGGATTACCTGGACCTGCTGACCGCCGCCGAAACGGTCGCCGAACGCATGGGTCTGCCGATCCATGTAGAGGGGTATTCCCCGCCCGACGACCCCCGCCTGAACGTGATCCGCGTCGCCCCTGATCCCGGCGTGATCGAGGTCAACGTGCACCCCGCCCATGATTGGGACGAATGCGTCGCCACGACGCAGGCGATCTATGACGCCGCCCGCCAATCCCGGCTGGGGGCGGAGAAATTCATGATCGACGGGCGCCACACCGGCACCGGCGGTGGCAATCATGTGGTGGTCGGCGGCGCCACACCGGACGACAGCCCGTTCCTGCGGCGGCCAGATCTTCTGCGCTCGCTGGTCCTGTACTGGCTGCGGCATCCGTCGCTGTCCTATCTGTTCTCCGGGCTGTTCATCGGCCCGACCAGCCAGGCGCCCCGCATCGACGAGGCCCGGCACGATACGCTCTACGAGCTGGAGATCGCGCTGGCCCAGGTGCCCGACCCCGGCGAGGCGCAGCCGCAGCCCCTGCCCTGGCTGCTGGACCGGCTGTTCCGCAACATGATGACCGATGTCACCGGCAATACCCACCGGGCCGAGATCTGCATCGACAAGCTTTATTCCCCCGACGGGCCAACCGGGCGGCTGGGACTGGTGGAGTTCCGCGGCTTCGAGATGCCCCCCGACCCGAGGATGAGCCTGGCGCAACAATTGCTGATCCGCGCCATCATCGCCCGTGCCTGGGCCGCTCCGATCAAGGGCAAGCCGGTCCGCTGGGGCACCGTGCTGCACGACCGCTACATGCTGCCGGCCTTTGTCTGGGCGGATTTCATGGATGTGCTGCGCGACCTGCGCGACCATGGGTTCGAAATGGAACCGGAATGGTTCGTGGCCCAACAGGAATTCCGCTTTCCGTTCTGCGGCGAAACCACTGTGGAAGGCGTCAACCTGGAGTTGCGCCAGGCGCTGGAACCCTGGCATGTTCTGGGCGAAACCGGCGCCATCGGCGGCACCGTGCGCCACACCGACAGTTCGGTGGAACGGTTGCAGGTGCGCATGACCACCCAGCATCCCGACCGCTACGCGATCTGTTGCAACGGGCGGCGGGTGCCGCTGGTGCCCACCGAAGCGGCAGGCGAATTCGTCGGCGGCGTCCGGTTCAAGGCCTGGCAACCGCCCGAAGCGTTGCACCCGGTGCTGCCGGTCAACGCGCCGCTGCGGTTCGACATCCTGGACACCTGGACCGGCCGGGCGATCGGTGGCTGCACCTATCACGTGGCCCATCCGGGTGGACGCAGCTACGATACCTTCCCGGTCAATGGCAACGAGGCCGAGGCCCGGCGCCTCTCCCGGTTCGCGCCGCATGGCCATACGCCCGGCCTGCTGACCCCGCCCGTGGAAATCCCGCATCCGGACTTCCCCCATACGCTTGACCTCAGGCGGCCGCCCGGTCTCTGACTGCCGGATCTGTTCGTGACCTTGATATGACCGCTGCCAGACCTGCCCGTGCCGCGCTTGACCGGCTGCTGAAGGATTATGCCCCGCGCCCCGGCGCTGCGGACGAGATGCTGCGCCCCGACGGCAGTATCCGCCCGGTCTGGCGCCCCCTGCTGGAGGCACTGGCGGCGCTGGATCCCGCCGAGGCGGAGGCCCATTTCGCCCGCGCCGACCAGTACCTGCGCGATGCAGGCGTGCAGTTCCGCCGTTACGAGAACGACGCCCAGTCCGAACGCGACTGGCCGTTGTCTCATCTGCCGATCCTGTTGGGCGAAGACGAATGGACCGGCATCGCCGCCGGGCTGGTGCAGCGGGCAGAACTTCTGGAACGGGTGATGGCCGATCTCTACGGGCGGCAGCGCCTGATCGCGGACGGCCACCTGCCCGCGCGCCTGATCGCCGAAAGCCCGGAGTTCCTGCACCCGATGATCGGCATCGCCCCGGCCTCGGGCCACTATCTGCACCTGCTGGCCTTCGAGATCGGGCGAAGCCCGGATGGCGGCTGGTTCGTGCTGGGCGACCGGACGCAGGCGCCGTCGGGCGCGGGCTTTGCACTGGAAAACCGCATGGCCACCGCGCAGGCCTTCCCCGACCTGATGGCACGCGCCAACGTGCACCGGCTGGCCGGGTTCTTCGGCGCCTTCCGCGCCGCGTTGGAGGGGTTGAGCCCGCCGATGCAAGACAGCGCCCCGCCCCGCACCCGGCCCGCGATCCTGACGCCGGGACAGGGCACCGATACCTATTTCGAACATGCCTATATTGCCCGCTACCTGGGCCTGCTGCTGCTGGAGGGCGAGGATCTGACCGTCGTTGACGACCGCCTGATGGTGCGCACCGTGGGCGGGCTGCTACCGGTGCCGGTGCTGTGGCGACGGCTGGACAGTGCCTTTGCCGATCCGCTGGAGCTGAACGACGACAGCAGGATCGGCACCCCCGGACTGGTCTCTGCCCTGCGCGGCGGACAGGTGGCGATGGTCAATGCCCTGGGCGCCGGGGTGCTGGAAACGCGCGCCCTGATGGCCTTCCTGCCGCGCATCGCCGAAGTGCTGACCGGCGCGCCGCTGGCCCTGCCCAACATCGCCACCTGGTGGTGCGGCCAGGACGCCGCGCGCGATCACGTCGCCCGGCACGCGGACCAGATGGTCTTTGCTCCCGCGCTCAGCTGTGCGTTGCCCCATGACGCGGCCGAAACCCTGGCCCCGCCGGCGGATCGCGGCATCGCCGAATGGCTTGCCTCCGACGGCCCCGCCCTGGCCGCGCAACAGGCGGTGGCGCTGTCCTCCACTCCGATGTGGGACGGCGGGCGGCTGGTGCCACGCCCGGCCACCATCCGCGTCTTCGCCGCCCGCACCGCCGAGGGCTGGACCATCATGCCCGGCGGCTATGCCCGGATCGCGCGCACAGCGCCCGAGGGAGGGAATGCCGCGCTCAGGATGCAGGGCGGCGGCGCGGTGTCGGATGTCTGGATCCTGTCCGACGGCCCGGTGCCCCAGGACACGCTGATCGCGCCACGCAGCGGCGGGGCGGGTGCCGTGGCCCTGCCGCTGCCGTCGCGGGCGGCGGACAACCTGTTCTGGCTGGGCCGCTACCTGGAACGGACCGAAGGCACGATCCGCCTGCTCCGCGCCTGGCACCTGCGCCTGTCCGAAACCGGCGACCCCGAGGCGCCGCACATGCAGGTGCTGTCGGCCCAGTTGGCGCTGCGGGGCATCGACCCGGCCGCACGGGTGCCCGGCGCGCTGCTGGCGCAGCTCTCCGCGGCCGAGCTTTGCGCCGGAAAGCTGCGCGACCGGCTCTCCCCCGATGCCTGGACGGCGCTGCGCGAGCTGTCCCGCAGCGCCCGCGAAATGGCCCATATCCCCCGTCCCCGCGACGGGGCCGCGCGGGCGATGACCGTGTTGTTGCGGCGGATCACCGGGTTTGCCGGGCTGGTGCACGAGAACATGTACCGTTCTGTGAGCTGGCGGTTCCTGACCTTCGGCCGGGCGCTGGAACGGGCCGATCACATGACCCTCCTGCTGGAATCCCTTGCCGCCGAGGACGCGCCGCCGGGCTGCCACGACATCGCGCTGGACCTGGGTGACAGCGTGATGACCCACCGGCGCCTGCATAACCTCGATATCGACCCGGCGACGCTGTTCGACCTGCTGGCGCTGGACCCGGCCAACCCCCGGTCCCTGCTGTTCCAGCTGGACGAGATGCTGGACCATGCCCGCGCCCTGCCCCGCGCCCAGGACGACGGCCGCCTGTCCGCCCTGACCCGCCGTATCCTGGAATTGCAGACTCTTCTTCGGGTCTCCGCCGCCGAGGAGATCACATCCCGCGACATGCCCGAGATCCGGGAGACGATCCGCGAGATTTCCGCCCTTCTGACGACCACCTACCTAGGTTAGCCCATGCGGTATGACATCCGGTTGAAAATCGTGCAGCAATACGGCGCCCCCACGGGTGCGGCGCGGTTGCACCTGCGGTTGCTGCCCCTGTCGCGGCCCGGCGCGCAGACGCTGGGCGCGCATCACCTGTCGGCCAGCCCGGCACCGTCGTCGCGCCGGGATCGGTGGGATTTCTTCGGCAACGCGGTCAGCGAAATGACCTGGGCCGACCCGCTGGAGAAGCTGACCTTTCAGCTGCGCGCCGGGGTGGAGCGGCAGGCGCCGGGCGGGCGGCTGGACTTTTCCCCGCCCCTCCCCCGGCTGGAGGAGGAGCTGTGCACCCTGCGCGCGCTTGGCCCGCAATCGCCGCTGCACTTCACCGCCCCCTCGCCACGCGTGGCGCCGGATGCGGCGATCACCGCCTTTGCCCGCGCCTGCCTGCACCCCGGCCAGACGGCGGCGGGCGCGGTGACGGCGATCGGCGCGGCGCTGTACGAAGCCATGACCTTTGACACGGGCGCCACCGACGTGGCCACCCCGCCCGAGAACGCCTTTGCCCAGCGGCGCGGGGTCTGCCAGGATTTCAGCCACGTGATGATCGCCGCGTTGCGCGCCGTGGGCATCCCGGCGGGATATGTCTCCGGCTTTCTGCGCACCCTCCCGCCGGAGGGGGCGGAGCGTCTGGCGGGCGCCGATGCCATGCATGCCTGGGTGCGCGCCTGGGCCGGGGTGGAAACGGGCTGGATCGAATTCGACCCGACCAACAATTGTCCCGCCGGGCGCGATCATGTCGTCGTGGCCTTTGGCCGGGACTATTCCGACGTCGCCCCGGTCAAGGGGACGCTGCGGACCTCCGGCGCGCAGGCCAGCCGTCACAGCGTGGATGTCCTGCCGCTGGAGGCGTAGCAACGGCGGCAGGACCACGACGACCCGGCCACCCCGGCCGGGTCCGTTACGTTGGCCAGCCGATCCGAGCCGGGCCTTCGCGGCGCGGAAATCTGCCTTCCGTTGGGGAAAACTTGAAAGGTTGATTGGCAATACCGGTTGCGCCCACTACCATATGTGGGGGCTGTCATGGGTCAGCCCGTCCTCTTGCAGACCGATGCCCCGCAGGGGCGGAGAACCATCCCCGAATGCCGAAATCGCTGAAGTACCTCGCTGTTGCAACGGGCCTTCTGGCCCTGGGCCTGCCGCCGACCTCCGACCTGGGGGCGGCTGAAATCTCCCTGACCGCGCCGGGGGCGGATGACGACCTGGAGGAGGCCCTGCGCGGCGCCTCGCTCAGCCTTTCGGCTGAGGCCGACGAGGTCGCGGATACCCAGGAATTGCTTGCCGCGGCCAAGGCCGATTACCGCCGCCTTGTCGCGGCATTGTATGAACGGGGGCATTTCTCCGGCGCGGTGTCGATCCGCGTCGACGGGCGGGAGGCCTCCGGCCTGTCAGTGCTGCGCGAGCCACCCCGGATCGACCGGATCGAGATCGCGGTGGACCCCGGCCCACGCTTTGCCTTCGCCCGGGCGGAGGTTGCGCCCCTGCCCGAGGGCACCGCGCCGATCGAGGGTTTTGCCCCCGGCCAGCCCGCCGGGACGACGATCATGCGACAGGCGGTAGAGGCCGGGGTAGACGCCTGGCGTGGCAACGGCCACGCCAAGGCACGGCCCGGATCGCAGGAGATCACCGCCAATCACCCGCGCGCCGAAATCGCAGCCCGCTTCGGCATCGTGCCCGGGCCGCGACTGCGCTTTGGCCAGGTCCGGCTGGACAACGAGACGGCGACCAGCGGCGTCCGCCCCGAACGTATCCGCGCCATCGCCGGTCTGCCCGAAGGCGAGGTCTACGACCCCGAGGCCATCGCGCGCGGCGAACGCCGCCTGCGCCGCGCCGGGGCGTTCCGCTCTGCCACCATCACGGAGGCAGAGGAGGTCGGCCCGAACGACACCCTGGACACCACCATCCGGGTCGAGGACATGAAGCCGCGCCGCTTTGGCTTTGGCGCCGAATACAGCACGACGGAGGGCGCGACGCTGTCGTCCTACTGGCTGCATCGCAACCTGACCGGCGCCGCCGACCGGCTGCGCGTGGATGGCGAGGTTTCGGGCATCGGCGGGGGCACCGGCGGCGTGGATTACGCCCTGTCCGCCGCCCTGACCCGCCCCGCGTTCCGGCACCCGGACATGTCGCTGCGCTATGGCCTGCGGATCGAACGGATCGACGAGGAAGATTACACCTCCGACCTGGCAGAGGCGACCGTGGGCGTGGAGCGCTACATCAACGACAGGCTTACGGCCGAGCTGGACCTGGGCTTTCGCGCCTCCCGAACCGATGACGATTTCGGCATTCGCGATTTCCGCCATCTGACCCTGACCGCCGGGGCCACCTGGGACAATCGCGACACCAGCACCGACCCGACCAAAGGCGCCTATTTCGAGGCCGCCGCCATGCCCTTTGTCGGGTTGAACGGATCTGACAGCGGGCTGCGGCTGACCGGCGACCTGCGCGGCTATCGCAGCCTTGGATCGGACCGGTACGTGCTGGCCGGGCGGCTGCAATTCGGCTCTGTCACCGGTGCGCCGCTGACCGGGCTGCCGCCGGAATACCTGTTCTATTCGGGCGGTGGCGGCACCGTGCGCGGCCAGGGATATCAGTCGCTGGGCGTCACCCTGCCCGGTGGGCAGGAGACCGGCGGCCGCAGCTTTGCTGCCGCGACGGCGGAACTGCGAACCAAGTTCACCGACAATTGGGGCGGCGTGCTGTTCGTCGATTACGGCTATGTCTCCGCCTCCGACGATTTTTCCGGCGGGGATTGGCATGGCGGCGCCGGGATCGGCGCGCGCTATTACACCGCGCTTGGCCCGATCCGGGTCGACCTGGCCGTGCCGATCACCGGCGCGACCGACTCTGTCTCTCTCTATGTCGGGATCGGACAATCCTTCTGATGTTTTACCACCTTCTGACCCGCCTTTGCCTTGCCCTTGCCGCCTGCCTGATGCTCGGTGCCGCACCTGCGCAGGCCCAATCCACCACCGACGAGGACGAAGGGTTCCTGACCCGGCTGATCCAGGACAACCTGTCCGGCGCCGGACGAGTGGTGGACATCCAGGGGTTTCGCGGCGCGCTGTCGTCGCGCGCCACCCTGGAGCGGATGACCATCGCCGATGACGATGGCATCTGGCTGGAGCTGACCGGCGCGGTGCTGGACTGGGACCGCTCTGCCCTGCTGGGCGGGCGGTTGCAGGTGCAGGAGCTGAGCGCGGAGACCCTGGTGATCCGCCGCATCCCCGAAGGCGACGGCGCCAGCACGGAGGCGCCGGGCTTTGCCATCCCCGATCTGCCGGTTTCGGTCAATATCGACAGGTTCGACATCGGCGCCATCACCCTGGAGGATCCTCTGCTGGGCGAACGTGTCGATCTGACCGCGCAGGGCAGCGCGGCGCTGGCCGGCGGCGGCATGGATGTCGACCTGGCGATCACCCGCACCGACCGCGACGGCCGCTTTGCCATCGACGCCGCCTTTGACCCGGAGGCGGAGGCCTTGGCCCTGGACATCACCCTGACCGAAAGCGAAGGCGGACTTGCCGCCAAGCTGATGGACCTTCCGGGCCTGCCCTCCGTCGATCTGACCATTGCGGGCACCGGCCCGCTGGACGACTACCGCGCCGAGCTGGACCTGACCACTGACGGCACGCCCCGGCTGGGCGGCTTTGTGGCGCTGCAAGGCCAGGAGGACGGCGGCCGCCGCTTCACCGCCGACCTGGGCGGCGACATCACCGCCCTGGCCGCGCCGGATTACCGCGATTTCCTGGGCACCGACATCGGCCTCGTGGTCGAGGGGCTGCGCAGTGCCGACGGGGCGCTGGACATCACCCAGCTGGACCTGACCTCTGCCGCGCTGAACCTGGGCGGGCAGATCGCCGTGGATGCCGAGGGTGCGCCGGAACGCTTCGACCTGGCCGGCGAACTCGTCTCGCCGCAGGGCGAAAGCCGCGTCACCCTGCCCTTCGGAGAGGGGATCTCCCTCGCGCGGGCGGACCTGTCGCTGCAATATGACCGCTCCGTCAGCGAGGCGATCACCGGGCGCATCGTCGCCGAGGCGCCGGATGCTTCCGGCCTGTCGGCGGACCAGTTGGCGCTGAACCTTGACGGCACGCTGACCCCCACCGACAGCGATCTGAACCTGCGCTTCGATGCGGCGGGCCTGTCCACCGGCGACGCCGCATTGGCCCAGGCCCTGGGCCGCGCCATCGAAGGTGCCGCCCATGTCACATGGGGCGAAGACGCGCCATTGCGCATCGCCGATCTCAGCCTGACGGGCGAAAGCTTCAGCCTGAAGGGGGATGCCATTCTGGATCAGGGGGAGGAACAGGCCGCCCTGAACATCACCGGCCGGGCCGAATTGCCCCGGCTGGCCAATTTCGCCGCGCTCAGCGGAACAGACCTGCGCGGGGCGGCGTCCCTTAGCATCGACATCGACGCGCAATTGCCGTCTGGCGTGGCGCGCGTGCAGGCCCAGGGCGACGTACAGGACCTGGCCCTTGGCGTCGATCAGCTGGATCCCCTTCTGGCCCCGCCCGCGCAGCTGAAGCTGGACGTCACACGCGGCACCGACGGGATCGAACTGACCGTCCTGCGCATCGGCAACGAGGAGATCGAGCTGACCGCCAGCGGCGCGATCGGTGACAGCGACGGCGCCATCGACTATGCGCTGCGGCTGGAGAACGCCGGCATCTTCACCGGCGCCGAAAGCGGCCCGCTGACCCTGGACGGTGCCGTGCGCCGCATCGATCGCGGATTGCGGGTGACCGCGCGCGGCGCCGGCGATGAACTGGCCACCGGGGTGGACGCCGCCGACAAGCTGCTGAGCGGACGCAGCTCGCTGGCGTTTTCGCTGTTCGCCGGCGATGATCGCCTGCTTCTCGAAGAAGCGCTGATCACCACGGACGAGCTGCGACTGGAGGCCAGCGGCGATCTGTCGGCACCGCAGCGGCAGGTGGAGTTCTCGGCCCGGCTGGCCAATTCCGCCCTCTTTACCGGAGGCGAGGCCGGCGCGCTGGAAGTGGACGGCACCCTGACCCAACAGGAAGGGCGCAACCGCGTCAGTCTGACCGGCGGCGGCACCGACCTGGGCATCGGCACACCGATGGTCGACAACCTGCTGGAGGGGCGCACCGACCTGCTGGTCGAACTGGTCCAGGGCGAGGGGCTGCTGCGGCTGGACCGCGCCCGGGTGGAGAATGACGCGCTGACCCTGTCGGCCAGCGGCAATCTGGTGGACGGCGCCCGCGACGTGACCCTGACCGGCACGCTGAACAACAGCGCCCGCCCCTTCGGCGGACGGGCCGGGCCGCTGAATCTGAGCGCCACGGCGCGGCAGGACGGCGCGGATTACGTGCTGAGCCTGGACGCAGACGGGCAGGCCATCGGCATCGGCACTCCGGCGGTGGACGACCTGCTGCCCGGCACCAGCACGCTGGAGCTGCGCGCGCGCTATACCGGCGACGGCGCGCTTGAGGTCTCGCGGGCGGAGTTCGATGGCGTCGCGCTCAGCGCAAGCGCCTCCGGCGTGGTGGCCGATGGCGGCGCGGATCTGGACCTGTCGGCGCGGCTGGACGACGTGGCGCGGCTGACACCTGGCCTCTCCGGCCCGGTGACCATATCCGGCAGCGCCAATGCGGGGGCCGAAGCGACTGCGCTGAACCTGTCACTGACCGGACCTGGCGGGTCGCAGGCCCGCGCCACGGGCCAGGTCGGCTTGCCCGGCGGGCGAGTCGCACTTGAGATCGAGGGCACGGCGCCGCTGGCGCTGGCCAACGCCTTCATCGCCCCGCAATCTCTGGGCGGGATGGCGCGGTTCGACCTGACCATGCAGGGCGCGCCGGGGCTTGAGGCGCTGTCCGGCCGGATCAGCACCACGGATGCGCGGGTGGTGATCCCCTCCGCCTCCGTCGTGGTCGAGCGGATTGCCGGCGACATCGCCCTGTCCGGCGGGCAGGCACGGCTGAACATCACCGCCGATTATGGCGGCGGCGCGGTGCGCGTCACCGGGCCGGTCGGCCTGTCCACGCCCTATTCCGCCGGTCTGGACATCGCGGTGCAGAACGTTCTGGTGGAACGCGACGGGCTCGTCTCCACCCGGTTGGACGGGGCATTGCGCGTCGCCGGGCCGGTGACCGGCGGCGGCCGCATCTCGGGCCGGATCGGCCTGCGGGACACGGAATTGCGCATCCCCGCCGGAGGCTTCGGCGGACAGGAAACCATCCCCGACATCCGCCACCTTGGCGAACCGGCCGACAGCCGCACCACCCGCCGCCGCGCCGGGCTGACCGATGCTGACACGACGTCGGCCGAGGGGTCGGGCAGCGGCTCTGCCGGGCTGGGGCTGGACGTATTGGTGGCCGCCGATGACCCGATCTTCCTGCGCGGGCGCGGGCTGGACGCGGAGCTGCGCGGCCAGTTGCGGCTGCAGGGCACCACCAGCGAGATCCGACCCGTCGGCCAGTTCGAACTGGTGCGCGGGCGGCTGGACATCCTGACCAAACGGCTGGACCTGGCTGAAGGGCGTCTGGTCATGGCCGGCGCGTTCGAGCCGGTGATCCGGCTGGTCGCCGCCTCCACCAGCGGCGAATACGTGATCCAGATCATCCTGGACGGCCCGGCGGGAGAGCCGGAGGTAACCTTTGCCTCCACCCCCGAACTGCCCGAGGACGAGATCCTGTCGCAGCTCTTCTTTGGCCGCGATCTCAACAGCCTGTCGCCGCTACAGGCCGCGCGGCTGGCCGTTGCGGTGGCGGAACTGACCGGGCGCGGCAATGGCGGCGTGGTTGGCAAGCTGCGGGAGAACGCGGGTCTGGACGATCTGGATATCGCCCAGACCGAGGACGGTGAAACCGCCCTGCGCGCGGGCAAGTACATCAACGACAACGTCTATACTCAGACCGAGGTGACCAGCAGCGGGGAAACCTCGCTGTCGATCAACCTCGACATTTCGGACAACGTGCGGGCCAAGGGCTCCGTCTCCTCTGACGGGGATACCGGGCTGGGGCTGTTCTTCGAGAAGGATTATTGACGCGGCGCGAGGCGGTCCTGACCGGCCGTCCCGCGCTGCTGACTGCTGGCCCCTCGGACGGCACTTGCCTGCGGACCGGACCGGCGCATCGCCCGCCTGTCCCGCAGGCGCGCAGGCGGAACTGTCCCGCTCCGTCCGCCACGCACCGCTATCCCGGAACACCTACCCCAGATCGGGCCAGGCGCGTTGCGGCCAGCCGGTGGCCTGGTGCCAGGCCTCCCCCAGTTGCAGCACGCCCAGGTCGGCCCGCCGCCGGCCGATGATCTGCAACCCCATGGGCAACCCGCCAGGACCGAACCCCGCCGGCACCGCCAGCGCAGGCAGGCCGGTCAGGCTGGCCGGGATCACCACCTCCATCCAGCGGTGATAGGTGTCCATCGCACGCCCGGCGATCTGGTTCGGCCAGTCGTCCATCGCGAAGGGCCAGACCTGTGCCGTGGGCAGGACCAGCGCGTCGTAGCGGTCAAAGAGCTGCTCCGTTACGCCGTGCCACTCCGACCGCAGAGCCGAGGCGCGTTGCACTTCCGCCACGCTGACGGCCTTGCCTTGCTCAACCTCCCAGATCGCATCGGGCTTCATCAGGGCGCGTCGCGCCGGGTCGTCATGCAAGGCCCCCAGCCGCGCCGCGTTGGCAAAGGCCCGCAGGATGCGCCAGCTGTCCCAAAGGTCGGCGGCGGGCATGGGCGGGGCGACCTCCTCCACCACGCAGCCCATGTCGGCAAAGGTGGACAACGCGGCGGCGCAATGCTCCATCACCCCGGCCTCCATCGGATAGGCGCCGCCCCAATCGCCCAGCCAGCCGATCCGCCGCCCCGTCACATCGGCCTCCAGCCGGGGCAACATCGGCTGATGGTCCAGGCTCAACGGTTGGCGCGGATCGTGACCGGCCATGACATCCAGCAGCGCGGTCAGGTCACGGACATTGCGCGCCATCGGGCCCAGGGTGGACAGCTGGTGCAGGAAGACATCGCCCACAGGTTCGGCCGGGACGCGGCCCCAGGTGGGGCGAAACCCGTAGACATTGCACCAGCCGGCGGGGTTGCGCAGGCTGCCCATCATGTCGGACCCGTCGCAGACCCATTGCATCCCCGCCGCCAGTGCCGCCGCCGCGCCGCCCGACGATCCCCCCGCGCTGCGCCCCGGCGCATGGGGGTTGGTCGTGCCGCCATGAACGGGGTTCACGCTGTGGCTGCCCAGGCCGAATTCCGGCACGTTGGTCTTGCCGATGAACAGCGCCCCTGCCGCCCGCATCCGCCCGATCGCAAGGTCATCCGTGGCAGAGATCGCGTCGCGAAAGATGAGAGAGCCCTGGCTGTTCGGCAGGCCCGCCACGTTGGCCAGATCCTTCACCGCCACCGGCAGGCCCGCCAGAAAGGACGGGCGCGCGGCGGTTTCTGCCGCGCGGGCCTCCGCCAGCAGGGCGTCGGGGTCGCGCAGGCAGGTGATGGCGTTGATCTGGCCGTTCACTGCCGCGATCCGGTCCAGGGCGGCCTGCATCACCTCGGTGGTGGAGACCTCCCCCCGGTCCAGCATCTGCGAAAGCTCCAGCGCGTCGCGGCGGATCAATTCCATCTTCGGTCCTTCCTGTTGTGCCCGGCGATCCTGCCCCAGCCGCGCGGGACTGGCCAGAACCGATCTTCCTGCTACTCTTCTGCGCAGATGTAACGAGGAGACCCCGATGTTCCCTGTCAAGTTCCTGCGCCGCCCGGCCCTGACCGCCCTGATCACCCTGATGCCCGCGCTTCCCGTGCAGGCGGCACCCTGCGGTAACACTGCTCAGGGCTTCGAGGCCTGGAAACCCGCCTTCGCCGCCGAAGCCGCCGCAGCCGGGGTCGGCCAGCGCGGGTTGCAGGCACTGAAATCGGTGCGCTACAGCCAGGGCACCATCGCCGCCGACCGGCGTCAGACCGGCGTGCGCTATTCGCTGGAGGATTTCCTGCGCATCCGGGGCGTCGATGCGATCGTGCGCATCGGCCGCCAGCGCAAGGGGCGCAACCCCGGTTTCTACACGGCGCTGGAACGCGGCTACGGCGTGCCCGCCGGTGTTCTGCTGGCCATTCACGGCATGGAAAGCGGCTTTGGCTCCGGCTTCGGCAAGTACCATGTGCTCAGCTCCAACGCGACGGTGGCCTATGATTGCCGCCGGTCGGAGTTCTTCTCAGGACACCTGATCGCGGCGCTGAAACTGGTGGATCGCGGCTGGTTGGACGCCGGGGCTATCGGTGCCGCACATGGAGAAATCGGGCATACCCAGTTCCTGGCCGGGAACGTTCTGAAATACGGGGCGGACGGCAATGGCGATGGTCGCGTGAACCTCTATGACGAGGCCGATGCCCTCGCCTCCACCGCCAATTTCCTGCGCCGGAAAGGCTGGCGGCCCGGTCAGCCATATGGCGAGGGCACGCGCAATTTCAAAGTGTTGAACGAGTGGAACGCCGCCACGGTCTACCAGAAGGCCATCGCGATCGCAGGCCAGCGCATCGACGAGTAACACCCGCCGTCACGCCCGGCTCCGGATCCTTGCGCAGCCCCCGCCCCCTTCGGGCCGAAATACCGCGGGGGTGAATTGAGCGTAGCTCAAGCGGGGGCGGCGCCCCCGTTCCCACGGCGCCACACGCGCCGCCTGGGCAAGTTGCAGATCAGTCCTCTCCCGCCGCCTCCGCGCGGCTCTTGCCGGAGACATCCATGGCCAGCGTTTCCGCCATGAACCCGTCCAGCGCGCCATCCAGTACGCCCTGCGTGTCCGAGGTTTCGTAATTGGTCCGCAGATCCTTCACCATCTGATAAGGTTGCAGCACGTAGGATCGGATCTGGTTGCCCCAGCCAGCGCTGCCCTTGTTCTCATGCGCCTCGTTGATGGCTGCGTTCCGCTTGTCCAACTCCATCTGGTAAAGGCGCGATTTCAGCGCCTTCATGGCGATGTCGCGGTTCTGGTGCTGCGATTTCTCCGAAGAGGTCACAACGATCCCGGTGGGATGGTGGGTGATCCGCACCGCCGAATCCGTGGTGTTGACGTGCTGCCCGCCCGCCCCGGATGACCGGTAGGTATCGACGCGGATGTCGGCGGGGTTCACCTCGATCTCGATATTGTCGTCCACCACAGGGTACACCCAGACCGAGGCAAAGGAGGTTTCCCGCGTGCCCTTCCCGAAGGGGGAAATCCGGACCAGCCTGTGCACGCCGCTTTCGGATTTCAGCCAGCCATAGGCGTTGTGGCCGGAAATCTTGTAGGCGCAGGACTTGATCCCGGCCTCGGCGCCCTGTTCCTCGGATTGCAGTTCGACCTTGTAGCCGCGTTTTTCGGCCCAACGGACATACATCCGTTGCAGCATCTGCGCCCAATCGCAGGCCTCGGTCCCGCCGGCGCCTGCGTTGATCTCCAGGAAGGTGTCGTTGCTGTCGGCCTCCCCGTTCAGCAGCGCCTCCAGTTCCTTTTCGCCGGCGCGGGCCTTCAACGATTTCAGCGCCTCTTCGGCCTCTGCCACCACTTCGGCGTCGTCTTCCATCTCTCCCAGTTCGATCAGCTCGACATTGTCCGACAGCTCCTGTTGCAGGGCGTCGTGCACGGCGATGGCATCCACCAGCGCCTGCCGATCCTTCATCAGGGCCTGCGCCTTGGCCGGATCGTCCCAGAGATTGGGATCCTCGACACGGGCGTTGAATTCCTCCAGCCGGTGCTGGGCCGTTTCCCAATCCATCCGCTGGCGCAACAGTTCCAGCGATTTTTCGATGTCGGCTACGGTGTTCTGGGCGTCGGCGCGCATATCGGTCCTGATCGGATGAGAGGTCGGATGAATATCTGGTGTCCGCAGGGGATAGACCAGCCACCGCGTCGGGGCAAGTCATGCGCCCGGCCACGGGGTGGGCGGCGACGTCCCTAGTACAGGTCGCCCGCCGTGATTTCGCGGATGG
This sequence comes from Pseudooceanicola aestuarii, assembly GCF_010614805.1. Taxonomy (NCBI): domain Bacteria; kingdom Pseudomonadati; phylum Pseudomonadota; class Alphaproteobacteria; order Rhodobacterales; family Paracoccaceae; genus Pseudooceanicola; species Pseudooceanicola aestuarii. Next base: position 270,505 of record NZ_JAAFZC010000001.1, read on the forward strand.
AAGCCTTGGGCGGCAGGGCGGATTTTCGACCCAGCCGTTCGCCGCCGCCCCCTGCCTGCCCCGCCGTGCCGGTCGCCCCCTCCGAAGAGCGATAGACCTCGCGCTGCGCCGGGGCCTCCCGGAACAGCGGCAGATCGGAGCCCATGGCAAAGCCGCCGTCGAAATAGACGCCGAAGATCGGCTCCTCACCCTCGCGGAAATATTCCGCGACGACATTGGGGCCAGAGGCCTCGTCCGGCAAGCGGGAGCCGGAGAAGCGGTCGATCTTGATGAAATGACCGCCTGGCGGCACCTTGAACTTGCCGCCGCCGAATTTCTTCACCGCCTCCGTCATGAATTCCTGGAACACCGGGCCGCACATGCCGCCGCCCGACGCGCCCCGGCCCAGCGGCCTGGGCTGGTCGTAGCCGATGTAGCATCCGGCCACGACGTTGGAGGTGAAGCCCACGAACCACACGTCCTTGGCGTCGTTGGTGGTGCCGGTCTTGCCCGCCGTGGGCACCGGCAGGCGGACCGCGCCGGAGGCGGTGCCCCGTTCCACCACGCCCTGCATCATGGAGGTCAGCTGGTAGGCGGTGATCGCATCCATCACCCGCTGGCGGTCCGAGACGATCCGCGGCGACCGCGACCGCGCGATCTCGGGGTCGGTGCAATCCAGGCATTGCCGCCGGTCATGGCGGTAGATCGTCTTGCCGTAGCGGTCCTGCACCCGGTCGACCAGCGTCGGCTCCACCCGCTCGCCGCCATTGGCGAACATGCCGTAGGCGGCCACCATGTTGAACAGGGTGGTTTCCTCGGACCCCAGCGAATTGGCCAGGTAATGCCCCATGTTCTCGTAGACGCCGAACCGTTCCGCATAGGAGGCGACGACATCCATGCCGACCTCCTGCGCCAGGCGGATGGTCATCAGGTTCCGCGACCGTTCGATCCCGGTGCGCAACGGTGTCGGCCCGTAGAATTGGTGCGACGCGTTGGTGGGGCGCCAGACGCCATCGGGGGTGTTGATCTCGATCGGGGCGTCGATGATGATCGTCGCCGGCGTGTAGCCACTGTCCAGCGCGGAGGCATAGACAAACGGCTTGAAGCTGGAGCCCGGCTGCCGCCGCGCCTGGGTGGCACGGTTGAACACCGAATCCTGGTAACTGAACCCGCCCTGCATGGCGATCACCCGGCCGTTGTTCACGTCCATGGCCATGAACCCGCCCTGAACCTCCGGCACCTGCCGCAGCGACCAGCGGATGAAGGCACCGCTGTCGTCCTCGGTCATGCGGCGGACATGGATCACGTCGCCCTTGCTGAAATTCTCTCGCAGGCTGCCCCGGAACCACGAAGTATCGCTGCGCGGCACGACAAAGGGTTCGGCCGCGGTTTCCTCCACGCGCTCGATGCCGATGCGCAGCTCGCTTTCCCCGACCTCCAGCACGACGGCGGCATGCCAGGGGTGTTCCAGCACGATGTCGCGGGGCACGTTGACATCGGACAGCGCGGCGCGCCAGGCCTCTTCGCTGGTCAGCTGCGCCTCCGGGATCGTCTCCCCCGTGCCGCGCCATTCCCCCCGGCTGCGGTCGTACTTCTCCAACCCGCCGCGCAGGGCAGCAGCGGCCAGCACCTGCATCTCGGGATCGATCGTGGCGCGCACGGCAAAGCCGCCGGTAAAGAACTCGTCCTCGCCGAAATCCTGCGACAGCTGGCGGCGGATCTCGTCTGTGAAATAGTCGCGCGGCGGCAGGGTTGAGCGGAAGCTCTCGAAATCGCCGTTCTGCACCGACCGCAGCGGCGCGTCGCGCTCCGCCTGATAGGTGGCCGCGTCTATATAGCCATTCTCCCGCATCTCGCGCAGCACGTAGTTGCGCCGCGCCAGCAGGCGTTCCTTGTTGCGGACCGGATGGAAATCCGACGGCGCCTTGGGCATGGAAGCCAGCATCGCCGCCTCATGCGGGGCCAGCTCGCTCAGCGGCTTGTTGAAATAGGTCTGCGCGGCGGCGGCCACGCCATAGGAGTTCTGCCCCAGGAAGATCTCGTTCAGGTACAGCTCAAGGATCTTTTCCTTGTCCAGCGTCTCTTCGAGCCGGGCAGCGAGAATGATCTCCTTGATCTTCCGTTCGATCCGGCGATCCCCGGACAGCAGGAAGTTCTTCATCACCTGCTGCGTGATGGTGGAGGCGCCGCGCACGTTCTGGCCGCGCGATTTCACCGCATCCACGGCCGCCGCCGCCATGCCTCGGGTGTCATAACCCGCGTGGGTGTAGAAATTCTTGTCTTCAGCCGAGATGAAGGCATGCTTGATCAGCTCCGGGATCTCCGCTGCTGGCGCGAACAGGCGCCGTTCCGAGGCGAATTCGTCGATGATCCGACCCTCGTTCGAATAGATCCGGCTGATCGTCTTGGGCTGGTAGCGGGCCAGATATTCGTGGCTGGGCAGATCCTGCCCGTAAACCCAGAAGATCGCCCCGATGGACAGGGCGATCACCGCCAGGCCCAGCGTGACCAGGGTAAAGATGGCCCCGAAGAAGGAAAGTACGAATCTGATCACGCCTGAAGGCCCCCATGCTCTGGCATCCGCTTATACGCAAGGGGTCCGGGCCGGTCAAAACACGATGCGGTCACATCGGCCTCATACCGCCGAGACGGACGTGACGGCACGCCTGCCATCACCGGCCGTGCGATGGCCCGCCCAGCAGCCGGGCCGCCGCCCTACTGCCGCACCAGGGGGGCGGTGGCCCGGTCGGCCAGGCGCCAAGCCAGCACCGCATCGCGCACCGCGCCGGCTACGCGGGCTCGGAATGCCGGGTCGGTCAGGTTTTCACGGTCGCGTTCGGAGGACAGGAACCCGACCTCGATCAGGACCGAGGGGATATCCGCAGCCTTCAGCACCGAGTAGCTGGCCGACCGGCGGGGCCGGGTATTCAGCGGCAGGCCGGAGCGTCGGATCGCCAGCACCAATGCGCGGGCCAGCCGGTCCGCGCGCGGCTGGGTCTCCATCCGCGCCAGGTCCAGCAACACGCCGGTGACCACGTCGTCCTTGCCCGACAGGTCCACACCGGCCAGCAGATCGCCGCGATCGTGGCGCTCGGCCAGCTTCTCGGACGCTTCGTCCGAGGCGCTGGCGGCCAGGGTGTGGATCGTCGTGCCATGCGCCCGCCCCCGCGCCAGCGCATCTGCATGAAGCGACACGAAGAGATCGGCACCCAGTTGGTGCGCGATCGTCACCCGCCGTTCAAGGGAGACAAAACTGTCATCGTCCCGCGTCAGGACGACCTCGGCCCCCGCACGGACCAGCGCGTCCTTCACCTCCCGCGCGAAGGTCAACATCAGGTCTTTCTCCACCACGCCACCATGTTCGGCACCGGGGTCGATCCCGCCATGGCCGGGGTCCAGCACCACCAGTAACGGCGCATCGGCAGGCCGGTTGCGGCGCCGGGGGACATCGGCGGGCGGCAGGCTGGGCCAGCCGATGTCGGGCGGAGCGCCCGCGCTGGCAGCGAACCGGTCGGCATCAGCGCGAACAAAGCGCGCAGTCAGCCGGGCTTTGCCGGTGTCCGGGTCCACCCGCAGGGCAGAGCGGTTCAGCACCATCGGCGCCTCCAGCGCCAGCACCAGACGCGACCAGCCGGGACGCAGCCCGCCCATGGCAAGCGAGGCTACAGCGCGGGTGTTCAACAGCGCCGCCCGGTCCACCCCGGACCAATCGACTTCGCGAAAGTCGAACACCGCGCGGCGCGGGTCGTCCAGCGTGAAGATCCGGTAGGGCACGCCCTGCGACAGGGTCAGATCCACCAGAATCCCGCCCCGGTCGTCGCGGATCGTCGAGGCCCCCTGATCCAACCGGGCCAGGCCAGAAAAATCTTGTGCTGCCAAGAGATTGGCCCAGAAGAGAAAAAGAATGGAAATCGCCGCGCGCACCACCTGCCCGTTCATCTGCCCACCGTCCTGCCTGCCTGTCGTTGGCCGCGACTATAGACCACCGCGCCGGCCCCGCGAAGCCCCGCGCCGCCACGGCAGGCCGAAACCTTGCGCCGGGTGCTGCGGGGGCCGGCCGTGCCGGGCGCCGCCTCCGGCAGCGGTATTTCGCGCCCGAAGGGTTCGGGCGGCGCGCACCGGGAGCCGGAGGGGGCGCGGTGCCGGCGAGCCGGCTACACCGTGGCGATCGGCGTCACCGGAGAGCCCACGGCGCCGGGCAGACGCAGCGGCGGTGCGGTCAGAAGGAAGCGGTGGCGGCCCTGGGCACGCAGGTGGTCTGCCAGCGGAGTCAGGTGCCAAAGCTCTCCCAAGGGGATGCCGTTCTTGAACAGGCAATGCTCGTGCAATGGCAGATAGGCGCAACAGGTCGCCGCCTCGCCCGGGCGGGCGGGATGGGTCTCCACCGCGTAATTGTCGGCGATCAGCGCGGCGGCCCCGCAATCGGTGATCCAGTTCAGCAACGCGCCGTCGCGCCCGTCCAGCGCGGCGCAGGATCTGTGCAGGCTGTCGTGGTCCGGCTTGCGGTTCTGCTCCAGCAACTGCTGGGCGAAGCCGGTATGGAAACAGAGCATGTCGCCGGTTTCGATGGTGACGCCGTCGGCCTCCAGGATGGGCATCAGCATGTCGTAGCCCACCGCCGTGGGGGCACGCCCCAAATGGGCATGCAGATCGATCATCACCGCGCGGCCCTGCACGCCATGGGCGGCGATGTTCTCGATCCCCAGTCTCGCGGCGCGGGAGGTGGAATGCGGTGCCATGGCGCCGGTCACCCCTGCGTCGGCCAGGTCCTGCGGGCCGGTGATGTCGTCTTCGGCGCGGAAGCCGTTGTAGTAGACCCGTTCAGGCACGCCATCGTCATCGGCGTCGAACAGCCCGCCGACATGGGCCAGCGCGTCCCATTGGGTGGAATATTGCAGGTGCAGGATCGCCAGGTCGTCGCTGATCACATCCGTGTGGGCGGGACCCAGCGTGGCGTTGAAATTGACCCCGTCTGCGCGCAGCGTAGGGCGCAGGATCGGCGGATGGCGGCGCGGGTTCAGAGCGTTGCCACCGGGGTAGTCCAGCGGCAAGGACAGGCAGAAACTGCGCCCCTCGCGGACCTCTGCCACGCCCTGACGCACCTTTTCGGCGGTGATCAGGTTCAGCCGCCCCAGTTGGTCGTCAGGGCCGAAATCGCCCCAATTCGACCCTTCCGGCCGGTTCTTCCATCGCGTCGTGCCCATGACTTCCTCCCCTTCTCATGGCAGCGAGCGCCCTCCTCCGGCGCCTGCATTCAAGGTAAAGTCATCCGATTTCAACGCGATGTCGAGCGGTGTTGACCGGCCCGCCTCTCCAGAAACGGCAGGCGCCGTCCGCGGGAGGCAGGTACCTGCCCTCACACAGCGCGATGGCGGCGGCTTTCGGGGTTGAGGGAAATGCGTTCAGCCTGCGTTCCAACCTGCCGGTCAGCGCCGGATCGTCCAGAGCGCGGGTGATCACCCCGGACATGGCGGCGGCGGGCACCGCGACAGCCAACAGGCCGTTCTTGGCGGCGTCGGATCGGAAGATATCCGCAAGATCCCGGCGCCACGACGACCTGCCCCCCGCAAACGATCAGCGCGCAAACCGCCGCCTCCCGCGAGGAGCGGCAGCCAGCGCAAGGTGTCGACGGGCTGGCGATCGTCAATGCGCCGTGATGGTACGAACGGAGAAGGCTGTTTGGAAACGCCCCGACAGTTTGGCCTTTCAGCGAGGCGGACGCCGGCAGGGCTGTCGGATTTCATCGAAGGGATCGACCGGGAGCAGAGGATGTTTTTTCCGGAACGGCTGGAGGACCGGATCGGCGAGGATCACCTGGTTCGCGTCGTCGATCTTTTGGTCGATGCGCTCGATCTCGCAGGTCTTGGTTTCACCCGGCACGCGCCGGCGCGGACAGCACGGCCAGAATATCACCCGGCCCTTCCGCTCAATCTGTTTATCTACGGCGACCTGAACCGCATCCCCTCCAGCCACAGGTTGGAACGCGAGGCCGGACGGAACGTCGAACTGATGTGGCTGACCGGGCGGCTGGCAGGCCCGGGCGATCCTGGCGGGTTTCACCTGGGGCGGGTGCCAGTTCTATGGCCCCCAGGGCCGCGCCCGCCGCGCCTTGTTCCGATGCCCAGCAGATCCCCCAGGTCACCGCCTGCGATGCGCCCGTGCCCGGAGCCGCCGCGATGACGTCGGATCAGCGGCAAGAGGCCTTTGGCCAGGACCTGCTCCCCATTGAGTCCGCTAATTTGGGTTAGCTCTGTTCAGGTTTTGGTCCTTCTTTGACCGGTTAGCATATTCCGCTGGCGTGAGGCCAGCGAGGCTTGTGTGTGGGCGGTGGTAGTTGAAGTCGGTGCGCCAGGCAGCGATCAGGTCGCGGGCGTGGCGCAGGCTATCGAACAGGTGCTCATTCAGACATTCGTCGCGCATCCTGCCGTTGAAGCTTTCGACAAACCCATTCTGCATCGGCTTGCCAGGGGCGATATAGTGCCAGTCGACCTTGCGGTCTTCTTGCCCTTTCAGGATCGCGTTACTGGTCAGCTCGGTTCCATTATCGCTGACCACCATGCATGGGTAGCCCCGCATTTCGGCAATCCTATCCAGCTCACGACCTACGCGGTCACCTGACCTGAGAGCGAGGTGTCGACCACAGCGGCCAGACATTCGCGGCTGAAGTCATCAATCACGTTCAAGATGCGGAACCGGCGACCGCACGATAGGCTGTCAGACACGAAGTCGAGCGACCATCGCTGGTTCGGCCCCTGTGGGATCGTCATGGGTGCTCTGATCCCGATGGCGCGCTTGCGTCCGCCACGTTTACGCACTGTTAATCCTTCTTCGCGGTAGATCCGATACAGCTTCTTCCAGTTCATGTGCCAGCCTTCGCGCTGCAGCAGAATGTGCAGCCGACGATAGCCAAACCGTCGACGCTCAAACGACAGTTCTTTCAACCGCCCACGCAGCTCCGTATCCGCTGGCCGCTTCGACACACGTCGATAGACCCGTGGATCAATACCGGCCAAGGCACAGGCGCGCTTTTGATTGTATCGCTTCTCTTTCATGGCCCAGGTCACGGCGTTTCTGCGTGAGCCGGGCCTCAAAAGTTTTTTCCCAGCATTTCCTTGAGCGTCGACACGTCCATCATCTGCTCAGCCAGCAACTTCTTTAGCTTGGCGTTCTCAACTTCCAGTGCCTTCAGCTTCTTCGCATCAGACACTTCCATCCCGCCATACTTGGACCGCCATTTGTAAAATGTCGCATCGCTGATACCGTGCTTGCGGCAAAGCTCCTTCGCTCCAAGCCCAGCCTGATGCTCTTTCAATATCCCAATGATCTGTTCTTCGCTGAAACGGCTTCTCTTCATCGCCTGTCTCCTCAGTTGGAGAACAGGCTAACTCAAAACACCCGACGTTTCAGGGGAGCAGGTCATTCCTTCCCGCGGCGTCTTCGGCGTCGCGCGCAGCAATGAAAACGTCTAAATCCGGGTGTAAAATGCCGTCCCGATTAAGCCGGGGATGACACCTACGTGCACGAGGTGTTCAAGGACAACACCTTAGGCACGATGGTGAAAAAAGCCGAATAGCGTAGGTTTGCAGGTTCAATCCGCTCGCCTCGCTACGTAACGTCGCTCCTGGTGGGCCAGTTTTCGGACGAGGCTGAAATTTCCGCGCCGGCATCGCCAGCGCCGTGTTGAAGTCGCGATTGCGCATGGTCCTTTTGATGACTTCCTCCCGCGCGACATCGGCGAACAACGATAGTGACCAATCGCAACATCGGATCAACACCATTTGCACGGGCCAAGCTCGCTTCGCTACGGCGAAAGGCTGCTTTGCGACGCGACGGAGCGAGTAGATTGGCAGAACGCGGAAAATTTGCGCTCAACAGACAAGATAACAAGTCCTGTCTCTCATGTCATTCCGGGCGGTTTCCGGACTTTCGCTGCGTAGGCTACGAAGGTCCGTTGATTGTTTACGGCTCGAGCACGGCCAAGGGATGCGAGATGTCGGCACAAAGGAAGGTGTCGGCATGAGTCACGCCCAACGCCGTATGGCGCAGCCGAACGTCGCCCGGCGCGGTGTCCAGCACGGGCCAGTCCTGCCATTGCATCACGCCTGACCTACCCATTTTGTGCATCACCTGTGCCTTGTTAATGTTCTCCTCCTGTCGATGTCCGGTTTCGGAAGCATCGACTGTCACCGTCAGGCGGGTTGACCTCCCGCGACTTGGTCGAGGATTTGGCCATACGTGTCCTCGCCCTGCGCGCCGACCACGATATGCTGGCGCTGGAAGACCATGGCAGGCACGCCGGTAATGCCGCGCGATGTCCAGAAGTGTTCCTTTTCCCTGACCCGGTCTCCGCGGTTCCCGCGGTCCAGTAAGGTGAAAGCCTCCTCGCGGCCGAACCCCGCAGAAGCGGCCACGTCAGCGAGGACTTCGATGTCAGAGATGTTGCGCCGTTCGGAAAGGAACGCGGCGAACAAGGCCAAGTTCACGTCATGCCCCTTGCCCTTTTCGTCGGCCCAGTCGATCAACTGGTGGGCGCGGAAGATATTCCACATGCGCATGTCGTCGGCGTAATCGAAGGTGAAGCCAAGCGACGCCCCCAGGGTTGTCAGCCGGTCCCGTGCCTTGCGGGAGTCCTCGGGCGTCGTGCCATACTTGGCAGCCAGATGCTCGCGCAGGTTCTCGCCATCTTCGGCCATTCCCGGGTTCAGCTCGAATGGGTGCCACACCACATCGAGCGCGATCCGCCGCGCCGCAGCCGCCGCGGTCAGCTGGCAATATGGTAAGGCCTGGCCCGGTTTCTGAACTGCCGGAAAGAAATGATCGTTGTCCTGATGGTCGCCAAAGAGCGGCCGGATGGCCTTTTCATACCAGCGGAGCGTTTCCAGGCCGCGCAACCGGCTTGTCGCCGACATCGTCGCAAAAAGCGGCTTACCGTTTTTCACATATGCCGCAGGGATCATGAGCCGCCCGTCGTCCGTCTTGCGATGTCCGAGGCAGAGCCAGGCTCCGCTGCCGCGGAAGGTTGTCTTCAAGACGCTCGAGACGCGCGCCGGGATTGCATCGGTTTCCAGGGCTGCGAAGGCCGCACATGTCCCGAATCGGCGCGCCTTCTCCAGGTGGCGCTCGGCTTGCCGGCCCGTCGTCATCTGGGCAGCTTTCAGATGGAGGATCGCCTTCTTCCTGAGCTGGATGTGGAGGGACAGGAACCGAATTCGCGCGTTCATGTCGGTGACGACCTTCCTACAGAAGGAGCGGAGGTGCGGGGACATCTCAGTCCGATTTCGGCGACCGATCTTCAGCCAAGAGTCGGTTTTCAAGATCGTCCTGACAGAAAACGCATCTTCGCCGTTGCGCTCCAGCAGTGGAATGAGGCAGTCGAAATAGCCCCAAGCCGTGCGAGGCGTGATGGCGCCGGCTTCATCATTTTTGTGCAGGTCGCGGAGCATTTGAACGACGGCGACCAAAACCCGCTCATCGAAGGCCGACGCGATGGTGTTCAGTCCAGCAAGCTTCAGTGCGCCGGCGCGTTCTGCCGTCGTGAGGATCTTCTTGGCGGCATTGAGGTAAGGCTTGGGGGAGACACCGCCCACAAAGGCATTGTCTGTAATGGACCAGAGGCCCCGTGAGGCGAGGTCGACCCAAGTTTCCAGCTCCTGCATCAACGGCTCCGGAATCGCGACTTTCTCGGCGCGTTCTGGCCGGACGAAGCCAATGGGCTGCGTTGGGAGGATACGCTGTATCCGCCGATCCGTTATGACCCGTGACTGATCGATAAGATCGAGGGCCTCTACCACGGCGTCCTTTGCCGCTTTCGTGGGGGCCGCTCTGTAAAGGCAAAAAGCGATGTCCGGATCGATGTCGCGCACCCGGATCTCCAGCTTTCTGGCGGTATCCGCTCAGCTTTGGATGCAGATGAGCTGCTTTGGATGAAGCTCGAACGGAGAGGGACAGACCTTCTCTGCGATTTCCCCCAGCACAGCCAGAAGGAGTGCCCAATCGTCACGCCGCGACCTGCGCTCCTTCTGAGCCGCGATGATGCCGGTCGCGCCATTGATCGCCGCCGAAACGTTGCGCTTCCAGCGCTTTGCAGCGCAGAAGGTCTTGCCCCAGGAACGAGCATAGTCCCTGTTTGGAAACATGCTCTGAAACTGCGTCGTGCAAGCTGGAATTCGGTCGGGCGTCCGACCAATCAGCCTTGCCGCTTTTCGGACGGCTTGCGCATAGGTTCGTCGAGCGGTTTCCCCGAGAGGGCATTCGTCGCGTTCGAGCCACTCGAGCACATCCTGAAGGGTCTTCTCTCCGGAGGTCGTTTTGTCGCCAAGACCCTGGAAACTATCTTCAAAGGGATTGAAAGTCATGGGTGTCATTTCCTTGATTTGGCCGTTCATCGTTCAGATTGGCCGTTCTTCGTTGTGACGAAGCGGAAATTGACAGACAGCCTGCAAGAAAAGTCGCAACAATCTTGCCGGGTGGTTGTCATCTTTTCCGTTCTTCGTCGGGGGTGTCATTTAATCGTTCCCGGTGGCCGCAGATCGTGCTCCAGCCCAGGGATCGAATGAGTTGCACACGGGCTTCCGATACCGGGGCTTCGAGGCTTAAGGCGAGCGCATCGCTGTCGTCGAGGCGCGCTTGTAATGAGGCACGGGTAATCCTGCCTGCCAGGCGCGCAGCTGTGCCCTTCGCCAGAGCATCGACTTTTTCCGTAGCGGGATAGGGTCGGGAAAGCTCGCATCTGGCTTCGCCAAGCCGCGTCGCCTGGCGGAGCGCGGTGACTCCCCCAGGATGCCTGCGACGTCGTCCGCCGTGCAGTGAGGCAGCTTCAGTTCGTCCCAGCGCGATCGTGGAGGCGGCGCGAGCCCCTCGGCTGCCCAAATGGAAGACCACGGGTATCGGCCGCTGTCGTTGCGGACGCCGATTTTCCGCGCGAGCTCACGGGCAGCCCTGGCCGAGGGCAGTCTCCAATACATAGCGAGCTCTTCGACGCTCGCCGAACCTGGGTCCTTGCCGTTGGTCTTCATGTCCCAACCTCCTTCTGGAAAGGAGATCGGATCGTGCGGACCCGGCCGGAAACGACCTTGGCAGATTCAAGGGCGCGCTCGGCCTGCGCGGCCTCAAAAAACGCTTGACGCGTCCGAGGGCGCGTTCGCTGTAGGGGAAATTGACCAGATCTTGCCCAAACTCGGTGCCGTTCAGTGCCTTTCCGTGCACTTTGAGCAGATTTCTGACGGTGGGGGGTTTTTTGCGGCGACGAACAGTTTCGCCTTGTAACCCTGATGTTTCCTTGGCTATACGCGTCGACGGAGACGTGGCCGAGTGGTCGAAGGCGCTCCCCTGCTAAGGGAGTAGGCCCGGAAGGGTCTCGAGGGTTCGAATCCCTTCGTCTCCGCCACGCTTGTCGCGACGCGGCAAGCGCGAGGGTTCAATCCCGAATGGGCACAAGACCCTTTCCTTGGCCTGACCGTTCACTTTTCCTGAACCTGCTCGCTCCCGCCCTGTCAGGTGAGGTGGTTGTCTGCGACTGAAGAGCCCTTAGTATAATGTTAAGAGATGGGGGCGATACTCGGTGGGGACATTGAACCTGGTGAAACTTTCCGTCGGGACGGAAAGTGTGGAAACATTGGCAAGCTGGCAGGCGATGCGGGCTGATCAATCGGCGGACGGGCGGGCGCGGCATCTGACGCGGATGTGGCCGCGTCGTGAGGGCGAGTTGCTGGACGGCGGGTCCATCTACTGGGTTATCAAAGGCTTGATCCAGGCCCGGCAACGCATCCTTGCGCTGGAGGAAGTGCGTCAGGAGGACGGCATTCGGCGTTGCGCCATTGTGCTGCACCCTACGTTGGTGCCGGTCGCCCTGTTGCCGAAGCGGGCGTTCCAGGGGTGGCGCTACCTGGAAGCGAACAAGGCGCCCGCCGATCTTGATCCGGCGCGTGCCGGGGACGACGATCTGCCGCCCGAACTCTCGGCCGCGCTGGCTGAGATTGGAGTCTTGTGACCCGGGGACACATGATCTGACGCCTTCTGGCCAGGCACGGCGTGATCTGGCAACGGGGCGGGGCCGCTCCAACCATGGGCGATGCGCCCGCATGGTGCCATTGGTCTCGTGACCGACATGACAGAGATTGCCCTCCCTCTCCCGGAGCGTAACAGCGCCGGAGCGATGGTCCCGTCATATTGGCCAGGCATGGCTTTACCGCCCTTGCCTGTGAAAATCGCGGCGCCCTTGTGGACTTGCCCCCGGCCAGAGCAAAGTCGAGGTATCACGGAACCAGAGGCCAGAGACCCAGCCGCGTGGGGTGTTCAGTAATGCGGTGGCTTTTCGTCGCCCATCACGATGCCGCCGGATCCATCCTGTTCGCGCGCCGCCTCGCGCTGCATCAACATGGCGACACGGCGGTTCAACACGTCGATTTCCCGCCCCTGGCGGGTCAGTTCGTCACTGAGATCATCCACGATCCGCGTCAGATGGGCGATCTTTTCTTCCAGCGCCTCCATCGGGGCCTCCTGTGGCAGTTTGCCGGGCCTGTCTAACACAGGCAAGCGACGGCGCCAGCGTCGCTTGCCCCGCGCGGGGGGTTGGGCTATCCCGCAGGCGCAATTGCAGGCAAGGAAGAGACCCATGGCCAAGGTGAAGAAGACCCCCCGGCCCCGCGCGGAAACGCCCAAGGGGTTCCGCGATTATTTCGGCACGGACGTGACCGAACGGGCAGAGATGCTGTCGAAGATCGCCGGGGTCTACCATCGCTACGGTTTTGACGCGCTGGAAAGCAGCGCGGTGGAGACCGTCGAGGCCCTGGGCAAGTTCCTGCCCGACGTGGAGCGCCCGAACGCGGGTGTCTTTGCCTGGCAGGAAGGCGAGGAAGAGGGCAAGGGCGATTGGCTGGCCCTGCGCTATGACCTGACCGCGCCGCTGGCCCGTGTCTATGCCCAGCACCGCAACGACCTGCCGACGCCCTATCGCCGCTATGCCATGGGACCCGTCTGGCGCAACGAAAAGCCGGGACCGGGGCGATTCCGCCAGTTTTATCAATGCGATGCCGACACGGTCGGCAGCGCCTCGCCGGCGGCGGATGCGGAGATCTGCGCCATGCTGGCCGATTGCCTTGAAGAGGTCGGGATCCCGCGCGGCGATTACCTGGTGCGGATCAACAACCGCAAGGTTCTGAATGGCGTGCTGGAGGCCACGGGCGTGACCGATCCGGCGCAATCCGCCGATGTGCTGCGCACCATCGACAAGTTCGACAAGGTGGGCGAGGCCGGTGTGCGGGACCTGCTGGGCAAGGGCCGGCTGGACGCTTCGGGGGCCTATATCGACGGGGTCGGGCTGGACGATGCGCAGGCCGCGCCCGTTCTGGCCTTCTTGACCTCGCGCGGGGCGGACTCTGCCGCCACGCTGGAAAATCTGCGCGCCGCTGTCGGCGCCTCGGCCATTGGCGCCGAAGGGGTGGAAGAGCTGGCGCAGATGGCCGATCTGCTGGCCGCCCAGGGCTATGGCCCTGACCGCATCGTCATCGACCCCTCCGTTGTGCGGGGCCTTGGCTATTACACCGGCCCGGTGTTCGAGGCCGAACTGACCTTTGAAATCCTGGACGAGAAGGGCCGCAAGCGGCAGTTCGGATCTGTCGCGGGCGGCGGGCGCTATGACGATCTGGTGAAACGCTTCACCGGGCAATCGGTCCCGGCGACCGGCGTCTCCATCGGGGTGGACCGCCTGCTGGCCGCGCTGCGGGCCAAGGGCCGCGCGGGCAGCACCGCGCCCGGCCCCGTGGTCATCACCGTGATGGATCGCGACCGCATGGCCGATTACCAGTCCATCGTGGCCGAGCTGCGCCAAGCCGGCATCCGGGCCGAGGTCTATCTGGGCAATCCCAAGAACTTCGGCAACCAGTTGAAATACGCGGACCGGCGCGGTTCCCCCGCCGCCGTCATCGAAGGCGCCGAAGAGAAAGCCCGCGGCGTGGTGCAGATCAAGGATCTGGTGCTGGGCGCGCAGATCGCGCAGAACGCCACGCTGGAGGAATGGAAGGAACGCCCCTCGCAATTCGAGGTGCCGCGCGACCAGATGGTGCAAAAGATCCAGGATATCCTGGCAGGGCAGGACTGATGCAGCCCCCCGCCCGCCCCGCGCCGTCCGGCCCCGGCAAATCCACCCCCGACAAATCCGCCGTGCGCGCCTGCGCGGCACAGGTGCAGGCGGGGTTCGCCCAGGCCGGGGCACTTGCCGTGGAGGCGCCGATCCTGGTGCCTGCCGGCACATTGCTGGACCTATATGGCGAGGACATCCGCGCCCGCGCCTACACCACCTCGGACAGCCTGCGCGGCGAACAGATGCTGCGCCCCGACTTCACCGTGCCAGTGGTGCAGATGCATATGGCCCAGGGTGCGGAGCCCGCGCGCTATACCTACGCCGGAGAGGTCTTTCGGCGACAGGAGGAAGACGAGGCCCGCGCCAACGAATACATGCAGGTCGGGGTGGAGATCTTTGACGGCAGCAACCCCGCCGCCGCCGATGCCGAGGTCTTCGCCCTTGTGCAGGCCGCGCTGGCCCCGCTGGGGCTGCGGGCGGCGACCGGTGACATCGGCCTGCTGATGGCGGCCGTGGACGGCCTGCGGATCAGCGATGCGCGCCGCAGCGCGCTGCGGCGCCACATCTGGCGCCCGGCGCGGTTCAAGTCGCTTCTGGACCGCTATGCTGGCCAGGGTCGCCCCCTGCCCGCTCGCAGCGCCCTGTTGGCGGCCGAGGATCCGCTGGCCGGAGCCGGTCCGCAGATCGGGTTGCGCAGCCGGGCCGAGGTCGAGGCCCGGATCGCCCTGTTGCGCGCCGATGCCGCCGAGCCGCCCGTCTCCGCCGAGGAGGTCGCCCTGATCGAGGCGGTGCTGGCGGTGCGCGAACGCCTGCCCTACGCGCTGGAACGGCTGCGCGACATCGCGGTGGACATGCCCTCCATCGTGGCGGCGGTGGACCGGCTGGATGCCCGTGCGCAGGCGCTGGACGGGCGCGGGATCGATGTCGCGACGCTGGATTTCGAAAGCGTCTATGGCCGCACACACATGGAATATTACGATGGTTTCGTCTTCGGCTTCTACGCCGAAGCGCGGCCAGACCTGCCCCCGGTTGCCACGGGCGGGCGCTACGACACGTTGACCCGCCTGTTGGGCCAGGCACAGGGCCGGCCCGGCGGCATCCCGGCTGTGGGTGCCGTGGTGCGGCCGGGATTGATGGTCGAACTGGGCCTTGTGACCGAACCGGAGGGCACGACATGAGCGTGAAGCTGGGCGTCCCCTCCAAGGGGCGGTTGATGGAAAAGACCTTTGACTGGTTCGGCGCGCGGGGCATCACCCTGCGCCGCGCCGGGTCGGAACGGGAATATGCCGGCCAGGTCGAGGGGATCGAAGGGCTGGAACTGATCCTGCTTTCTGCCGGGGAGATCCCCCGCGAACTGGCCGCCGGGCGCATTCACCTGGGGGTCACCGGCCAGGATCTGGTCCGGGAGAAGTTGGGCCATTGGGATCAGCGGGTCGAGGAACTTTCCACCCTGGGCTTCGGCCATGCCGACCTGATCATCGCCGTGCCCGCCGCCTGGGTCGATGTCAGCGGGCTGGACGACCTGGACGCCGCCGCCGCGCAATTCCGTCGGACCCATGGGTTCCGGCTGCGGATCGCCACGAAATATCACCGGCTGGTGCGGGAATTCCTGCGCGACCGGGGCGTGGCCGATTACCAGCTGATCGACAGTCAAGGCGCCACCGAAGGCACGGTGAAGAACGAAACCGCCGAAGCCATCGCCGACATCACCTCCACCGGGGAAACGCTGCGCGCCAACCACCTGAAGATCCTTGACGACGGTCTGATCCTGCCCAGCCAGGCAACGCTGTTCCGGGCCCGCTCTGCCCCGCTGGACGATGCCGACCGCCGCGCCCTGAACGCCCTGCGCGAACGGTTGGCGCTGGATTGACAGCCGGGGCCGGCCCGCTGCGTCGGCCCCGACCGCAACGCCCCGGCGCATACCCCCGGGGCGCCAATCGTCCCGCAGCCCCGTCAGAACGGGCGCCCCCCACCGTCTGCGCACGGGGGGCGGCGGCATCGGTCCCGAAAAGTCGCCCGCGCGGCCCGCGCGCTGCTACATCTCCTCCACCGCCATCACGCCCGGAAGACTCTTGATCGCGCCGCGGATCTGCGGGGTCACGGGGAATTCCGTGCCAGTGTCGATCTCCACCTCACCGGGCAGGCTGGGGTCCATCAGGCAGAAACTCACCGGCCCCCGGCCCGCCCCGCGTGCGGCGCTCACCGCGCCGTCCAGAACGGTCGCCACGGCGTTGACGGCGGCGGCGTCCTCCAGATAGATGCGCAGCCCCGCCGCGCCCACATCGGCCACCGCGCCATCCATCGGCACAGCCGACCGGCACAACAGCTTCAGCTGATCGCTTTCCAGCGTCGCCTCCACCGTGACCACGACCTTTTCCCCCGGTTCCAGAGCATCGCGCGCGGCTTCCAGCGTATCCGAGAACACGGTGACCTCGTAGGCGCCCGTGGTGTCCGACAGCGCGACAAAGGCAAAGCGGTTGCCACGGGCCGATTTGCGTTCCTGCCGGGCGGAGACGATGCCGGCCATCTTGGCCGCCAGCGGCCCGTTCTGCGCGGCGGCGCCGACCTCGTCCAGGGTCTTGACCCCCTTGCGGGTCAGGGCGCGGGCGTAATCGTCCAGCGGGTGACCGGAGAGGTAGAACCCGATGGCGGTGAACTCCTCCTTCAACCGTTCGGCGGGCAGCCAGTCGGTGACTGGGGCCAGCCGGGGTTCGGGCAGATCTTCGCCCGCTTCGCCAAACAGGGAGACCTGCGCCGATGCCTTCTGTTCGAAGATCGCGGCGGAATAGGCGACGAGCGCATCCAGCGACTGGAACACGCGGCGCCGGTTGTCGTCCAGCTGGTCAAAGGCCCCGGCGCGGGCCAGCATCTCCAGCGGGCGCTTGCCGATCTTCTTCAGCTCCACCCGGCGGGCGAAATCGTAGATCGTGGCGAATGGCTTGACCGCACCCTCCACCCGGCGCCCGTCCTCCACCAGTTTCATCGCCTCGGGGCCGACGTTTTTCAACGCGCCCAGCGCGTAGACCAGCGCACCGTCCACCACCCGGAACATCGCGTCAGACCGATTCACGCAGGGCGGCACATAAGGCAGCTTCAGCGCCTTCTTCACCTCTTCGAAATAGATCCCCAGCTTGTCCGTCAGGTGGATATCGCAATTCATGACGCCGGCCATGAATTCCACCGGGTGGTTGGCCTTCAGCCAGGCGGTCTGGTAGCTGACCACGGCATAGGCGGCGGCGTGGGATTTGTTGAAGCCGTAGTTGGCGAATTTCTCCAGCAGGTCAAAGACTTCGGTCGCCTTCTTCTTGTCGACCCCGTTGGCCGCCGCACCCTTTTCGAACTTGGGGCGTTCGGCGTCCATCGCCTCCTTGATCTTCTTGCCCATCGCGCGGCGCAACAGGTCGGCGCCGCCCAGCGAATAGCCGCCCATGACCTGCGCGATCTGCATCACCTGTTCCTGATAGACGATGATGCCCTGGGTTTCTTCCAGAATGTGGTCGATCAGCGGATGCACCGAGGAGATTTCCCGCAGCCCGTTCTTGACCTCGCAATAGGTGGGAATGTTTTCCATCGGGCCGGGACGGTACAGCGCAACCAGCGCCACGATGTCCTCGATACAGGTCGGGCGCATCCGTTTCAGCGCGTCCATCATCCCCGAGCTTTCGACCTGGAACACCGCGACCGTCTTGGCCCGCGCATAAAGGTCATAGGTTTTCTGGTCGTCCAGGGGGATCTGGCCGATGTCGTTTTCCGCCCCCTCGTTGGGGGTGTAGATCTCTGTCCCGTCGGCGGCGATATGCAGATCCCGGCCCGAGGCATGGATCTGCTCGATCGCGTTCTGGATCACCGTCAGTGTCTTCAGGCCCAGAAAGTCGAACTTCACCAGCCCGGCCTGTTCGACCCATTTCATGTTGAACTGCGTCGCCGGCATGTCCGAACGCGGATCCTGATACAGCGGCACCAGCGCGTCCAGCGGCCGGTCCCCGATCACCACCCCCGCCGCGTGGGTGGAGGCATTGCGCAACAGCCCCTCCACCTGCTGACCATAGCGCAGCAGGCGGTCGACGACCTCCTCGTTGCGGGCTTCTTCGCGCAGGCGCGGTTCGTCCTGCAACGCCTTGACGATGGAGACGGGTTTCACCCCCTCTACCGGGATCATCTTGGACAGGCGGTCCACCTGGCCATAGGGCATTTGCAGCACCCGGCCCACGTCGCGCACCGCCGCCTTGGACAGCAGGGCGCCAAAGGTGATGATCTGGCCCACCTTGTCGCGTCCGTACTTCTCCTGGACATAGCGGATGACCTCTTCGCGCCGGTCCATGCAGAAATCGATGTCGAAATCGGGCATGGAGACCCGTTCCGGGTTCAGAAACCGTTCGAACAGCAGCGAATAGCGCAGCGGATCGAGATCGGTGATGGTCAGCGCATAGGCCACCAGCGAGCCCGCGCCCGACCCACGGCCCGGCCCGACCGGAATATCGTGATCCTTGGCCCATTTGATGAAATCGGCAACGATCAGGAAATAGCCGGGAAAGCCCATGCCTTCGATGATGCCCAGCTCGAATTCCAGTCGCTTTTCGTAATCCTCCACGGGGGCGGCGTGGTCGATCACGGCCAGCCGCGCCTCCAGCCCTGCCTTGGCCTGGCGGCGCAGTTCTTCAACCTCGTCATCGGCGAATTTCGGCAGGATCGGCGCACGTTTATAGGTCATGAAGGCGCAGCGGCGAGCGATCTCGACAGAATTCTCGATCGCCTCCGGCAGATCGGCGAACAGGGTCACCATTTCCTGCGGGGATTTGAAATAATGCTGCGGCGTCAGGCGGCGGCGCGGTTCGGCCTGATCGACCGCCGTGCCCTCGGCGATGCAGATCAGGGCATCATGGGCCTCGTACATCTTCTCGTCGGGGAAATAGACGTCGTTGGTGGCGACCAGCGGGATCTCCATGGCATAGGCCATCTCGACAAAGCCGCGTTCGCTCAGCCGTTCGGCCTCTGGCGGGCCGTCCTCTCCGGGGTGGCGTTGCAGCTCGACGTAAAGGCGATCGGCAAAGATCTCCTGCAACCGCGTCATCAGCCCCTGCGCCGCCGGACGCTGGCCGGCACGCAGCAGCCGTCCCACAGGCCCGTCGGGACCGCCGGTCAGGCAGATCAGATCCTCGGAATGGCGGGCAAGTTCCTCCACGCTGACCTGCGGCAACTGCCCCGCCTTGTCGAGGTAGAGACAGCTGTTCAGTTTCATCAGGTTCTCGTAGCCGCGCTCGCTCTGCGCCAGCAGAACCAGAGGGGCCGGCGGTTCCGGCCGGTCGCCCTGCGGTTGGGCAAAGGTCAGATCGACCTGGCAGCCGATGATCGGCTGCACCCCCGCCCCCGCCGCCGTGACCGCGAATTCCAGCGCGGCGAACAGGTTGTTGGTATCCGTCACGGCCACGGCCGGCATCGCGTTGGTGCGGCACAGGTCGGGCAGTTTTTTCAGCCGGATCGCCCCTTCGAGAAGGGAGTATTCGGTATGGACGCGCAGGTGAATGAATCGGGGGGTGCTGGTCATCCGTCGATTTTAGGCCCGCCCGCCCCCCGGCGAAAGCGCGAATGCCGCCCCTGCCGCCACAGCGCCGCAAGGGCAGGCACGGCGGGCGGCACCGCCCTCCGTCAGGCATCCGGCGTCACGAAACACTTGCATTGCGCGGCGCGGCCCGCTTTGCTGACCGAAAGGCCCGCCCTTCTACGCCGCATCGAAGGGTGGAACGGTCCAACGGGTAACGCGGCGGATACGCACAATGACACTCTCCTTTCACCTGAACGGAGACCGGGTAGACCTTGACGGGATCGCCCCCACCACCACCCTTCTGGACTGGCTGCGGGAGACGCGCGGTCTGACCGGCACCAAGGAAGGC
The DNA here is from genome assembly GCF_010614805.1 of Pseudooceanicola aestuarii. Classification (NCBI taxonomy): domain Bacteria; kingdom Pseudomonadati; phylum Pseudomonadota; class Alphaproteobacteria; order Rhodobacterales; family Paracoccaceae; genus Pseudooceanicola; species Pseudooceanicola aestuarii. Next base: position 290,455 of record NZ_JAAFZC010000001.1, read on the forward strand.
TGCAACGAGGGCGATTGCGGCGCCTGCACCGTGATGGTCGGCGACAACGACGGGCTGCGCGCGGTGAACGCCTGCATCCTGTTCCTGCCACAGCTGCACGGCAAATCGGTCACCACGGTCGAGGGGCTGGCCGCACCGGACGGCACCTTGCACCCGGTGCAACAGGCGATGGTGGATCACCACGGGTCGCAATGCGGGTTCTGCACGCCGGGATTCGTGATGTCGCTGGCCACGGCGCATCAGACCGGCGCGCGCGATCACGACGACACGCTGGCCGGCAACCTGTGCCGCTGCACCGGCTATGCGCCGATCATCCGCGCGGCGGAGGCGGCATTCGATCAGCCTGCCCCGCCGCATCTGGCCCGTGCCGATGACACGGCCGAGGGTGGCTTTGCCCTCGCCGGGGCAGCCCTGCCCGAAACGGCGGACGAATTGGCGGAATGGTACCTGGCGCATCCGCGCGGCACCCTGATCGGTGGCGCCACCGACCTGGGCCTGCACGTGACCAAACAGATGCGCGAACTGGGCGAGGTCGCCTTCCTGCACCGCTGCCGGGACCTGCAAGGGATCGACATCGGCTCCGACGGCATCCGCATCGGTGCCGGGGTCACGATCACCCGGATGATGCAGGCGCTGACGCCGCATTTTCCCGGCCTGTCCGACATGCTGCGCCGCTATGGCTCTACCCAGGTGCGCAACGCCGCGACGATCGGCGGCAACATTGCCAATGCCTCCCCCATCGGGGACGGGCCACCGGCGCTGATCGCCCTGGGCGCCACGCTGCATCTGCGGCGCGGCGATACGACCCGCGACCTGCCGCTTGAGGATTTCTTCCTCGACTATGGCAAGCAGGACCGGCAACCCGGCGAATTCGTCGCCGCGATCACCCTGCCCCGGCAGGACGACCGTCTGGAATGCTACAAGATTTCCAAGCGGTTCGATCAGGACATCTCGGCCCTGTGCGGCTGTTTCAACATCTCGGTGACCGATGGCAGCGTGACCGACGCCCGCATCGCCTTTGGCGGCATGGCCGCAATCCCGAAACGCGCCACGGCGGTAGAGGCGGCACTGACCGGCCAGCCCTGGACCGAAGACACGATCGCCGCCACCTGGGACGCCTGGGAGGAAGATTTCCAGCCGATCAGCGACATGCGCGCATCGGCCGCCTATCGGCTCGACGTGGCCCGCAATCTGCTGACCCGCTATTTCCTAGCCGATCTGGGCGCGCCCACAGACCTCGCGCAGGTGACGGCATGAGCGCACCGGGCACGCCCCCCTCCGTGATGAAAGCCCCCGTCGGCAGCCCCCTGCCCCATGACAGCGGCCGCCTGCACGTGACGGGCGCCGCGCGCTACGTCGATGACACGCCCCTGCCGGCCAACGCGCTGCACCTGTGTTTCGGCACCTCCCCCCATGCCAGCGGCGTGGTGGAGATGCTGGACCTGGACCCGGTGCGCGCCGCACCGGGCGTGGTGGCCGTGCTGACGGCGCAGGATCTGCCTTTTGCCAACGATGTTTCCCCCTCGGCCCATGACGAACCGCTGCTGGCCACCGGCACGGTGCATTACGCGGGCCAGCCGATCTTTGTCGTGGCGGCCACATCGCATCACGCGGCGCGGCGCGCGGCGGTGCGGGCCGGGCTTGGCATCGCCCAGACGCCCCCGATCCTGACCTACGAAGAGGCGATGGCCGCCGACAGCCGGTTCGAGGAAGGGCCGCGCATCTACACCAAGGGCGATCCCGCCACCGCCATCGACGCCGCCCCCCACGTGGTCGAAGGCCGGATCGACATGGGCGGGCAGGAGCATTTCTACCTGGAAGGCCAGGCCGCGCTGGCCCTGCCCCAGGAGGGCGGAGAGATGGTGATCGTCTCCTCCACCCAGCACCCGACGGAAATCCAGCACAAGGTCGCCGAGGCGCTTGGCCTGCCGATGCATTCCGTTCGCGTCGAAACCCGGCGCATGGGCGGCGGGTTCGGCGGCAAGGAAAGCCAGGGCAACGCGCTGGCCGTGGCCTGTGCCGTGATGGCCGCGCGCACCGGGCGTCCCTGCAAGATGCGCTATGACCGCGATGACGACATGATCATTACCGGCAAACGGCACGATTTCCGCATCGACTACCGCGCCGGGTTCGATGACACCGGGCGCATCGCGGGGGTGGAGTTCCTGCAACTGACGCGCTGCGGCTGGGCGCAGGATCTGTCCCTGCCGGTTGCCGACCGCGCAATGCTGCACAGCGACAATGCCTATCACCTGCCCCATGCCCGGATCGAAAGCCACCGGCTGAAGACCAACATGCAAAGCGCCACCGCCTATCGCGGCTTCGGCGGGCCGCAGGGGGTTCTGGGGATCGAACGGGTGATCGATCATATCGCCCATGCGCTGAACATGGATCCGCTGGCGGTGCGGCGGGTGAACTATTATGCCGACGCCGCGCGGGTGGCCGGCGCCCCGCCGCCGCCGGCGCCAGAGGCGCCAACGCATACCGCCTCTCTGATCGACGGCCCTGCCACCCCCGCCAGCGATGCGACATCGCGCGGCGCGGTGCAGGCCCTGCCCGCCGAAGGCGCTGTGGAAGCGGCATTGGACGCGGTGGCGGAGGAGGCGCAGACCACGCCCTACGGGATGGCTGTCACGGATTTCCTGCTGCATGGCCTGACCGACCGGCTGGTCGAAACCTCCGACTACGCCGCCCGCCGCGCGGCGGTGCAGGCCTGGAATGCCGCCAACCCCGTGATCAAGAAGGGTCTGGCGCTGAGCCCGGTGAAGTTCGGCATCTCCTTTACCCTGACCCACCTGAACCAGGCGGGTGCTCTGGTCCATGTCTATCAGGACGGATCCGTCCATCTGAACCACGGCGGCACGGAGATGGGGCAGGGCCTGTTCCAGAAGGTCGCCATGGTCGCGGCCAGCCGGTTCGGCCTGCCGGTGGACGCGGTGAAGATCACCGCGACCGACACCGCCAAGGTGCCCAATACCTCGGCCACCGCCGCGTCCTCCGGTTCGGATCTGAACGGAATGGCGGCGGCGGCGGCCTGCGACACGATACGCGACCGGATGGCTGACGTGCTGGGCCGGATCCACGATGTCGCACCGGGGGAGGTCCGCTTTGCCGATGGCAAGGTGCAGGCAGGGACGACCGAGATGACCTTTGCCCAGGCGGCGCTGCTGGCCTATGAAAACCGCGTCAGCCTGTCGGCCACCGGGTTTTACCGCACCCCCGACCTGGCCTGGGACCGGATCAAGGGTGCCGGGCGGCCGTTCTTCTACTTTGCCCATGGTGCGGCGGTGACAGAGGTCGCGCTGGACACGCTGACCGGGGAATACCGCATCCTGCGCGCGGATATCCTGCATGACGCGGGCGCGTCCCTGAACCCCGCGCTGGATATCGGCCAGGTCGAGGGCGGATATGTCCAGGGCGCCGGTTGGCTGACCTCGGAAGAACTGGTCTGGGACGAGGCAGGGCGGCTGAAGACCCACGCCCCCAGCACCTACAAGATACCCGCTTGCGGCGACCGCCCGCGCATCTTCAACGTGGATCTGTGGGATCAGCCGAACCCGGCGGCGACGATCTACCGCTCCAAGGCCGTGGGCGAACCGCCCTTCATGCTGGGCATCTCCGCCTTCCTGGCGCTGTCGGACGCTGTCGCCGCCTGTGGCAGCGCCTATCCCGCGCTGGACGCGCCCGCCACGCCCGAACGGGTGCTGGCCGCCGTGGCACGGGTGCGCGATGCGTGATCTCCCCGCCCTGCGTCAGGCCGTCGCCCGGTCCGGGCGCGCCCTGCGCGTCGTTGTGGCGGAGGTCCGAGGGTCGACCCCGCGGGAAGTCGGCGCGGCAATGATCGTGACAGCGCAGGAAGTGTCCGGAACAATCGGCGGCGGCACGCTGGAATTCGAAGCGATCGCCCGTGCTCGCCGTCTGCTGGCCGACTGCGCACCCGATACCGCGCAGGGCAGCACCCTGCCCCGGCACCTGCAACGCCGCGCCCTGGGTCCCGACCTGGGGCAATGCTGCGGCGGGGCGGTGGCGCTGTTCCACGAGGGTTGGGACGCCGCCGGACTGGCCGCGCTGGATGCAAGCGCGATGCAGATCCTTGCCCGTCCGGTAGCCGTGGCCCCCGACGGGACGCCTGACAGGGGCCCAGACGCCGCGCCGCCCTTCTCTGTCCGCCGCCTGCTGGCGCGGGCCCGTGCCACCGGCGCCCTGCCCCCGGCCCAGCTGCTGGATGGTTGGCTGATCGAACCGCTGACCCCGCCGGCGCAGCCGCTTTGGATCTGGGGCGCGGGCCATGTTGGCCGCGCGCTGGTGCAGGTTCTGGCCCCCTTGCCCGGCCTCGCGATCCACTGGGCCGATACCGGGCCGGAACGGTTCCCCAGCACGCTGCCCGACGGTGTGACCCCCCTGTCCGCCACCGATCTGCCCCGGCTGTCCGCCCATGCCCCGCCCGAGGCCGGGCACCTGGTGCTGACCTATTCCCACGCCATCGATCTGGCCCTGTGCGACGCGCTGCTGAGGCGCGGATTCTCCACCCTGGGTCTGATCGGATCGGCGACAAAGAAGGCGCGCTTTCACAAACGGTTGCGGCAAATGGGTCACGCTGATGCCGCGATATCGCGCATTGCCTGCCCGATCGGCGACCCGGCCTGTGGGAAACACCCGCAGGAGATTGCCGTCAGCGTCGCCGCCGGGCTACTAAGGGACAGGAACAGCCGGACGGCGCGCCAAGACGCCGCAAGGGAAGGGACGGGGTGACGGACAAACTTCTTTCGATCGCGGGCCTGACCAAGGCCTATCCCGGCGTCGTGGCCAATGACGACGTGACCTTCGATATCCACGCCGGCGAAGTCCACGCCCTGCTGGGCGAGAATGGCGCGGGCAAGTCAACGCTGGTCAAGATGATCTACGGGCTGGTGAAACCCGATTCCGGCCACATGATGCTGAACGGCACCGCCTTCGCCCCGGCAGAACCGAAGGCCGCACGCGCGGCGGGTGTGGCGATGGTGTTTCAACATTTCTCCCTGTTCGACGCGATGAACGTAGCCGAAAATATCGCTCTGGGGATGGCTGACCCGCCGCGCACCCGCGAGCTTGCCGACCGCATCCGCGAGGTCTCGGACCTCTACGGGCTGCCGCTGGACCCCTGGCGCGTAGTGGGCGATCTGTCGGCAGGCGAGCGCCAGCGTGTGGAGATCGTGCGCTGCCTGTTGCAGAACCCGCGCCTGCTGATCATGGACGAGCCGACTTCGGTTCTGACGCCGCAGGAGGTGGAGATCCTGTTTGCCACCCTGCGCAAGCTGAAGGCCGACGGCACGTCGATCCTGTATATCTCGCACAAGCTTGAGGAGATCCGCACCCTGTGTGACGAGGCGACGATCCTGCGGCTGGGCCGCAAGGTCGCGACCTGCACCCCGCGCGAGGTCACCGCCGCCCAGATGGCGGAATTGATGGTCGGCGCCGAATTGCACCGCCCGGAGCGGGAAGAAAAGGCCCCCGGCGAGGTTCGGCTGGAGCTGCGCGGGCTGAACGTCGCCTCCCCCGGTCAGTTCGGCACGTCGCTGAAAGACATTTCCCTGACCGTTCGCGCGGGCGAGGTTCTGGGCCTGGCCGGGGTTGCCGGCAATGGCCAGGACGAGGTTCTGGCCGCCCTCTCCGGCGAATTGCGCGCCGCCCCCGGCATGATCCGCCTGGACGGTGCGGAAATTGGCGCCGCCGGCCCCGGCACGCGGCGACGCTTGGGTCTGCTGACCGGTCCGGAGGAACGGTTGGGCCACGCCGCCGCCCCCGACATGAGCCTGACGGAAAACGCTCTTCTCACCGGTGCGGAGCGCGAGGGCCTGCTGACCCGTGGTTTTCTGAAATGGGGCAAGGCGGAAGATTTCGCCCGCCGCATCATCGAAAGGTTTGACGTGCGCACCCCCGGCACCGCCACGGCCGCGCGCGCGCTGTCGGGGGGCAATCTGCAAAAATTCGTCATCGGTCGCGAGGTGCTGCAACGGCCCGAGGTTCTGGTACTGAACCAGCCGACCTGGGGCGTGGATGCCGCCGCCGCCGCCACGATCCGGCAGGCGATCCTGGACCTGGCCGCCGGCGGCACCGCCGTGATCGTGATCAGCCAGGATCTGGACGAATTGATGGAGGTCTCCGACCGCTTTGCCGCGCTGAACGAGGGGCGGCTGTCCGACATCCGCCCCGCCCGCGGGCTGAGCATGGAGGAGATCGGCCTGATGATGGGCGGCGCCCACGGGATGGAGGTGGCGCATGTCTGACATGGCCTGCCGGGCGGGGGGCTTTCCGCCCCCCGAGGCGCCGTACCGGGCGCCTCTCCCCCCGGAAAGTATTGACGAGACAAAGATGGAGCGGCGTGGATGCTGAGGTTGGAAAAACGGCCGCAGCCCTCGGCCCTGTTCGCCTATGTCACCCCGTTCCTGGCGGTGCTGGCCACGATGATTGCCGGGGGATTGCTGTTCGCCGCCCTGGGCAAGGACCCGGTCGAGGCGCTGCGCGTCATCTTCTGGGATCCGCTGTTCGGCGAATTCGCATTCTACTATCGCCCGCAGCTGCTGGTCAAAGGCGCGCCGCTGGTCCTGATCGCCATCGGGCTCAGCCTGGGCTTTCGCGCCGGGATCTGGAACATCGGGGCGGAGGGGCAATATATCCTGGGTGCCATCTGCGGCGCGGGTGTCGGCCTGGCCTTCTATCCGATGGAGGGCTGGTTCATCTTTCCGCTGATGGTCATCGCCGGCGCCCTGGGCGGATGGGTCTGGGCGATGATTCCGGCCCTTCTGAAGGTCCGGTTCGGCACCAACGAGATCCTCGTGTCGCTGATGCTGGTCTATGTGGCCGAACAGCTTCTTGCCTCCGCCTCCCTCGGATTGTTGAAGAACCCCGAGGGCTTCGGCTTTCCCGGATCGCGAAATCTGCAACAATATGCGTCGGCCCATAATGCCGAGCTGTTCGCCGGGACAGGGATGCATTGGGGCGTTGCGGCGGCGGTAATCGCGGTGATCTTTGCCTATGTGCTGCTGAACCGGCATATCCTGGGCTACCACATCCGCCTGACCGGCGAGGCGCCCCGCGCCGCGCGGTTCGCGGGTGTGCGGCCTGCGCGGCTGATCCTGTTCTGCCTTGGCACCTCTGGCGCCCTGGCAGGTCTGGCGGGTCTGTTCGAGGTGGCCGGGCCAGCGGGCCAGGTCAGCATCGATTTCAATGTCGGCTACGGGTTCACCGCGATCATCGTCGCCTTTCTGGGGCGGTTGCACCCGGTGGGCATCCTGCTGGCCGGGCTGTTGATGGCGTTGACCTATATCGGCGGTGACAGCGCGCAAAGCCAGCTGGGCCTGCCCGCCGCCGCGATCCAGGTGTTCCAGGGGATGCTGCTGTTCTTTCTGCTGGCGGTGGATGTCCTGACCAATTACCGCCTGCGTCCCGCCACGAGGGAGACCGCCTGATGGACCTGTCCGCAATCAATCCCGTCCTGCTGATCGCCTCGCTCATGGTGGCGGCGACCGCCGTGATGATCGCCGCCGTGGGCGAACTGGTCGTCGAACGCGCGGGCGTGCTGAACCTGGGCGTGGAGGGGATGATGATCACCGGCGCGATATGCGGCTTTGCCGTGGCCGTGGGCACCGGTTCCCCCACCATCGGCTTTGTCGCCGCCGCTGCGGGCGGCGCCCTGCTTTCGCTGCTGTTCGCCGGGCTGACGCAATTCGCGCTGGCCAACCAGGTGGCGTCGGGATTGGCGCTGACGCTGTTCGGGCTGGGATTGTCATCGCTGCTGGGCCAGGGCTATGTCGGGATCAAACCGCCCGCCACGCCCCGGCTGGACATCCCCGTGCTGACCGATCTGCCGGTGGTCGGACGGATCCTGTTCGGTCATGATCTGATGGTCTATTTCGGGGTCGCGCTGGTCGCCGCCGTCTGGGGGTTTCTGACCTATACCCGCGCCGGGCTGGTGCTGCGCGCGGTGGGTGAGAACCACGACGCCGCCCATGCCCTTGGCTACAAGGTCCGCCTGATCCGGGTGGCCGCCATCGCGTTCGGCGGCGCCTGCGCCGGGCTGGGCGGGGCCTACATCTCCCTGATCCGGGTGCCACAATGGACCGAAGGCATGACCGCGGGCGTCGGCTGGATCGCCCTGGCGCTGGTGGTCTTTGCCTCGTGGAAACCCTGGCGCGTCCTGCTGGGTGCCTATCTTTTCGGCGGCGTCACCGTACTACAGCTCAATCTACAGGCGGCGGGCCTTGCCATTCCCGTCGAATACCTTTCCATGTCCCCATACCTGATCACCATCCTCGTGCTGGTCATCATGTCCGCGGACCGCAGCCGGGCGCCTGCCTCGCTGGGACGGTCCTTTCACGCCTCTCAGTGAGGCCCGCTGCCACCACCAATCAGGGAGAAGCAGATGCAAAAGAGAACATTCCTGGCCAGTGCCGCCATGACCCTGGCGCTTGCCACCGGCGCCTTTGCCGCCAGCCACGCCGAGAAGGTCAAGGTCGGCTTTGTCTACGTCGGCCCCGTCGGCGACGGCGGCTGGACCTACGAACATGACCAGGGCCGCCTGGCGGTCGAGGAGGAATTCGGCGACGCGGTCGAAACCGTCTTCGTGGAGAACGTCCCCGAAGGCCCCGACGCCGAACGCGTGATGACCGAGATGGCGCTGAACGGTGCCGATCTGATCTTCTCCACCTCTTTCGGTTACATGGATCCGACGATCAACGTCGCCCAGAAATTCCCCGACGTGAAATTCGAGCACGCCACCGGCTACAAGCGCGCCGACAACGTCTCCACCTATTCCGCGCGCTTCTACGAGGGCCGGGCGGTGCAGGGCACGATCGCGGGCCACATGACCGAAAGCAACGTGGTGGGCTATATCGGCTCCTACCCGATCCCTGAGGTCATTCGCGGCATCAACTCCGCCTATATCCACGCCAAGAAGGTCAACCCCGACGTCGAGTTCAAGATCGTCTGGGCCTTCACCTGGTTCGATCCCGCCAAGGAAGCCGACGCCGCCCGCACCCTGATCGAACAGGGCGCCGACGTGATCCTGCAACACACCGATTCCACCGCGCCCCAGGCCGCGGCCGAGGCGGCAGGCAACGTGATCACCTTTGGCCAGGCCTCCGACATGGCCGAATTCGCGCCGAAACCGCGGGTGTCCTCGATCATCGACAACTGGGCGCCCTATTACATCGCTCGCGTGCAGGCGGTCATGGATGGCAATTGGGAAAGCATGGACACCTGGGATGGCATCGGCCCGGGCATGGTGGGCATCGGCGAGATCACCGATGCGGTCCCCGCCGAGGTCAAGGAAGAGGCGCTGGCCCTGAAGGACGCGCTGGCAGACGGCAGCTACCACGCCTTTACCGGCCCGCTGAAGAAGCAGGACGGCTCCGACTGGCTGGCCGAGGGCGAGACGGCGGATGACGGCACCCTGGCCGGCATGAACTTCTACGTCGAAGGGCTGGACGGCGAGATCCCGCAATAATCGCCCCCCAGGCCCGATGACGAAGGCCCGCCCGAAACGGCGGGCCTTCTGCTGTTTCACCC